>QHTZ01000002.1 GCA_003221005.1 Gemmatimonadota bacterium
ACAGAGCGATTTCACGCCTTTGTACGTCCCCCTGATCGCGGTGAACGCGGTGCTGATGCCGCCCACGAGCACCGCACTCGTGACGCTGCTGGTCGGCATCGTGTACTTCGCCGACGTCTTCTTCGGTCACAGCACCGCGATGACGCCGGATATCGCGATTCAGCTCGCGCTGTTCGCGAGCGTCGCTGCGGTGACCGCGTACTTCGCAAGCCGCGTCTCGGTAATGGGGGCCGAGCGGGAGGCGCTGGCGGGCGAGCTGCGCCAGGTCCGGCTCGAGGCGGCGGACGTGCTGCGCAACATCCCCACGGGGGTCGTGACGGTGGACGCGGACGGTCGCCTGCTGTACTGCAACCCCGCCGCCGAGCAGATCCTGGGCTTCCGCGAGCGGGAGTGGCGCTCCCGGCCCATCATGCCTGAGTTCGCACGGATTGCCCCCGAGTTTTGGGCGGCCGTGACCGCGACGGCGCGCCGCGGCGTGCGCGCGATGCGGGTGGAAGCCACGGTACGGAGGCCCGACCGAACGTTTCTCATCGGGGTGACCACCACGACGCTCGAGATCGCCCCGGACGTGACACCCCGGGTCACGGCGATCTTCACCGACATCTCGGACTCGAAGCGCTTGGAGGAGCTGCACTTGCGGGCCGAGCGCCTGGAGGCGGTGGCGGAGCTCTCGTCGAGCTTGGCGCACGAGATCAAGAATCCGCTCGCCTCCATCCGCTCGTCGGTCGAGCAGCTCGCCCGGACCAAGCGCGCCAACCCGGACGACAAGTTCCTCGGGGGACTGATCGTGCGGGAGAGCGACCGCCTGTCGCGGCTGCTGTCGGAGTTCCTCGATTTCTCGCGCGTTCGCGTGACTGAATGCCGGCCGCTGGACCTCCACGAGGTGGCGCGGGCCGCGATCCGCCTCGTACATCAGCACTCCGACTGCCCGGCGGACGCGCAGATCGAGCTTCACGGGGAGGCGACGCCGATGGAAGGGGACGAAGATTTGCTGCACCGGGTCGTGTCGAACCTGGTATTGAACGCCGTCCAGGCGGCCGGGCCGGGCGCACGCGTGACGGTGCGGACGGGGCGGCCCGCGCCGCACGAGCTGCCGGGCGGCGCCGGGATCGACCACGCCGTGTCCCTGCGCGTGACCGACAACGGTCCGGGGATTCCGGAGACCGTGCGCGCCCGGCTGTTCGAGCCGTTCGTCACGGGCCGCACCGGCGGCACCGGCCTCGGCCTCGCCATCGTTCAGCGTGCGGTGGACGCCCACCGCGGCCTCGTGCTGGTGGATACGGCCACCGGGCGGGGCACGACCTTCATCGTCTACTTTCCTGCCGCCCGCCGCAAGGAGGAAGCCGCATGAGCGCGCAACCCTCCCTCCTCATCGTGGATGACGAACAGGGCATCCTCGACACCCTGCGCATCTTGCTCAAGAACGAAGGCTTCGACGTGGTCACCGCGCAGGGGGGCAAGGCGGGCTTGGAGCAGCTCAAGGCGTCGGCCCCCGACATCGTGCTCACCGACATCCGGATGCCGGGGGTGAGCGGCATCGACCTGCTGGCGGCGGTCCGGGAGCAGGACCCCGAGACCCCCGTCATCCTGATGACGGCGCAGGCCACGCTCCAGACGGCGATCCAGGCGGTGAACGAGGGCGCGTTTCATTACGTCCAGAAGCCCTTCTCCAATGACGAGATCGTCGCCTTGTGCCGGCGTGCCGCCGAAGTGCGCACCCTCAAGGCCGAGAACAAGCAGCTCAAGCAGGAAATCCGACGCCGGGAGCGCTCGGGGCTCGTCACACCGCTCGGCAAGTCGCGGCCCTTCCAGGAGGTGCTGCGTCTGGCCGAGCAGGTGGCGCCTACGGAGAGCACCGTGCTGATTCAGGGCGAGTCGGGCACGGGCAAGGAGGTCATCGCCCGCTATATCCACGAGTTGTCGACGCGGTGCGACGGGCCTTTCTTGTCGCTCAACTGCGGTGCACTCCCGGAGAGCTTGCTCGAGTCGGAGCTGTTCGGCCATGTGAAAGGCTCGTTCACCGGCGCCGTGCGCGACAAACAGGGGCTGTTCGCCGCCGCCCGGGACGGCACCTTCTTTCTGGACGAGATCGGCGAGATGTCGCCCGCCACGCAGGTAAAGCTGCTGCGCGTCCTCCAGGAGCGCGAAGCGATCCCAGTCGGCGGCACCGAAGCGATCCCGGTCGATGTGCGCGTCGTCGCCGCCACCAACCGGGACCTCGAGGACGACATCAAGCGCGGCCGGTTCCGTACGGACCTCTACTACCGACTCAACGTGATCGCGATCCATCTGCCCCCGTTGCGCGACCGGCGGGACGACATCGAGATCTTCGTGACCGCGTTCCTCGAGCGCATCGCCCAGGAGCACGGCGAAGCGCCGCAGCGCCTGGACGCGGATGCGCTGGAAGCCATCATGGCGTACGACTGGCCCGGCAACGTGCGCGAGCTGGAAAACGCCCTCGAGCGCGCGGGAGTGCTCACCAAGGGGGCGACGATCAGCCTCGCGGCGATGCCGGCCAAGATCACCGAGCATCGCGCCGAGCCGCTGGTGGCGGACCAGCCCCACATCAATCCCACGCTCGACGTCATCGAGCGGGCGTACATCACCTGGGTGCTGCAGAGCGAGGGGGGCAACAAGACGCGGGCGGCCGAAGTGCTCGGCATCGACCCGTCCACCCTGTACCGCAAGCTCAGCCGGTACGACAGCGGAGAGAAGCCGGGGACCGGGGCGTGAAGCTCTCGGTCCTCATCCCCGTCTACAACGAGGCGGCGACGATCGAGCACGTGGTGGAGCGCGTGCGCGCCGTCCGGGTCCCCGTGGAAGTGATCGTGGTCGACGACGCGTCGCGCGACGGCTCCGGGGACGTGCTCGAACGGCTGCGCCAGGCCGGCCGGCTCGATGTCCTGGAGCGCCACCCGGTCAACCGTGGGAAGGGGGCGGCTATCCGCGCCGGGATTTCCCGCGCGACGGGTGACGTCGTCGTGATCCAGGATGCCGATCTCGAGTACGACCCGATCGACCTCCCCGCGCTCATGCAGCCGATCCTCGACGGCAAAGCGGACGCGGTGTACGGATCGCGCTTTCAGGGCGGCCCGCACCGCGTCCTCTATTTCTGGCACTCCGTCGGCAACCGACTCCTGACCCTCCTCTCCAACATGTTCACGAACCTGAACCTCACCGACATGGAGACGTGCTACAAGCTGGTGCGCGCGGACCTGCTGAAGCGCCTCCCGCTCACTGCCAACCGGTTCGGGTTCGAGGTCGAGATCACGGCCCGGCTCGCCCAGGCGGGCGCGCGCATCTGGGAGCTGCCGATCTCGTACAGCGGTCGTACCTACGCGGAGGGAAAGAAGATCACCTGGCGGGACGGGCTCGCCGCGCTGTTTCACATCCTGCGCTACAACCTGTTCCCGCCGGCGGGAGAGTGGCGCCGCCGCTGACGCC
Organism: Gemmatimonadota bacterium; assembly: GCA_003221005.1. Lineage (GTDB taxonomy): Bacteria > Gemmatimonadota > Gemmatimonadetes > Gemmatimonadales > GWC2-71-9 > AG25. The sequence continues at coordinate 3,445 of QHTZ01000002.1, forward strand.
GGGGCGCGCCGGCTTGGCCGTCGCGCTCGTAACGCTGGTGGGCGGCGCCCTGGCGCTCAATCACCATCTGGTCGGCATCTTCTACGACGATGGGCTGTACGCCGGCCTCGGCTGGGCGCTGGCGCACGGGCGCGGGTACGTCTACCCGAACCTCCCCGGCACACCCGTCGCGGTCCACTATCCGCCCCTCTACCCCCTGCTCCTCGCCCCTCTTTTCGGGCTGCTGTCGGTGCCTGCGGCCGCGCTCGCGGGCAAGGTGCTGGGTGTCGCCTGCGCCGCCCTCGCCAACGGCCTGATCGCCTGGCACGCCGCCCGCCTCCAGCTGCTGGGAGCGGGGACGCTGTCGTGGCCCGCCGCCGTGGTGGTCGCGACCGCGGCGCTCGCGATCCCGTCCCTCACGGTGTTGACCGTCCTGCTCTCGGAGCCGCTGTTCGCGTTGCTCCTCGTGATCGGCGTGATCCTCGCGGATCGGCCGCCCGATCGCCTGCCGGCGCGGCGCGCGGCGCTCTTCGCGGGAGCCGCCGCGGCCCTGAGCCTGCTGGTGCGCTCGATCGGCGTCGCGGCCGGGGTCGGGATCGTGTGGCGCGTGTGGCGTGGCGCGCGAGCCGAAGGGCGCGAGATCGCATGGCGGCGTGCCGCTGTCGCCGCCCTCCCCCTTGCGACGGCGGGCCTGAGCTGGGGCCTGTGGGTGCTCACCCATCAGGGAGGCATCGACCCGCTCCTCGCGCCCGACTACGGTTCTTACTTCGACCTGCTGCGGGCTGCTGGTCCGGGCGCGCTGGGCGGGACGACCGCGGACATCGGGCGCCCCCTCGGCGTCCTCACCCTGGGTTGGGTCCCGGGCCGCGCGCTCTATTACGCCTGCGGCCTGCCCGCGCTGGCGGTCGGGCTGTATGGCTTGTGGTGCGTCTCGCTCCGGTCGAGCATCGGCCCGTCGTTGCTCGTGTACCTCACAATCCTCGCCTGCTGGCCGGTCTCACCGGACCGCTTCCTCTGGGCGGTGCTCCCGTGGATTGCGCTGGTTTGGGTGAGCGGTGCGGTCGGTTTGTGGCGCTATGCTGCGCTGCGCTTCCCGGTCGCCGCGTTATGCCTGGCCCTTGTCTGGGGGTACGCGGGCTACGAGCTGCGTGGCTTCGCGGGAGGCCTGTGGGACGTGGCGGGGCGGCGCATCTCGACAGACTTCGCGGTCGTGCTTCCGGCACTCGACTCGCTGCCACGGGACGCCGTCATCGCGGCCGACAATGAGCCGCTCGTATGGCTCTACACCGGACGCGCCGCCGTGCCACGCGACGTATACGGACCGCCGCCGCCCGTGTATCGCGCGTACCTCGAGAGGCAGGGCGTGACGCACTTGCTGCTGGCGCCAGGGAGAGCCGATGGCGCACGGGACCTCGAGCGTTTGAGCGCAGCGTATCCCGGCTGGTTGACGCCGATCCGACGCTGGCCGGGGGGCGGGGCGTTGTTCGCGGTGCGGCATGAGCGCTAAGAGGCTCTACGCGGCGGTGGCCGCCTGTGCGGTGCTCGTCTCCCTCGGCGCCCTGTGGAACCGGTTCGCCTGGGACGACACGTTCATCATCCTCGGGAGCGACCTCGTGCGCTCGCCCAGCGGATGGTGGCGCGCGTTCGCGAGCCCGTATTGGCCTCCGGAGCTCGGGGGCTTCCTGTATCGGCCCCTCACGGTCGCCACGTACGTCCTGGATTGGCGCGTGGACGGCGCCGTGTGGTTCCATGCCGTCAACCTGCTCTGGCATGCCGCCGTCTCGGTACTGGTGACCCTACTCACGCGCCGTTGGGCGGGGGACGCAGCCGCGCTGGTCGCGGGCGTCATGTTTGCCGTCCACCCGGTGCACGTGGAGGCGGTGGCGAATGTCGTGGGGCGGGCCGAGCTCATGGCGGCCGCGTTCACGCTGTTATCAGTCTATGCCGCGATCGAGCGTCGCAGCGCGGCCTGGAGCGCCGCGTGTTGGGTCCTCGGATTACTCTGCAAGGAAAGCGCGGCGGTCGCCCCCGCGCTCGTCGTCACCGCATGGGCACTTGGCGTCGGCCGCCCGTCGCGCCGCGAAGCGGTGCTGTTTGGGGCCTGCTGGCTCGGAGCGGGGGCGGCCTACCTGATCGTGCGTGAGCTCGTGCTCCATCCCTACGCTCAGTTCATGACGATCGCATCGGTGTTCGTCGGGCAGCACCCGGCTGCGGTGCGCTTGACGGCACTCGCCGCGCTAGCTGACGTGACCCGTCTCCTGCTCTTCCCACTGACGCTGCGGGCGGACTACGCGCCCAACGAGCGGACCGTCGTCGTCACGCCGCTGGACGGGCGATTTGTCGCGGGGTTGTTGTGCTTGGTCGCGTGGGGCGCGCTGCTCGGGCTCGTGTGGCGGCGTGGTCGCAGGATCGAAGCGCTGGGTCTGGCGTGGATCGCGCTCGCTTACGCACCGGTGGCGAATCTACTTTTCCCCATCGGCGTGCTGCTTGCGGAGCGGACGCTCTACCTGCCGTCGGTCGGCCTCGCCCTGGCCGCTGGGGCGCTCGCGAAGAACCTGCGGGGTCGGCCGCTCGCCCTCCTGGTGGGTGGCGTAGGAGTGCTGGGCGGCGCTCGCACCGCGTTGCGCGTGCCGGTGTGGCGCAGCACCCTGTCCGTCACTCTCAGCGTGCTCCAGGACTCGCCTCAGTCCTACGTCGGGCCGATGACCATGGGCGCGTTCTATTTCGAGCAAGGGCGGGCGGACAAGGTCATCGAAGCGTCGCGGATCGCCGAGTCGATCTTTCCGTTCGACGCGCGACCGTACCTCATGGAAGCGCACGCCGCCCTCAAGCTCAAGCATCCGCGCCTGGCCGACTCACTGCTCGCGAGGGCGGATCGGCTCTGCAATCCCTGCCAGGGAGTCTACGCCGCCCAGGCGGCGAACGCGCGGCGGCTCGGCGACACCGCGGTGGCAGAGGCGTTGCTCGCCCACGCCCGCCGCCTCGGTCGTCCCTAACCACGGCCTGCCCATGAGCACCAAGCGACTTTACCTCGCGGTTGGCGCGTGCGCCGTGATCGTGTATCTCGGCGCCCTCTGGAACCGGTGGGCCTGGGATGACGTCCCGATCATCGTCTACAACCCGCTGCTCCTCTCGCCCAGCGCCATCTGGCGCGCGTTCATCTCCTCCTACTGGCCGCGGCAGATGGGCGGCGGACTGTACCGACCGCTCACGATCGCGACGTACGCCCTGGACCTCCGCATCGGAGCGGTCGCGTGGTTTCACGCGGTCAACCTGCTCTGGCACGCCGCCGCGAGCGTAGCGGTCGCGGCGCTGGCCCGGCGCTGGAGCGGGGACCGTGCCGCCGTCGTCGCCGGCCTCCTGTTCGCCGTCCACCCCGTGCACGTTGAAGCGGTGGCCAACATCGTCGGCCGCGCGGAGCTGATGGCCGCGTTGTTCACGGTACTCGCGGTGTATGGCGCCCTCATTCGTGATAAGCCGTGGTGGAGCCTGGCCGCGTTCGCGTGCGGCCTGCTCAGCAAGGAGAACGCAGCTGTCGTTCCGGGACTCGTCGCGTGGGGCTGGATCGTCGGCTTGGCGCGACCCGCGGGGCGCAGGATGGCGCTGTACGTCGCCAGTTGGGTGGCGCTGCTGGCCGCCTATGCGGCCCTCCGTTGGGCCGTGCTTCACCCGTTCGCGCGGATCACGGGGATGGCGGCCGTTTTCATCGGCGCGAGCCCGTTGCAGATGCGGCTCACTGCGATCGCCGCGCTGGCCGACGTCGCGCGGCTGCTCGTCTTCCCCCTCACG
>QHTZ01000003.1 GCA_003221005.1 Gemmatimonadota bacterium
GGCTCGCCGCGATCGGCCTCGCGCTCAGCGCCACGGCCTGCACCGAGCATCTCGCTGCGCCCGGACTGTGTCCCACGTACTGCCCGTCGGACTCGCTCGCCGTGCGCGACACCATCTTGCGGGCCGCGATCTCCCGCGACACCGCGTACGGCCGGCCGTACGGCTACGTCAACGCTGCGTCGGCGCCCTACCTCCTGGCGGACACCGTCCCCGGGGTGCGCGGCAGCCATCCGATCTTTCGCACCCCACCGATCGGGACCCGCACCCTGATCGGGAGCGACACCACGACGGGCGCCGTGATCGGCGTCGACTCGCTGTACCTCTTCCTCACGATCCCGCAGCGCGACACGGCGACGCATGACCTCGCCGTGGCGCTGTACGAGCTGCCGCATGATATCGATTCCACCACTACGTTCGCCGCGCTGACCGCGCCCTTCAGCGCGCCGCCGGTGCGGGCCGTGAACGTGGATACGCTGCTCGCCCAGCCCGGACACAAGGACCCGGCTAGCGGGGACAGCATCATCGTGGACAGCACCAGCACCAGGATCACGCTCGCGCTGCGGCTCGACTCAGCGGACGCGCCGTATTCCACGGCGGACAGCGGGACGCTGGCGTTCGGCGTGCGCGTCAGCGCGGCTGCGAACGCGCACGTCGAATTCGCGTCTTCGGAGCTCAGCGCGCTGGGTCCCAGGGTGAACTGGTACGTGAAGTACGATTCGCTCGGAATCGTCGCGCACAAGCTGATCCCGGTTTCCCTTACGGGAGGCCGGGGGTTCGACGGCTTCGTGTTCGACCCGCCGCCGCCGCCTCTCAACGGCACCCTCGTGGTGGGCAGCGTGCCCGCGGCTCGCAGCGTGTTGCGGGTGACGCTCCCTCGGGCGATCCGCGACTCCGCGACGATCGTGCGCGCCACGCTCGAGCTGATCCCCGCGGCCCTGCCACAGGGGCTCGCGGCGGACTCGTTCGACCTCGTCGCGCAGGCCGTCCTCGCCGATTTCGGAGCCAAGTCCCCGCTCGACGCGCTGCACGTAGACACGACCCGCATCTATATCGCGCCCACCGACACTGTGCGCGTCGAGGTGACCAACATCCTGCGCTTCTGGGTGTCCGACACGCTGATCGCGACCACCCTGGTGCTGCGCCAGGCGCCCGAGGGGGCGGACCTCGCGGAGATCCGCTTCTATCCGTCGAGCGATCCGGTCCGGCGCCCGCTGCTGCGCGTGACCTACACACCGCACTTCCCGTTCGGCCGGCAATGAGGCCCGCTCGCCTCGTCACGCTGCTCGCATGCGCCCTGGTCGCCGCCGGCACGGCGCGGGCGCAGGACTCACAGTTCGGCATCGTGGGACTTGGGACGCCGGGGCGCTGGGAGAGCGGGCGCGCCCGCACGGGGGCCGGTGCCTTCGCCGCCTTCGATCCCGCGTCCACCGTGACGGAGACGGCGCTCGCGGAGATCGGCTCGCTCAGCGCGAGTGTCGCCGAGGGCGCGACGTTCCGCCATCTGGAAGGGCCGGGCCTGAGCTCCTGGCTCCGCAGCACGCGCTATCCACTGTTCGCGGTGGGCGGTCCGGTTTCGAGCGGCCTGTTCGTCGGCGGTGGGTACTCCACCTACCTCGACCGCTCGTTCGAGGCGGTGACGCGGGACAGCGTCGTGCTGCGTGACGCGATGGAGCACTTCACGGATGCCATCAAGAGCGACGGCGGCGTGAGCGATCTGCGGCTCGCGGCGGCGGCGCGTCTCGGGTCGCGCGTCACGCTCGGAGTCGGCCTGCACCTGCTCGCGGGTTCCACGCGGATGACGGCTACCCGCAACTTCGACGACTCTACGGTCTACTTCACCGTCCAGCAAGCGGGCACCGTGCGCTACGCCGGCCTCGGCGTCTCGGGGAGCGTGCTCCTCGCGGTGACCCCCACCGTGTCGCTCGCGGGGTTCGCGCGTCGCGACGGTCACCTCAGCGCCTACGTCGCCGACACGCTCGTCACGCGCTCCGACCTGCCCGCGACCGTGGGCGGCGCGCTGCGCTGGACGCCCGTGGCGAATGCGCGCCTCGCCGGGTCGGTGATGTGGCGCTCGTGGTCACGCACCGGCCCGAACGCCTTCGATACCTTCAATTGGACCGCCGGGCTCGAGCTCGGCAGGGCCGCGCCGGTCCGCGTCGGGGTCCGCGGCGGCCAGCTGCCGTTTGGAGCGACGGGAAGCGCGCCGACGGAGTGGGGCGTAGCCGCGGGCACCGGGCGCGTCCTCGCCAACGGCCGGGGGTTCCTGGACATCGGCGTCGAGCGCCTGGCGCGCGACGGCGGCGGGCTGCGCGAGCGCCTGTGGACCATCGTCCTGGGGCTGACGCTGCGGCCGTGAACGTCTTCTTCCACACCTTCGGCTGCCGCGCGAATCAGTACGACACCGAGCTCGTGCGCCAGGCGTTCTCCGATCGCGGCGCGGTGGTCGTGGACGACCCGACGATCGCCGATCTCGCCGTAGTCAATTCCTGTACCGTCACGCACGAGAGCGAAGCGAAGCTGCGCCGCTTCGTCAGGCGCCTGCGGATCGAGACGGTGGTCATGGGATGCGCGGCGGCGCTCGATGATGGTGCGATTGCCGCGCTCCCGTCGGTACGCGCCGTCGTGGGCGGGTCGGACCCGAACGCGGTGCTCAGGGCGGCGGGCTTCGCTGCACCGCGCGCGGACCGCGTGCTGCGGCGCTTCGGCGCGCACGCGCGGGCGTGGCTCAAGATCCAGGATGGCTGCGACGAGCACTGCACCTTCTGCGCGACCACGCTCGCCCGGGGAGCGAATCGCTCGCGAGCCGTCCCGGAGCTCGTGAGGGAGGCACAGCAGCTCGGAGCGCATCATGCGGAGCTGGTGCTGACGGGGGTGCATATCGGGACCTATGGACGGGATGCGGGATGCGAGATGCGGGATGCGTCCCCGCTGGGGGAGCTTCTCGAAGCGCTCGTCGCGGCCGTTCCCGACATGCGGTTTCGGCTGTCGTCGATCGAGGCGACCGAGGTTGACGACCGCCTCGCTCGGCTCCTGATCGAAGCCCCCCGGCACCTGGTCCCGCATCTCCATGCGCCGCTGCAGTCGGGGTCGAACCGGGTGCTCAAGCGCATGGGGCGGCACTGGTACACCGCCGAGTCGTACCGGGCGCGGCTCGAATGGCTGGCGGAGCGGCTCCCCGTCTTCGGTCTCGGGGCGGACGTGATCGCCGGGTTCCCGGGGGAGACGAACGCGGATCACGGCGCCACGCTCGACCTGATTCGCGCGCTGCCGTTCACCTACCTCCACGTCTTCCCCTTCAGCGAGCGCCCTGGTGCGCCTGCCGCCCGCCTCGGCGGTCCCGTGCCCCCGGCCGCGATCCGCGAGCGCGCCGCTGAGCTCCGCGCGCTGGGTGAAGAGCGGGCTGCGCTCCACAGAGCCCACCGCACCGGCGCCGTGGCCGACGGTGTAGCCAGCGGTCGGCACGGCGGGAAGCTCGAGGTGCTGACCGAAGACTATCTTTCGGTCTATGTTCCCAGCGAACCGTGGGACGGCCGTCCCCGCTTCCCCGTGACGATTGCGTAAGCATGCCGCGCATTTACATCGAGACTTACGGCTGCCAGATGAACGTCTCCGACTCCGAGCTGATGTTCGGGGTGCTGGCACGGGAGGGGTACGTCCGCACCGACGATCCGGAAGCGGCCGAGGTGATGCTCGTGAATACGTGCGCCGTGCGGGACCACGCGGAGCAACGCGTGCTCGGCCGGATCGGCGAGCTCAAGCGGCACAAGCGGCCGGGAGACGTGCTGGGAGTGGTGGGCTGCATGGCGCAACGCCTCGGTCCCAGATTGCTCGAGCGCGTGCCGCAGGTGGATCTCGTGGTCGGCCCCGACGGCTACCGCGGTCTTCCCGAGCTGATCGCACGGGCCCGGGCCGGCGACCGCGCCGACGACGTCGAGTTTCGGCACTGGGAGCACTACGAGGACGTGTCGCCGGTGCGCGCCGCCGCGGCGTCGGCGTTCGTCACGGTGCAGCGCGGCTGCGATTATCGGTGCACCTTCTGCATCGTTCCGATGACGCGCGGGCCGGAGCGGAGCCGCAAGTTGCCGGACGTGGTCCGCGAGGTGTCTGACCTCGCCGGGGCCGGCACCACCGAGGTCACGCTCCTTGGGCAGACGGTCAACAGCTACCACGACGGCGAGCACGACTTCGCCGACCTGCTGCGCGCGGTCGGCGGCGTGTCGGGCATCCGGCGCGTGCGGTTCACGTCGCCATATCCGACGGACTTCACCGCGCCGGTCCTCAGCGCCATGGCTGAGACGCCGGCCGTGTGCGAGCACGTGCACCTGCCTGCGCAGAGCGGCAGCTCGCGCACCCTCAAGCGCATGCTGCGGCGCTACGACCGGGAGCGCTACCTGGGCGTCGTCGGCGCGCTGCGCAGCGCGGTGCCCGGAATCGCGATCACGACCGACCTCATTGTGGGCTTCCCCGGGGAGACCGAGGGCGACTTCGAGGAGACTGTCTCGCTCGTCGAGGCGGCTGACTTCGACGACGCCTATACCTTCAAGTTCTCGCCCCGCGAAGGCACGCCGGCGCTCAAGATCAAGGATCCCGTATGTGATGACGTGGCGGGTGAGCGCTTGGGCCGGCTCATCGCCGTGGTCCGCCAGGTGGCGGCGCGCAAGAACGCTGGCCTCGTCGGTACGACACACGAAGTGCTGGTCGAGGGGCATGCCAAGCGGGGCGATCTGCTCCAGACGCGCACTCGCGGGAACAAGGTGGCCCTCGTCGCCGGTCCCGCGGAATGGATCGGGACCTATCGCAACGTGCGACTCACCGGGACCACTGGCTCGACCTTCACGGCCGAGCCCGTCTCCGAGCGTGGAGCGCTCGCCGTCGTGGGGTAACGAACGTCGCACTCGAAGTGGTCCAGCGGGAGTACGGACGCTTGCGACCCCAGGTGCCGCGGTTCTGCGGGTGCGACACCTGCCGGGGCGACGTGCTGGTGTACGCTCTCAATCGGCTCGCGCCGCACTATGTCTCGACCCGCCAGGGCGAGGTGCTGACGGAGATCGCGCTCGACAGCGACCAGCAGAAGGCCACGCTCGACGTGGTCCTGCTCGAGGGCTTTCGGCGCGTGGGGCTCGCGCCCCGGTGCGGGGCGAAGCCGGTGCAGCTGATCTAAGTCGCTGAGGCGGCCCGATGCGGCCGCCGATTCTTTTTCTCACGATCGCGTTCGGGGCGGGACTCGTCCTCGGGGAAGGGGGACGAGGGACGGGGGACGGGTACGTCATGGTCCCCGTTCTGAGCGTGGCGGCGGTTCTCGCGCGGCGCGCCCCCCTGGGATCGGCGACCGGCGTGATGGCGGTCGCGGGGCTGCTGTGGGGCGGAGCGGCGGTGCGGGAGAGAGGCGCGACGTGCGCGGGGCAATGGAGCCGGGATGCGAGAAGCGGGATGCGGGATGCGTGGACGCGCGGGGCCATCGTGCGGCTCCTGGATCCGGCGTCGGACTCGGGTGGCTTGGTGGACGCCGATGTCGTGGGTGGTGCGAGGTGTGGTGGCACGGTGCGGGTGCGTTGGCCGGATCACCCTCACGCCGCTGGGGGAACGACGTGGGTGGTGGCGGGGAGGTGGGTCGGCGTGGGACGGGGGACGGGGGACGAGGGACGGGGCGTGTTGGTCGCGAGACGCGTGAAGCTGCTCGACGCCGCGCGGCGCGGACGTGGGGCGCTGCGGGACCGGATCGTCGCGCGCGCCGAGGCGCTGTTCGGGAGTCGAGCGGCCATGGTCGAAGCGCTCGTGATCGCGCGGCGCAGCGAGCTCGACCCCGCGGTGCGGGACCGCTACGCGCAGGCGGGACTGGCGCATCTGCTCGCCATCTCCGGCCTCCACGTGGGATTCCTTGCCGCGTGGCTCGGCGTGTGCCTCGGCATTTTCCACGTACGTGGAGCGCGGGGCCTGGGTGCGACCGGGGCGGCGCTCGCGGGCTACGTGTGGCTGCTCGGGCTTCCGGCCCCCGCGACGCGCGCCGCCCTCATGTTCCTGCTGCACGCGGTGGCCCGCTGGCGCCAGCGGGTGGTGGCGCCGCGCGGGTATCTCGCTCTCACCGTGCTGCTGCTGCTGTGCGTCGATCCCTGGGCGGTGCAGTCTGTAGGCGCGTGGCTATCGGTCGCTGCGGTGGCGGCGGTGGTGTGGGCGGGAAGGGCGGCTGCAAAGCTGCCGCGTGCTGCACGCCTAGTCGCCCCCGCGCTCGCGGCCACGCTGCTCACGGCGCCGATCACCGCGTTTGCGTTCGGCACTGCCGCACCGATCGGCGTGCTCGCGAACCTCGTGGCCATCCCGCTCGCGGGGGTCGCGGTGCCCGGACTCGTGCTGGCGCTGCTCTCCTCGTGGCTCGTTCCGCCGCTCGCGCCGCTGCTCGCGGCGGGGTCGGGGCTCGGGCTCGCGCTACTCGACCTGGTCGCGCGCGGCGCAGCGGCCGTGCCGGGTGGACACGTCGTGATGGTGGCCGGGTGGCGTGCGGCGGCGCTATGGCTCGCAGTCGTGGTGGTCGCATGGTGGCTGTGGAACTCGCCGCGCCGCCCGTGGGTGTTCGCCGCACGGATCGCCTTTGTTTCGACGCTCTGTGTCTCAACGTCACTCCTCAACGCCTTCCACCTCGACGACTGTAGATGTCTGACAGTACATTTTTTGGACGTCGGACAGGGCGACGCTGCCGCACTCTGCACCCCGGCCGGCCGCTGGATCGTGATCGACGGCGGCCCGCGGCTCCCCGGAAGCGACGCCGGGAAGCGCGTCGTGATCCCGTTGCTGC
>QHTZ01000096.1 GCA_003221005.1 Gemmatimonadota bacterium
AGACGCGCGTCGAGTCGGAGCGACCGAGGAGGCTGCTCCGGGCGAGCACAGCCAGCGCGTATCGACCGGGCGGAGCGAGATGCCCGTCGGCTAGCAAGCCATTCCACGGCAGGTCGCGCACGCCGTCGTTCGCACCTTGATATAGAACGGCGACGGTTTGCCCGTCGGCCAGCCGCAGCTCGACGCGGAGCGAGGCCGCGTGAGTGGTCGTGACGGTGAACGTCGCGCGCTCCGTCCGGGGATCGACGCGAGCGACCGCCACCGGACGGGCCGCTACAGCGAACGTCAGGCCCCGCGCCTGCCGGAACAGGGCCACTTGAGCGGGCGTGAACCGCTGCGCATCCAGGTCGGTAAAGGGATCCCGCTCGACCGCACCGCGGAAGTACCAGAGCGCGGAGTCGCGCATGCCGGTCAGGGCGAGCGACGCGCCCAGATAGGTGTATGCCTGCAAGCGCTGCTCCTGGGTGACGTCGGCGGTCCAACTCGGGGACACGATCCGCCGCAACAGCGCCAGCGCGCGCTCGATCTCGAGCTGCTCGTACAGATCCTGCGCCTGCCGCAGCAGGGCTGCGGTCTCGGTCTGGGCCGGGAGCGGCTGGGGCGCTGCCACGAGCAGTGCCACGCCCAGGGCGAGGCGTCTCACTGCTGCGGCTCGCGGCCGCGCAACGCGATCCGGCCGAGCGACATCGTGCCGCCCGATTCGACCACGACGATGGTGTCGAAACTGCTGTATCCCGGCGCCCGGACCTCCAGCCGTCTTGCGCCCACGGCGAGCGCGAGGTCGAACACGCTCCCCACGCCTACGCGGCGGCCGTCGACCAGGATCTCGGCATCGCTGGGACTTGTGAGCATCCGGAGCTTGCCGCTGGGCGCCGCCGCGCTCGGCTCCGTGGCACGACTGGTGTCGCGCCGGCTCGACGCGGGCGCGCTGCTCGCTTGGAGGGAAGCCGGAGGCGGCGCGGCTGTGGGACTGAGCTTCGCGTCACCGCGACGGGCGGCCAGCCGGATCGCGCCGAGGGCGAGCCCCAGGAGGAGCAGGCCGGAAATGGCCAGCATGGCCGGGACGGGCAGTCGCCTCACGCGCGGTGGCGCGGGCGTGAGCGGCACGGTAGGGCTGTCGGGGAGCGGCGGCAGGCCGCGGGTCGGCACCTTCGCGATGCCCGTGCCCTGCACCAGCTGTCTCAGCACTCCCTCGCTGTCGCGGCGCTCCGCTTCGGAGAACGGGAGGGCCTCGAGCGCCGCGAGCATGTCTCGCGTGGCCGGGAAGCGCGCCGTGGGTTCCTTCTGGAGCGCTCGGTTCAGGACTTCGACGAGGGCGACGGGCACGTCGTCGCGCACCTCCCGGATGTCCGGCACGGGTGTGAAGAAGTGATGCTGCATCATGCCCGCGATCGTGTCGGCGCGAAACGGCACCGACCCGGTGAGCATCTGGAAGCCGAGGATGCCCACGGCGTATTGGTCCGTCTGCGGCCCCGTCCGTCCGCCGGCGCACTGCTCCGGGCTCATGAACGCGGGAGTTCCGATCACCGCGCCGTCGGCCGTCAAGTTGACGTCCGAGGCCCGCAGCGCGACGCCGAAGTCCGAAACCATGACCCGACCGTCTTGGTCCACGAGGATGTTGGCACCCTTGATGTCGCGGTGGACGATGTGGCGTTCGTGTGCGTATGCGAGTGCACGCGTGGCACCGCGGAGCACCTGGAGCGCGACCGGCACGGGCAGCGCGCCCTGCGTGTCGAGGATCAGACCGAGCGAGCGACCCTCGATGAACTTCATCGCGATGAAGAAGATCCCGCCCAGCTGCCCGACGCGATACACGGGGATGATGTTCGGATGATCGAGCTCGGCCACCATGCGCGCTTCGCGCTTGAACCGCTCGGCGGCCTTCACGCTGAGCCCGACCTCCGGTGGCAGCACCTTCAGCGCGACCGATCGCCGCAGCGCCACCTCCGTCGCCTTGAAGATCACGCCCATGCCCCCGCGCGCCAGCTCGCTCTCAACCTCGTATTCACCCGCGAGCACCATGCGCACCTGCCGGAACAGCGCCTCGGGGTCTTCGGTCTCGAGCACGACGGTAGCGCCCTGCGGGTCCACCACCAGCGTGCCGCAGTTCGCGCAGAAGCGCGCCGCGTCCGGGATCGTTGCGCCGCAGCGGAAGCAGTTCATGGGCAGGGAGGCCGGGGCGCCGACCCGCCGCCCCTAACGTGGACGCTATCCTGAGCGCTTGGTGCCGCGCCCGTGACCATCGAGCTGACGACGCGAATGGTCAGCAAGACATCCCCCGACTTCTGAGCGACGAGCGTGTCGCCGATCGGCGTAAGGGAGAGAATCGTGGAGTCGGATGATGCGAGGGTGAGTCGGGGGTTTGGGATCGTGACCCCGTCGGCCTGGACTGTCACTACAGCCGCCTGCCGCACGCCGACCTTGAGGAGGGTGTCACCGCAATACGTCACAACGACGTCGTTCAACCCCGCCGGGCGGAAGACGTCGGGCAGACCGCAGCCACCCGTCTCGAGCCCAGCCACGGCAGCGAACACGACAAGGCCAAAACATCGGAAGGGCCGCATCACAACGCCTGTGGGACGGAGGCACTGCAAAGGATGCGGATTCGTCGGCAAGGTAACGGACCGCCGGAATGCGTCACTACAACCTGCGCGTTTCCGCACGGCGGGCAATACCCCAGCGGCTCGACACGCCTAGTAGATGAACCCGGCGTGGAGGTAGAATGCCGTCCGTTCCGGGCTCCGGGCCGCGCTCAGGGTCACGGTGTTGGCGCGGCTCAGGAAGGCGAGCCAGATCCCGCCGCCCGCGGCCGCGTGCCAGCGGTCCGACGTCTCGCCGCTCGCGTACACGCGCCCGGCGTCTGCGAGACCGAACACACCCCAGTCCCCCGGGAGTCCCACGAGACCTTTCCCGATGCGCAACCGCAGCTCGGCGTTGCCGTACGTCGCGCTGTTGCCGGCGAACCGATGCTCCTGGAAGGCCCGCAGCGTGCTCGATCCCCCGACGAATGCCGCTTCCTCGAAGGGGAAAGGACCCCACACCTTCTTGCCGGCCACCCGAACCGCCAGCGTCGGCCGCAGCGGGATCGCCGCCGTCAGGTACGTCGCCGCTTCCCCATGCGCCTCGCCGAACGCGGTAGTGACGTCCCAGAACGCCGGGTACGCGCTCCCCCCGGCGCTGATGAGGACGCCTCGCGTCGCCGCGAGCCGGTAATCGCGTGTATCGATCCGGATGGCGGCCTGCACGCCGACCTGGCCGAACCGGCCGCTGCCATACGGCTGATTGATGGAGATGAACGTGCCGGGGACGGGGTCCGTCCGGGCGTACTTGAGCTGGGGCCCGATTGTGAGCTCCGTGGCACGGGAGATCGGAACCACCAGGGCGGGCTGCACCACGTACTGCGTCTGCTGCGCCTTGTAGAAATCGTTGGTCCCGCCGAGTGGCGTCTCGTTGCCGATGCCGTAAAACCGTACGATGTCGAAGCCGGACCCGCGGACGCGCAGCGTCGTGTGCAGGGCGCTGCGGAAGTCGGCGCGGAGTTCCGCGCCCAGCCGACCCGCGCCGCTCGCGTACGCCACCCGAAACAGCGCGCGCGAGCGGTACGGTACGTGCCGGAAGCCGTAAGTGGTGAGCGTGACGCCGCCGCCCACGAGGACGCCGACGTCCGCCCCGGAGCTCAGCCAGGCGAGCGGGCGCCATTCGTGGCCCCAGTCCCGCGGCCCGGCGTGGAAGCGGTCGGGGGCCGCGGCCGCGACGTAGCGCCGGCGGTCGACCCGCGTCCCAGGGCCCCGCACGATGCGATCCGCACCCCGCGTGTTGTAGAATCGGGTGAGGTGACCGCCGCTCCCGACGCGCGACGAATCCTCGAGCGTATCGGCCCCGCCTCCGCTGATCACGCGAACGAGAATGCTGTGCCCGACCGCGCCCCGAACCACGACGTGGTCCGCTCCACCGTGCAGATGCAGCCGGATCTCCTGCGTCTCGGCGCGATCGAAGGTCCGGGTGAAATACGCGGTCGACAGACCGGCGCTCCCCACCTCCGCCCGGCGGTACAGGTGGACGGCGACGCGCTGGTCGTCCAGGCGCTCGACCGCGGCGACGTCGGGCTCGTCGGTGGCGTGGATGTCGGCGTCGTGGGCGAGCAATGCGTACAGTCCCAGCGCGGCCGCCGGCAGCGCGTCGCGCCGCCGTTTGAGGTCGCGCGCCAGCTGCGCGCCGTTCAAGCGGTAGTACTCGGGCGGCAGCTGCCGCACCGCCGCGTCGATGACGCTGTCGGTGAGGCGTGCCTGCAGCGTCCGGGCCGTCGAGTCCCACACGGCTCGCCCGAGGTCGCCGAGCAGCCGGCGGTCGAGATCCTGAGCGCGCCAGCTCAGCCCATACACGCTGCCGTAATCGGGACCGAACCCGACGAGCTCGGGGTTCGAGCTCCGGGCCAGCCGCGGCAACAGCCCGTCGAAACGGGCGAACGCTTCATCGCGATCCCGCGGGATCGGGCGCCACACGTGGTAGTCGCCCTCTTCGAACCGCGCCCAGCGCCACTGGTCGGCGTGGCGGTCGCCGTCGGCGAGATAGAGATCGATCAAGCGCGCGGCGAGATATGCGCGCGAGTCCACACGATGGCGGGCGCCATGCTCCAGGTGCTCGAGCAGCCGGGCCGTTCCCACAATGTCGCTCGAGCCGCCGAACCCTGGTTGGCCACCCTGGCCTTCGTTGGGGCGCTCCTCGATGAGCCCGAGCATCCCCGCGAAGGCGGTGCGGAACTCGCCCAGCCGCGGGTCGTCCGGCATCACGAACAGGTGCGGCGCCGCGTGCAGCACGCCGGCCGCGTCGAGCAAGGGAGCTGCCACCAGCGCGGCGGCGGGGTGCAGCACGCTGAGCTGATCCTTGAGAACGCGCTCGGCCACCGTGGCCTGGAGGTCCGCCGGCAGCCAGGCGGGCCGCTTGTCGACCGAGCGGAATACATACTGCCGGCCGTCGGCGCCGGCGAGGCGGAGCGCCTGCGTCTGACCGCCGCCGCCCCGCCGCACCGGCACGAGTCCCCCGGCGAAGCGCGCGAGATCGAGGCGCTCCACGGCGAGCGGCGTCGCCCACAGCGCGCGGTAATGCTCGCCGAACAACACCTCGTGCAGCCACCCTGCGCGGTATTGGGGTCCCGCGGTTACAGTGACGCTGTCGCCTCCGTGGGACAGCGTGTCACGGGAGCTCTGCGCCGCCAGCCGCGCCGGGCTGAGTGCGAGGATCAGGACGGCGAGACTCGGCCAGCGGGCCGCACCCAAGCGGTCACCCGTCCTTGGCGAAACCGCGCAGGGAGCGGTACTCCGCCGCGATCACATGGGGCGCGCCACGTGTCTTGAGGTGCTCCAGCAACTCGGCGGGCACAGCGTTTTTGCTGAGCCGCACGAGGTACTGGAGCGTGGATTTGTCATCGGTCGTCGGCTGGATTTCCGCCAGTCTCCAGCGTTTCACTTCTTGATCGAGCACGGCCTCGGTGGCGCGCTGTGCCCCCTCGAGCTGCGTCGCGTGAACCAGCAACACTGCGGTGAAGGGCTTCTTCTTCCGCTCGGCTCTGCTCTTGATGTAGCGGCCGAGACGGTCTGACGCCGCGGCGACCTTGTCCAGCTCCTCGGGAGCCAGGGCGCGCAGCAGGTCGGGATCACCAATGACCGAGTACTCGCCGGTCTTGCCCGGACCCACGAGGGCCTGAGCCGGCGACATGCGACCGGCGAGTCCCTGGTCCGCGTAAATGTTTCCGAAGTTGAAGCTCCACAGTGCGAGCACCACGAAGTTGAACATCACCGACATGACGCCGCCCACGGTCGGAGCGAACACGCCGGCGGCGACGCCCACGCCGAGGGCGAGGAAGATGTAGACGGTATCCTTCGTGTCCTTCAGCGTGTTGCGAAACCGCACCACCGCCACGATCGCGGCGAGCGCGAACGCGAGCGCCAGGCTGTTCTGCACCAGGATTACGGTACCTGCCACGGTCATCGGGAGGATGATCACGGTCTGCACAACGGACTGGTCGTAGCCGCGGTGCTGCTTGGTGATCATGTACACCCACGCGACCGGCAGCACGAGCGCGAGCGCGCCGAGCATCGAGAGCAGCGTGACAAGCGCCAGGTCCTGTTGCGGCAGGGCTTCGAGACCAACCCCGGCGTTGCTCGCCAGCTCGGGGCAGTGCGCGAGCAGCGCGCTGTCGGCGGGAGCCATCACGTCGAGATCCTTCACGCGCTTGCCGTTGGTGACGCTCAGCGCCGAGACGGCGCGGAAGCAGCGTAGTGTGCGCGGGACGGCGGGGACGGCCCTCGTCAGCGACCACACAGCGGCGCCGAGGAGGACGTAGTAGCCTGTCAGCCGCACGAACGGGGACTTTAGGATCCGACTCATGCCTGTCCCCAGAAACTAGGACCGAGCCCCGTGGTTGACTAGAGCGAGTGCATTGGGTCAGGGACGACGACTGCGTCGATGATCGGGCCGACCGGCTAGGTTCCATCCATCCCCACGCAGTGTTCCCGGTTCACTCTTGATTCGGGGCGCAGGACGCTCTGAATCAGTGCGCGATTTGCGGTCGCCACCGCCCAGTGCTACTTCCCGGCCGCTGCCTCGGGGCGAAACACGAGGTCGGCGCCCATGAAGAAGTCTTGCCAGATCAGCGTGTTCAAGCCGAGAGCCAAGTAATGGAGTTTCGGAATAAGTTCAAGCTGCAGGTCAGCCGCCGGGATGCGCCACTTCGCGAGCACGCGCATCCCGCCTGCCTCGGGGAACGCCTTCACTGCGGCGGTCGTCGGCTGCTGCACCCCGCGCACCGTGAGGGTACCCACCGCGCTGCAAAAGAGCGTGTCCACCTGCCTGATTAGGCCCACGAGGCTGTCCAGCGTGAAGCGGATGTCCGGGAACCGCGCTGTCTCCAAGGCCTGGTGCATCATGACGTCGCGCATCGCCTCGCCCGTGACCAGCGCGTCGGCTCTCACCGTCACCTGCCCGCGGGCGCCCCGCCACTTCACCGTGTCGGGCAGGAGGACGTGACCTGCCACCGCTTCGCTGCACACCGCGCCGACCCGATACCGCGGGTAGAGTGGGACGTGCACGGTGTCGGGGGTGTTCGCGTACCCGGACTTCGGAGGGGGCGGTCGGATGTTGAACCCCGAGCTTCGACCCTCCCCGGGGTACCACGTGGGCTCCTCAGGGCACGTGGTGGCCCAGAGGTGGTTGAGGTGTGGGGACACCTGCCACCAGGCGAGACTGGCTTTCGGATCCACAGTCCAGGCGATCTGCGCCTGCGCATCGGCTAGTGCGATGGTAATGCCCACGAGGACAGCGGCAAGACTGGGCGGCAGCGGCCTCTGGAGCCAGGGCGAAACGCGCGTCAACTATGGTCGCTCCGAACGAGGAGGTGTTCATTAGCGTTTTCGTGTCGGCTTCCATAGCTGCTGGGGATCGCATGATAAGCGCGAGGTCGATGCAAACTCCACTCAGGCCCACTACGACGAGCACCAGCCCCGGCAAGTTGCGGGGTTGCCGTGGCCTTGTGATCTCTGACTGGGCGTGCGGACGATGTCAAACGTGATCCCTAGGGCCCTAGTGCATGCTCGAGCACGCCTACGCCACCTCTCCTACATACACCCATCGTCGCCTGGACAGGGGTCGGGTTCCGAGCGAGTTCCTGATTGCGTGAGGGACCGAATCAGGGCCTCGGCCACCAGCCCCGCGGTGATGAACGCAAGGACCGTCCGCGTCCGCGCCGGCGTCTTCGCCTGGACACTCTGGATGTCCTGCAGGGGAATCGCGAGGGGCGTCTGCGTGCCCACCCACGTCCCCCTCAAGGTGTCGCCGTCGATCTGCGGCTGGGCAACGGCGACCATGGCGTTATTCGTGGTGGTAACCCAGACGAGGGCCGGCGTACGCTGGGGAATGAACTGCGTAGGCCGCACTTCCCCTATCGTCGTACAAGCAGGCAGGGCAAGGAGCAAGCCAGCGGCCGCTACTCGGTCGAGCATCATGGATAGTCTCCTCGGCAAGCTACCTGTTGACGTTGTGCTGGACTGCATTGGAACCACAATCCTATTTTTCACGTTCGTCTTCTTTTTCACGTTCGTCTTCAGGCTCGTGCCGCCGACCGCTACGCTCCGTCGCGTCGAGCCCGCTGCGGAGCCCCTGTGCGAGCCGGACCGCGTCTGCCACAGCCCAGAAGTGCATGAAGAAGAGCCGCGGCTCGTCGTGCAACATGTGGTTGTGGACGGCCGTCACTTCGATCCCGTGCCCCCGGAGCGCGCGAATCACCGGGTTCACCTCGCCAGCCACGAGCACGAAATCGCCCGCGATGGCGGCGCTTCCCCCACTCGTCGGCTGAAAGTTGATCACCGTCGCAACGCCCATCGCCGGTGGGATTACCACCCCACCGTCGGTAATCGTTTCCAGCCGAGCCACGCTCACTTGATAGACACTCCCGTTCAACCTGCCCGACTGCCCGAGCGCCTGCGCGATGCCCGCCGTGTCGAGCGCCAATGTGGGGGGGGCAGCAGGGGAGGGCGCGGGCGTGCTCGTCAGGCTGATGGCCGCGAGGATCGCCCGCGCCACGGTGACGGCAGCGCCCTCACCATGAAAGTGCATGTAGTAGATGGGCGGCGTCTGGCGCAGCACGTGATGGTGGAGCGCTGTGACGTCGATACCGCCCTCTTCCAGCTTGGTCATCACGGGCGCGATCTCACTCTCCTTCAGCACCAGGTCGCCCATCGCCATGGCGCCTGAACGCGTCCCTTTGAAGACCACGTAGGAGCCCAGGGCGAGCGCTGGCTTGAGCTGGATGCCGTCGACCGTGACCGTGAGATCGCCGCGCGGGAAGTTGAACCGGAGCACGCCGCCCGGCTGAAACGCCCCTGGGCGGCCCATCGCCGCCGCGATCGCCGCCGAGTCCAGCGGCACAACGGGTCCGCGTTCGCTCCCGGCGAAGCTCGCCCCTAGGGAAGTCGCGGGGCCCGGCGCGATTTCGCCGCCGCGGCATGCGCCGGGCACCAAAGCCGCCGCCAGTAATAGCAAATACTTCGTCACCATAACCCACCTCCATGTTGAAGCCGCCGTTGTGCTGCGTCATTGTACTCGTCGAAGCTGCGCAGCTATCCGGTCATACGCTGACCGCGACTGGGCCGAGGTCCGCACGCCATGACCAGAGTGACGGTCAGACGCACCGGCCCAACCCGTCGTATCATGGGCTTCACCTGAGTTGAGGGGAGTAGTTCCCTGCATCGGTGGGTTCGTGCGCAGGCGAGCGACCTGCGCCAGTCCCAGGGGGGGCGCCGGAGCGATCAAGGCGAACCGGGTTGCTGTTGTTCGACAGCTGGTGCATCCGATAGATTGAGACATCTCATAAATGATACGATTGAACCCACCGCGTCAACCATATGCTATACCCTTGCGGTGGGAAATGCGCTCTCACTACCAAGGAGCACGAGAGTGGCCGGGATGACGTGTTCTTGCGACGTCGCGTCAGCTCTACACTCGCCTCGCGCGAAGGCCCGGCGCGCCAAGTCGCGGACGAGGCTCCCGATCGTGGCGGTATCAGCGGCGCCCCCGCCGCAGGACCGCGCGGGCCAGCCCGTCCTCCGGATCATGTCGGGGACGCCTCCATGACCCACTCGACCCCTACGGACAGCTCGGTGCCTCGACCCGGCGCGCCACGGTGGGTCCTCCTGATCCATCAGATACCGCCCAAGCCCGACTACTTCCGGGTCAAAGTCTGGCGCCGTCTGCGACGGCTCGGAGCGGTCGCGATCAAGGATTCAGTCTACGTTCTCCCGCGAACGGACGAAACGATGGAAGACTTCCAATGGCAGATGCGGGAGATCGTCGCCGAAGGCGGCCAGGCGTCGGTGTGCGAGGCGTCGTTCGTGGACGGCCTCAGCGACAGCGAAATCGAGGGGCTCTTCCGCGCGGCCCGGGAAACGGACTACCGCGAGATCACGGCATCAGCGCGGCGGCTGCTCACAGCCTTGCCTTCGGGTGGGCGGGCGGCCAAGCGGGACGGGCAAATCGAGAGCGACCTGGGACGTCTGAAACGACGACTCGCGGAGGTCGTCACCATTGATTTCTTCGGGGCGCCGAGCCGGCCCGCCGCCCAGGAGTCGATCGCCCGCATCGAAGCGGGCAAGCGGACCCGCGACAAACGCGCGGCCAGCGCGCCCGCGGAGGCCGCCGTCCAGCGTCCCCGCGGGGCCGTGTGGGTCACGAGAGAAAGTGTGTATGTCGATCGGATCGCCAGCGCCTGGCTCATCCGGCGCTTCATCGATCCGGCGCCGCGCTTCAAGTTCGTTACTCCCAAGGGCTATCGCCCGCAACCTGGGGAGTTGCGCTTCGACATGTTCGAGGCGGAGTACACCCACGAGGGCGAGTCGTGCACGTTCGAAACGCTGACCAAGCGGTTTGACCTGACCGACCCGGCGCTGCGGGCCATTGGGGAGATGGTCCATGACATCGACTACAAGGAACCGAGGTTTGGCCGGCCCGAGACGGCCGGTGTGGAGCGATTGCTCAACGGCATCGCTCGACAACACGCGGAGGACACTGCTCGGCTCACATTGGGCGCAGCGCTCTTTGACGCCCTCTATGAAGCTCTTGCCGAGGCGCCCAAAGCGGCTGCCGACAGGCCGATCCCCCGGCCCAGTTCGCCGAAGAAGCCGCGTCGTAAGAACCGGCGGTAAGGGGATCTGAGTCGAGTGGACGACCGCCAGGGGGCCGTACTCGCACAACAGCGCCAAGCGGAGCCTGCGAGCCTTCCCGCGCTGCTCCGTTATTTCCTCCGGCTCGGGACCTTCGGATTCGGCGGGCCGATCGCGCTCGCCGGGCGCATGCAGCAGGACCTCGTGGAGCAGCGGGGCTGGATCAGCGCCCAGCAATACAAGGAGGGCCTCGCCCTGGCTCAGCTCGCGCCGGGGCCCCTCGCGGCGCAGCTCGCGATGTACCTCGGCTGGGTGCAAGCCCGGAGGCTGGGCGCGACGTTAGTCGCGCTCGCGTTCGTGGGCCCGTCCTTTCTCATGGTGCTCATCCTGTCCGCGCTCTACGTCCGCTTCGGCGGGCTGCCCTGGATGCAAGGGCTGTTCTACGGGATCGGCGCCGCGGTGATCGCCATCATCGCCCGCAGCGTCCTGAAGCTCGTGCGGATGACGCTCGGCCGCGATCGGTTGCTCTGGGTGCTCTTCACCGCGAGCGCGCTGGTGACGGCCTGGACCGAGTCCGCCGTTCCTGGGCTCGCCACGGCGCTCGGAGGCCCAACGTCACTGGGCGTGCTCTGGAAGATCCTGGTGTACTTTGCCGGCGCCGGACTGTTCGTCTTCGGGAGCGGGCTCGCGATCGTGCCGTTCCTGTACGGTGGTGTGGTGCAGCGGTTCCACTGGCTCACGGAGCGGCAGTTCATCGATGCGGTGGCGGTGTCGATGATAACCCCGGGGCCCGTGGTAATCACCGTGGCGTTCATTGGCTACCTCGTGGCGGGACTTGCTGGCGCTACCCTCGCCGCGATTGGGGTTTTCCTGCCGGTGTATCTGGTGGTCGTCTTCGTCGCTCCCCACTTCCATCGGGTAGCAAAAAGCCGGCAGGTGAAGGCGTTCGTCGATGGCGTCACGGCAGCAGCCACGGGGGCGATCGCCGGTGCCGCCGTGATCCTCGGTCGGCGATCGCTTCACGACCTGCCGACGATCCTCATCGCGCTTGTGACCTTGGCGCTGCCGCTGGCGCCCTGGAAGATCCCGGAGCCGGTGCTCATCGTCGCGGCGGGACTCGTCGGGTTGGTGTTGAAGGGCGCCGCTCCGGCCGCAGGGTGACTGGGGGTGACGCCGTGCAGTGGGTGACACGACGGCAGATCCGCGTGAATCGCGCGGCGACCGCCTGGCTCATCCGGCGCTTCATCGATCCGGACGCCACCTTCACCTTCGTCGAACCGGGTGAAGTGGCCGAGGTCGAGCGCCGCACCGGCGCCGTCGGCTTCGATGCTCCGGGCGCCCGGTATCCGCACAAGGATGACCGAGGCCGCTGTTCGTTCGAAGCGTTGGTGCAGGAACACCGTCCCAACGACCCCGCGCTTCGTGAGCTGGCGCGCATCGTGCATAGCGCCGACTTCAAGGAGGGACTCGCCGAAACCCCGGAGGCGGCAGGCCTCATCGCCATCTCGCAGGGCTTCCCGCTGGTGGCGCGCGACGACCTCCACACCGTCGAGCGGGCGTCGTTTCTCTATGATGCGCTGTACGCGTTCCTCCAACGGCCACGGCCGTGACCCCGTTTCGTCTCACACCCGTAGGGAGGGGATAGCTGGTGCTGACACTCACACTCATGGCGCTTACGCTCGCGGGCGCACCCAAGGCTCCGGCGCCCGCCTGCACACTGGGCGGCCCACCGGTCCAAGCGCGCTGGTCCGGCACCATCCCGGTGGCGTCCACGGCTGGCGTGCCCCTCCGCCTCGTCGCCGACGTGCCGCTGCCGGGGGGCACATCCCGCTTTGACTATCAGAGTCTCGAGACGGCCACCGGGCGGCTGTTCATCTCGCACATGGGCGCCGGGCAGCTCGTGGTCTTCGACGTACGCGCCGGTCGAGTCATCGCCAATCTGGACAGGTTTCCTACCGTTACCGGCGTCCTGGCCGTGCCAGCCGAACACCGGGCGTACGCCTCCGCGACTGGTGACCACGCCGTCGTGGTCGTGGACGATTCCACGCTCCAGATCGTGGCGCGGGTAGCGGGACCGCGGTTTCCGGACGGGATCGCGTATGCGCCCGAAGAGCGGCGTGTGTTCGTCTCGGACGAGTCGGGGCAGCAGGATTTCGTCCTTGATGCCGCGACGAATGCTGTCGTGGCGCGGATCGAGCTCGACGGGGAAGCGGGAAACACCCAGTACGACCCCGGCTCGCACTGCGTGATCGTGGCGGTACAGACTACGAACCAGCTGGCCGTAATCGACCCGGCGACCGCCGCCATCGTTCGCCGCATCACGCTCGACAAAGCGGTCCGGTACCCGCACGGCGTCTTCATCGACGCGCCGCACCGTCTGGCATTCATCGCCGGGCAGGAGAGCGCGACGCTCGGCGTGCTGGATCTCCGGACGCTCCAGCTGCGACAGGTGCTCCCAATCGGGAGCGATCCCGACGTCCTGGCGTTCGACCCAGCGCTCGGTCGGCTGTACGTGGCCGCCGAGTCCGGGGTCGTGGCTGTGCTCGACGAGCGGGACGGCTCGCTCGCCCAGCTCGGCTGGTACCGGGCGCCGCGGGCGCACTCGGTCGCGGTCGATCCGGCCACGCACCGCGTCTACCTGCCGCTCGCGGACGTGAGCGGTCATCCTGTCCTACGGGTATTGGTCCCGAGCGATTCCCATTGAGCAGTGTCGGGAGGAGCAAATGGAACGAACCCATCGATTCGCCGTCACCGCGTTGGGCGCCGTCACTCTGAGCACTGTGTTTGGTGTTCCTCGACTCCCGAGTGACGCTGAGCCCGCGGACCTGAATCGGCAGACGGCCCCGGCGGTCATTTGGCATTTCGATTCACTTCCCGCGGGGCAGCCGCCAGACGGCTTCGCGTTCGGCCGCACCGGTGGCGGCCGCGTCGGTTACTGGATTGTGCAATCAGCTCCAGACGCGCCGAGTCCGCCGAACATCCTCGCCCAAGTCGACAGCGACCGGACCGACTACCGGTTCCCCGTCGCGGCAGCACTGTCGCCGACGTTCACCGACGGCAATGTCTCCGTGAGATGCAAGCCCGTATCGGGGCGCGTCGACCGCGCCTGCGGCCTCGTGTTCCGGTTCCAGGATGAGAACAACTACTACCTCACGCGCGCGAATGCGCTTGAGGACAACGTCCGCTTCTATTACGTGAAGAACGGACGCCGGATCCAGCTCGCCAACTGGAGTGGGAAGGTCACATCGGGCGTCTGGCACGAGCTGCGTGCCGAGTTCCAAGGGGATCATGTGGAGGTGTACTGGGACGGCACCAAGCGGATCGACGCGCACGACCGCACGTTCAGTGGTGCCGGTCGCGTGGGGGTGTGGACCAAGGCCGATTCGTACAGCCTGTTCGACGACCTCACCGCGAGGCCGCAGCGGTAGATCCACACGCCGCCGGGTCGCCCCGCGAGGGGGTTGCACAAGCCTAGGAGCCTGGCGACGTTGTGTTTCCAGGAGAGGTGGCCGAGTGGCTGAAGGCGGCGGTTTGCTAAACCGTTATAGGGCCTAATAGCCTTATCGGGGGTTCGAATCCCCCCCTCTCCGTAATCAACGACAAATGACCAATGCAGAATGTCCAATGATGAATTTCGAAATTGGATGTTGGACATTCGACATTGGACATTTGCCTTCTCCCTTCCATGCCTGACACCACCCGCGTTCGTTTCGCCCCCTCCCCGACGGGCTACCTCCACGTCGGGGGCGCGCGCACCGCGCTGTTCAACTGGCTCTACGCCCGTCACGTCGGCGGCACGTTCCTGCTCCGCATCGAAGACACCGACAAAGCCCGCTCGACAGACGAGCACACCAAGGTGATCCTCGACGGCCTAACGTGGCTAGGACTCGACTGGGACGAGCCGCCGGTCTTCCAGGGCGCCCGGGTCACGCGCCACCAGGAGGTCGCCGACAAGCTGCTCGCCGAGGGCAAGGCCTACCTCGACGCAGGAACCATCCGCCTGCGCGTCCCGGCTGGGGAGATCGCCTGGGACGACGCGGTGCACGGCCGCATCAGCTTCCAGGGCGAAGACATCAAGGACTTCGTGATCCTGCGCTCCGATCGCTCGCCGCTCTACAACTTCGCAGTCGTCGTGGACGACATCGACATGCGGATCACCCACGTCCTGCGCGGCGATGATCATATCTCCAACACGCCGAAGCAGATCGCCGTCTACCGCGCCGTCGGCGCCGCGCTTCCCGTGTTCGGCCATGTCCCGATGATCGCCGGCCCCGACGGCAAGAAGCTCTCCAAGCGCCACGGGGCTACGGCGGTCGGCGACTACCAGCACCTCGGCATCCTCCCCGCCGCGATGCGCAACTTCTTGGCGCTGCTCGGCTGGAGCCCGGGCGGCGACCGCGAGATCATGACGCTCGACGAGATGGTTCACCTGTTCTCGCTCGAGGGGATCCAGAAGAAGAGCGCCATCTTCGACATGACGAAGCTCGAATGGATGAACGGGCAATATCTGTCTGCGAGCTCCGCGGACGAGCTCTACCCGCTCATCGCGCCGCCGCTCGAGAAGCTGGGAGTGAACGGCAAGCGCGACGCGGTCCTCAAGGCGATCACGGCGGTGAAGACGCGCTCGCGCACGACGCTCGACGTGGCACGGCAGGTTGCGGCGCGGCTCGATCCCAAGCACGTCGCGCTCGACGAGAAGGCGCGGCGGGAGATCGCGCAGGACCCGGCGGGCTACAAGGCGTCCCTCGAAGCGAGCGTCGCCGCGCTGCGCGGCGCCGAATGGACGCCCGCCGCGCTGGAGCGGCAGCTACGCGAGCTCGCCGCCGAGCGCGGCGTCCCGCCCGGCAAGGTGTTCCAGCCGATTCGCATCGCGCTGACCGGCGGCACCGTCTCCGAGCCGGTCAACGAGCTGTTGTATGTAGTGGGGAAAGAAGCCGCTCTAGGGCGTTTGGAAGCAGCTGTTCGTGCGTCGTAGCGTCGTGGCGTCGTGCAACGGCTACGGCACCGCGCGCACCGTATCCTTCGCCCCCGTCGAATCCCCCCGCGCCCGCCGCTCCGCATCGCGATCCGCCTGCTTGCGCTCGCGGATCTCGCGCACGTACTGCCGGAACTCTCGCAGCGTCTCGGTTCGCCGCGCCGCCTGGAGGATGTCCTCGCGCATGTCTGAGATCTGCCGCGCCCGCAGCGACGCGTCGAAGTTCCCTTGAGGCAGCATGCTCCCGAGCAACGCGAGCACCGGCGCCGGGATCTTGACCCCGGCCACGTAGATTCCCGACGAGTCGATCCCGAACTTCTTCCCCGTCACATCGGCGGTCCACGACGGCAGCCGGTGCTCCCGCTGCTCGAGGTCGATCATCTGGTTGAGCGTGTCAACCATCGCGCGCAGCCGGCCCACGACCACCGAGTCCCGCGGGGCGCTGTCCGGCGACCTGTTGTAGAGCACGTCTGCGACTTCGCTGGGGAGGGCGGGCCGCGGCGCAGGCCAGACACGAGAATCTGCGAGCCGCGGCCCGAGCACACCGGGCGCAGCAGCGCCCGGGCCCACCACGAGCGTGGTGTCCAGCTTCCCGACCGGTGCCGGCGCGGGCTCAGCGGCGGGCGTCGCGGCGACGGGCACCGGGCGACCGAGCCCCCCACTCGGCCCCCGCCCGGGCTCCGTGCCGCCAAGCGGCGGCAGCGCGGGCAACCCGGCGAGCGGCGGAGGGGTCAGGTTGATGAACGTGATCCGCGGCACCACCCGCCACGACACGGTGAAGATCAGCAGGAGAGCGGCGACGTGCAGCGCCGCGCTTGCGATCCAGCTGGCGCGGGTCTTGGGAAGCGGAGCCTTACGGAATTGGAACAACGGTCACCTCGGTGAACATCTGTCACTGATACGCGCAAGCACGCCCGGCCGCTAGTGCGCTATGGCCCCGTCCCGCTCCCCACCACGATCCCCTGTTCCGCGAAGAACTCCTCGCACCGCCGCCGCACGTCCTCCCAGCTCCCGATCACCGTAGTAGCGCGCGGCAGCCCTTCGAGGATCCGGGCGCCGTATCCCTTCGTGACGGCGCGGCGGTCGAGCAGCACCACAGCACCCGTATCCGAGCGAGTGCGAATCAGGCGGCCGAAGCCTTGTTTCAGCTTGAGCGCCGCGAGCGGCACGAGGTAGTGGCTGAAGCCGTTCTGCCCGCGCTCCTCGAGCCGCTCGAGCCGTGCCGCCGTGAGCGGCTCGCTCGGGACTTTGAATGGGAGCTTGGCGAGGATCAGCACGCGCAGCGCCCGGCCCGGCACGTCAACACCCTCCCAGAAGGAATCGGTGCCGAGCAGGATCGCGGACCCCGAATCGCGGAACCGCCGCAGCAGCTGATCGCGCTGCCCCTCTCCCTGTACGAGCAGCGGCCAGCGCGCCCCGAGTCGCCCCTGCCCCCGCACCGCGGCGGCCGTGCGGCGCAGGGCGCCGTGACTCGTGAACAGCACGAAGATGCCGCCGTCCGATACGCGGGCGAGGTCGAGCAGCACGCGTGCCACGGCGGCGTCGTGCCCCGCCTCGTCGTCACGCGGCTCGGGCAGGTCGGTCGGCACCCCGAACAAGCATTGCGCCGGGAAGTCGAACGGCGATGCGAGCACCTCCTGCACCGCCACCCGTGTGGGGGGAAGATCCAGTCCTAACCGCTCCGCGAGGAACGCGAAGTCGCCCGCGGCGGCGAGCGTGGCGCTCGTCAGCACGACGGTCCCCACGCGGTCGAATAGATTTTCCTTCAAGAGTAGCGCCAAATCGAGCGGCACCGAGGCGAGCGTCAGGTTCGCCCCCTTCCTGCCGCGCCGTTCGAGCCAGCGCACCGCCGGCGGCCCGCCGGGCGCCGGCTGCAGCGCGGCGGTGAGCCCCTGGGCAGCCGCGTCGAGCCGGCGGATGACTCCCCGCAGCTCGGCGATGAGCTGGACGGGGCGCTCCGCGGGATCCTCGAACACCAGCCGGTCCGCGATCGTTTCGACGCCGTCCCGCAACCCTCTGAAGGCGACGAGCAGGTTTTCGAGCGCGGGGCCCAGTCCCTGGGACCAGACCGGGTCGCCGGCGAATGCGTCCGTGAGGCGCAGCACGGAGCCTGGCGCGGCTTCGGCGTCGAGCCGGTCGCCGAGCAGCAGGAAAAGAGTGTCGGCCGCGCGACGGGCGGCGTCCAGCGCATCGAACAGGCCCTGGCGCACCAGGTCGCGGCTAGCGGCGGCGAGCAGGTCGTCGCGCCGGGCGAGCTCCGCCGCGATCGCCGGGAGCAGGCCCCGTCCGTTGCGCTCGAGCCGCGCGAGCAGCCGCTGCACGCCTACCGCGCTCACCTGAGCGCCGAGATGGGTCGCGGCGACGTCCTCCAGGTGATGCGCTTCGTCGAGCACCAGGCGGCGATAGGGCGGCAACACGGCGGCCTCGAGCCAGTTGTCGGACGCGATCCGCACCGCGAGATCGGACGCGAGCAAGTGGTGGTTCACCACGACGACGTCGGCCTCGGCGGCGCGGCGCCGCGCCTGGAACAGGAAGCAGCGCTCGAAGTGGGGACACTTGAGCCGCGTGCACAGGTCCGACTCCGCCGCGACGGAGTCCCATACCTCCGGCGACGGCTCGTCGGTCAGGTCCGCGAGGCTGCCATCGCCGGTGCGCGCCGCCCACGCGGCCAGGGCCTCGAGCTCGGCAGCGCGCGCGTCGTCGAACATCGAGTCCTGCCCGGCGCGCGCCTGCTCGAGCCGCGCCAGGCACAGATAGTTGCGCCACCCCTTGAGCAGCGCGAAGCTCGGCGTGTGGTCTCCGGTGGCGAGAGCGCGCGCCAGGATCGGCAGGTCCTTGCCGACGAGCTGCTCCTGCAGGTTGATCGTGTTTGTGGACACGACGGTGCGCTCGCCGTTCTCCCGCGCCCACACGAGCGCCGGCACGAGGTAGGCGAACGACTTGCCAACGCCGGTCCCCGCCTCGAGCAGTGCCACTCCGCCGTCGTTGTACACGTCGGCCGTGTAGGCCGCCATATCGCGCTGGCTCGGCCGGTCCTCGAACGCGCCCAGCACGCGGGCGACGGGCCCGTGCTCGGCGAGCAGAGCGGCGACGTCCACGGGGTCGAGCCGCGCGGTCGCCCGCGCCCGCGGCACCTCGACCACCACGTAGCAGGCGGTGACGTCGTTGTCCACGATCGCGAAGCCGACGCCGCCGTCGTGCAACCGGGCCGCGACGGCGAGGTCGGCGCCCGACGGCTCGAGCACGCCGCTCGGGTGGTTGTGCAGCAGGATCTCGCCGCGCTCGGCAATCCCCGGGAGTGCGAGCACCGCGTCCACGGTGCCCCGCGCCACGACGCGCGCCTCGACGATGCGTCTGTTCCCGTCGAGACGGCCCACGAACGAGACTTCGCGTCCCTGGGCGGCGCCGATTTCCGCGCGCAGCAGCAGCTGCACGGCCGGCGCCAGCCGCTCGACGCTCACGTCTTCAGCTCGCGCTTCTTGGCCGCGGGGAAGAGCACGTTGTTGAGGATCAGGCGGTACCCGGGCGAGTGCGTGTGCAGCGACAGGTCGGTCGGGAGATCGCCGATCTGGTGCTGCGGGTCCTCGGGGTCGTGCCCGCCGAAGAAGGTCCACGTGCCCTTGCCCAGGTCGCCGTGGGTGTACTTGACCCATGGCGCTCCCTCCTCTTCACCGAGCACGGTGACGCTCGGCTTGAGCCGGTTGCGCATGAAGGAGGTCGTGAGGCCGTAGAAGTCCGGGATCACCTGGCGGTGGTTCTGGATCAGCATCGTCGGCACGGGATCGATCTTCGCGCTGAAGTTGAAGAGCGTGAACGCGCCGAGCGGCTGGCGCCGCGGGCCGGCGTTGACCTGGTGCCCGTCGATGTCGGAGAAGCTCGGGATCTGCGGGTTGGGCTCGATGTGCGCCCCGGTGAACGCGAGCGTCCGGCTCCAATCGAGCCTGGCGTCAGCGTCGGGGTCGATCGGCGTGCCATCCGCGAAGCTCGCGGCGATGTCCGCGTGCTCGGCCGCGAGGGCGAGGTCGATCGTCTCGGTCGCGGTGCACATCGCGAACAGGAAGCCGCCGTTCCGGACGTACTCGCGGATCGCGCGCGCCACGGCCTTCTTCAGGTCGGGCACCGAGCGGTACCGGAGCTGCCGCGCCGCGTCGGTGTTGAACCGGACCATCTCGGCCAGCCACGGCGCCCCCGCGTAGATGAGAAAGAACTTCGAGTATTGCCCTGTGAAGTCCTCGTGGTGCAGGTGCAGCCAGTCGTAGCTGCGGAGCGAGCCGGCCAGCA
The DNA here is from genome assembly GCA_003221005.1 of Gemmatimonadota bacterium. Taxonomy (GTDB): domain Bacteria; phylum Gemmatimonadota; class Gemmatimonadetes; order Gemmatimonadales; family GWC2-71-9; genus AG25. Next base: position 19,909 of record QHTZ01000096.1, read on the forward strand.
CCTCGAAGTCCCACACTCGCTGGAACGGAATCCCGGCGTACTGGAGTGCCATCGTTACGGCGTCGTCCCACGGGGGCGCGTTGGGCGGCACGTACACGGCGACCTTCGGCGCCTTCTCCAGCGGCACGCTGTCCGCGTTCGTAGCCTCGATGTCGCCGCGGATGGCCGTCACGTCGGGGCCACCCACCGGCTCGACCCGGACCCCAGCGAGTGCCGCATCGCGCCGGATCGCGTCACCGTCGGCGACCAGGAACGAGCCGCCGCGGTAATTGAGGAGCCATTCCGCGGGGAGTCCCGCCTGGACGATCCGGTACACGACGCCATACGCCTTCAGATGGTCGGTCTGGGCGTCGTCCATGGGAATCAGGAGCGACGGACGGTCGGACAGTCGGACAGTCGGACGGAACCCCATAAAGTCAGCCCCGACCGACAGTCCGACTGTCCGACCGACCGACACCAGGAACTCTCTCCGCTTCACGACTTGGGAATCGCTCCTCGGGCGCGCTCTAGCTCGCGCCGCGCTTGGGGCACGACGGCGCTCTCGGGATAGGTGAGGATGAGGTGTTCGAGGTGCTGCGTAGCGGCGCTGGTCTCGCCCTGCCGCAGCAGCATCCGGGCCCACGCGAGCTCCGCCGCCGGCGCCGCCGCACCTGTGCCGCCTATCCGGATTACTTCGTCGAATAGCGCCGCCGCGGTCCGCTCGCCGTCGCCGCCCAGACCAGCTGCGACACGGCCCGCCAGCAGCAGCACGTCGGGGCGGCCGTATTCGGGCGTCAGCCGGTCCGCAACCCGCCGCAGGGTCGCGAGCGCACCCGTCGAGTCTCCGCGCGCGAGCGCCAACAGAGCGCTGCCAAGCGCCGGCAGGCGGTCCTCGGGGATCCGCTGCATCAGCGCGACCATCGCCATGCGCTCGGTCGCGTCCCGCCGGTCTCCGGCGTACGGGCCCGCGGCGCGAAACAACGCGCGCGCCGCCTGGAGGTCGCCGCGGTACAGCGCGATCCACCCGCGCACCGCGCTCGCCTCGACGCTCGAGTCCGCCCCCAGGGCCGAGTCAGCCCGCGCCAGGTCGCCGCGGCGGATGCGCGCGCGTGCCAGCGCTAGGCCCACGGCCGTGCGGTCGTCGTTCAACAGCTGGTTGCGCGCGCGCTCCAGCTGGGCCGCGGCGGAGTCCAACTGGCCCGCCTGGATCAGGGCGCGAATCAACGTGGCTTGAGCGAGCCGCTGCGCGTCGGGCGCGGCCCTAGGGTCGGCGGCCACGAGCGCGAGCTCCGCCTGCGCGGCCGCAACGTCTCCCGCCTCGAGGAACGCCCGCGCCGCATCCGCGCGCATTCGCACCGCGAGCTCGGGCGGCACCCGACGCGCGAGCTCGCGGAGGGCAAGCCCGCGCACGCGCCAGCCGGCGCGGGTGCGCTGTCCCATCGCCCAATCGGCGAAGCTGCGCAGTGCGTACGCCGCATCCACCGAGCGTCCGCTCACCGTCGGCTCGAAGACGGCCCAGGCACGCTGCGGGTCACCCCACGACAGGAGCAGCGCCGCCCCGAGCTGGCGGGCGGCCGGGGCGTCGGACGCGCCCGTCAAGACCTGGATGACACCCTCGCGCCGGTCGACGGGAGCGTCGACAAGCTGCCCCACCGCCGTCGAGAGCTGGGCGGGAACGACCGCCAGCGCAGTGGCCCATTCCCGGGCCGCGCCTTCCCACTCGCCCATGCGACGGCGCACCTCGGCAAGCTCAACCGCCAAGGCCATCGCGTCTCCGAGCGCTTGCCGGCCGGCGAGCAGCACGTCCCGCGCGGCGGCGTTCGCCCCCGCCTCCTCGAGCGCCAGGGCCCATTCGCGATAAGGACCGGGGTCACGTGGCTGGGCGCGCGCCCACTGGCGCGCGGCGCTCCGCGCGCTGTCCGGCTGGCTGAGTGCGACATAGAGACGGAGCAGCAGGCCCCGAAACTCGGCGTTCTCCGGCTCGAGCTGCGACGCGTGTTGTGCGAGCGGCAGGACCTCTCGCAATCGGCCGAGCTGGGGCAGCACACGCTCGAGTCCGAGCAGCGCGGCGAGGTCCGTGGGATGGGCCCGCGCGGTCGCGAGATAGAAGTCGGCTGCCTGGTCGAGCCGGCCCGCGCGTTCGAGCTCGAACCCCGGACCGATGATCGCCTGCGCCGCCGCGGCGGCCGCGACGACGAGCGCCAGCCCGGCGGCGAGGCCGGCGGCTCTACCGCGAAGCTGGCGCGGAGGGCGCATTGAGGCGTCGGAAGTATTCCAGAACCAGCCGGCGCTGCTCCGGGGTCAGGTCCCTGAGCTCGTCCCACCGGGGATAGCGGACGCGGGCACCCGCGCCCGTCGCGCCCGGCGCGAGCAGTGCGGGCACGTGGACGCTGTCGGAGCTCGCGGGACGACTAGCGCGCTCCCGCTGCTCGTCCGGCTCGGGGCCGGTGAGCGTGCGGCCCGCATCCAGGAGGCGTCGGTAGAGCCGCTCCTGGCGCTGGATCGTCTGGGCATCGAGCCGGCCCGCCTCGAGCTGCCGCGCGAGGTCGCGCGCTTCCTGCGCCAGGGTCCCCGCCGCCTGACTCGCGCCCTCGCCGTGGAGCCGCTCGAGGTCCTCAGCGAGCGCGCGCTGCTGGGCCGCGAGCGCGCGCAGCTGGTCCATCACCTCGCCGCCGGTGGCGGCGGCGAACGAGAGTAACCCCTGCACCTCTCCGTTCAGTCCCCCCTGCTGTTGCGCCAGGTGGGCGAGCTGCTCCATCATTTCGGCGAAACCGCTGCCCGACTGCCCGCCCTGCACGTCATTGCGGCTCTTCGCCAGGGCGTAGGCCGTCGCGTTGAGCGCGTCCACCGACTCCTCCGCCAGGGCTGCGGCGGCTTCGACGTTGGGGTTCGCCTCCTCGAGCCGCTCCCGCGCCGCGCGCATCTGGCGTTGAGCAAACGCGAGCGCGCGCTCGAGCTGGGGGGAGACGAGCGCGTGCCTGCCCGCCGCAGCGCGGACCTGGCGCTCGACCGCGTCCGCGCCCTCCTCCAGGGAAGCCTGCTGGGACCGCGTGGCGGGCCCCGCCTCGCTCCGGTGCAGCGCCTCAGCGATCTGCCGCTGGCGCTCCGCGAGCGCCACCGTCTCCGAGAGGGCGCGGTCGAGCGCATCGAGCGTCTCCCGGCGCCACGCTTGCGCCAGCGAGTCACGCCGGGCGCGCAGCGCGTCCGGGATCTCTGCCAGGGCGGATTCCGCGGCGGCGCCGGCGCTCGCTGCAGCCGTGGCATCCCGCTCGCTGGCGGCGCCGGCGGCCCGACGCATGGCGCCGTGCGCGCGCGCAGCGGCTGCGCGGGGCGCCGCGAGCGGCGTGCCGCCGTCGGGCGGCGGCGCCGCCCGCGCCAGGTCGCTCGCAGCCTGCGCGATGCCGCGCGCGAGTGAATCGGTGCGCGCCGCCAGCGCGCGCTCGCGCTCCGTCGCCGAGCTGTCGACGCGCCTGGCGTCCGCCTCGTTCCACTCGGCCTGGCGCCGGCGCAGGTCTTCGGCATCTGCGGCGAGCGACTGGAGCGCGCCCTCCACCGCGGCGCGGCGGAACAGCTCCTGGCTGCGCGCCAGCGTCTCCTTGAGTTGCCGCTGCGCCTCGGCGAGGTTCGCCAGCGCCTGGCGCATCGCCTCCGGGTCGAGCTTCGCGAGCGCCTCCTGCAGCTCGCGCAGCCGCTGCTCGAGCTCAGGCGTGAGCGCGCGCTGCAGCAGCTGCTGGACTTCCGCGAGGCGCGCCTGGAACGCGGTGTCGGTCAGCCCCGCCTGCTGCGCGGCGCGCGCCACCTCGGCGACCGCCTGCGCGAGCTGCTGGGCGCGCTGCTCGACCTCTGCCTGTTGCTGCGCGATCGCCGCTGCGCGCTCGCTGGCTTCGAAGGGCAGTGTCCCGGCCTGTGCGCCCGCCGGCCGCCGGTCCGGCGTCGCCGCGTCGCGAGAACGCTCTTGCGCCAGATCGCTCGTCCGCTGCAGCACCGCCCCCGCTGCGTCGGTGAGCGAGTCCGCCGTCGCGCCGATCTCCCGCGCCGCCGCCCGCGTGGCGGCGCGCAGCTCCTCCAGGCTCAGCAGCCGCAGCGCCAGCTCGACGCTGCTGCCCTCGTGCGGCCGGGGGGCGTTGTCCCACGCGTCCACGCGGAGCCGCAGCGTGTCTCCAGGCAGCAGCCCCCGCCGCTCGGCGTCGAGCTCACCCTGAAGCAGCGCGCGATCCCCGGCACCGCTCACGTCGAGCGCCTGACGCACTGGCTCGGCAACCTTGCCCGTTCGACTCACTCGCCAGCTCACCAACTCGACCCGGGAGACGCCGTGATCGTCGCGCACATCGATCACGACCGGTTGCCGCAGCGAGAGTGGCAGGGTCGTGTCGCGCCCCGGGACGGGGATGAACACCACTGGCGCGGAATCAGGCACCACCCGGAGGTGGAGCTCGGGCGCATCGCCCTCGAGGGGGCTGCCGTCCCCCGCCGCCACCTCGAGCCGCCAGACGCCGGAGGCGCCGGGCACGAATCCGCCGCTGAACGCGGTGCCGCGCACGCCGAGCCGCGCGGCGTTGCGGCCCCCTGGGGACTGCACCCAGGCGGCGTGCACGACCGGCACGCTCGCGGCTCCGTTCGTAAGCACGGCGGTGCCCGCAGGCAGCGGGATGGTGTCCGGCCCCGCCACGATCTGCTCGTCGGCGCGCTGCAGGTAGGCGGGGTAGCGGGCGGTGAGCTCGAGGTCGGCAAGGAACGCGGGGAGCCTCACGACAACTGTGTGTTCGGCGCTGCGGCGGGTGCCGCTCGTCGCGCGCACATAGAGGTCCGTCTCGAGCGGACCCAGGCGGCGCATCCCGCGCCCCGACGTGTCCAAGGGGACCGGCAGCGGCCGCCACGGCTCCCCCGGCGCGCGCGTCCACAGCGTGGCACGAGTGGCGGCCGGGACTGCGATCGTGACCGTGACGCCCTCGCCCCGGCGCACTGTGTCGCGGTCGACCGCCAGCAGCACGGTTGCCCGCGCGTCCGCGAGCGTGCGCAGCGGATGCCAGAACGCGGCACGACCCCGCGCCGGCGACGCGACGACGAACAACGCGGCGCCCGCGGCCGCGGCGATCACGCCCGCCGCGACGCGACGACGGGTCTCCCGCGCGAGCGAGCGATCCACGCGCGACGCGACGGCAGCGACCACGCGCGCTGCGCGCGCGTCGGCGAATGAGGCGAGCTCCGCGCTCGTCCCGCCCAGCCCAACGTCGACGGCCGCGAGCGCGCCGACCACGCTGCCGTCGCGCGCGCCCGCCGCGCCCTCCACGAGACGACCGAGCGTGTGCGGGTCCGCGCCCCGCGGAGCACGCCGCGCACCCCACGCCGCGAGGCCTGCGACAAGGGCGATCGCAAGCCACGCGGCGACGACCGCGAGCGGCCGCGGCGCGAGCCACAGCCCCAGCGCCGCTATCGCCAGGGCCAGCCCCGCCGCCGCGAGCACGAACGCGCTGATGCGCGCGCGGGTGTGCGCCAGGCCGAGCTGCCGCAGCCGGGCGCCCGTCTGGGTCACCGGATCGAGCTCACGGCGTATGTGAATAGATTGACGCCCATCCGCAACGCGGCCTCGTGCAGCTCCGGGGGATCGTGGTGGACGTCGGGGTCCTCCCAGCCGTCACCGAGATCCGTCTGATAGGAATAGTAAACGACCAGCCGGTCCCCCAAAAAGATACCGAATCCTTGCGCGGGCAGCCCGTCGTGCTCGTGAATCTTGGGGAGGCCTTTGGGGAAGTCGTAGACCACATGGTAGATGGGATGCGCCAGCGGGACCTCCACCAGGGGATGGTCGGGGAAGACGCGCTGGATCTCGCGTCGGAACGACTGGTCCATGCCGTAGTCGTCGTCGGCGTGCAGGAAGCCTCCCTGCTCGAGATAGCGGCGCAGAATCTTCACGTCTTCATCGGAGAAGCGCACGTTGCCGTGTCCCCGCATGAAGAGGTACGGGATGTCCCACAGCTCGGCACTCGCAAGGGTCACCACCCGCTCCCGCTCGGCGACGGGGAGCGACGTGCGCTGGCGAATGGCGGCGAGGAGGTTGGGGAGGGAGGAGGGACCCGCATACCAGTCGCCGCCGCCGTCGTAATGCAACCTTCCGATGGTGAGTGATGCTTCGTTCGGTCGGGATGCGGGATGCGAGATGCGGGATACGGGATGCACACCAAGCTCCACGCATCTCGCATCTCGCATCTCGCATCCCGGTCTTACGTCGGCGCGCGCCAGCCACAATGTGACCGCGATGACCGCCAGGGGTCTCATAAATCGTTCACGAGCCGATACGCCGTGTTTCTGGTAATGCCCGTCTCCGCCGCCAGCCGGTCGGCGACGTCTTTGCGGGTCAATCCCTGGGCCAGGAGGGCGCGGGCCATGGCTTCGGGGTCGGGAGCGGGCTCCTCGCGCACTGCCCGTCCCGTCCCGGCCACGACGACGGTCACCTCGCCGCGGGGAGGAGCTTCCGCATAGTAACCCGCGAGATCGGTCAGGGTGCCGGCGCGCGTTTCCTCGAACACCTTGGTCAACTCCCGCGCGACCGCGGCGCGCCGCGCCCCGCCGCACGCCCCCGCCAGATCGGCGAGCAGCTCCGCGGTGCGGTTCGGCGCCTCGAACAGCACCACGGTCCACTCGCTCTTCGCGACCGTGTCGAGCAGGCGGCGCCGGTCGCCCCCCTTGCGCGGCGGGAACCCGAGGAAGAGATAGCGATCTGCGGGAAGCCCGGAGACCGCGAGCGCCGCCGCGACCGCCGTCGGTCCGGGAACCGTCACAACCGGGACGTCGCGCTCGCGAGCGGCGGCGACGAGCGCCGCGCCAGGATCGCTCACCGCCGGCGTGCCGGCGTCGGTCACAAGGGCCACGTCTTTGCCGGTACCGAGCAGATGGAGGATGCGCCGCAGGGCGGCGTCGCTCGAATGCGCGTGGAAGCTCATCAGCTCGGCGCGCGAGCCGACGTGAGCGAGCACGGTACGGGTGTGGCGGGTGTCCTCGGCCGCAACCGCGATCACGCGGCAGAGCGTGGCGGCGGCGCGGGGCGACAGGTCGTCGAGGTTGCCGAGCGGCGTCGCGACGACGTACAGAGTGCCGGACATCTCACCACGCCACCTGCCACGGCAGGCCGCCGTAGAAGCCGGCGGACTGGAGCACGTAGCGGTGCTCTTTCGTCGCCTCCTTAAGGATCTTGGGTGCCGTGCCCGGCATCATGATCTCGACGCCCTCGAGCAGCTGCAGCGACCAGTCCATGAGCGCGCTCGAGAGCTCCTCCGGCTGCACCACGGCGTCGGGCGTCTCGGCGCCGCGCGGCACGCTCAGCACGGCGAGGGCCTTGTGCGTCCCGACGATGCCGGCGCACACCTTCTGCGCGCGCCGCCGTGCCTCACCGGGAAATTCCTTTTCCACCTCATCCACGATGCGCCAGTACAGCTCGCGGTACGTGTTGATGAGCGCGTTCGGCGCCTGCGCGGGCAGCTCCGCGACCGGCGGGAACACGACGACCGAGAGCGCGGGGAACCTGCCGTCGGCGCCGCGCTGAAACTGCACCTCCAGGAACTTCGCGACCGCCACGTCCTCCGGCTTGTCGCAGAAGTAGCCGCCCGCGAAGCGTCCCGCGTCGAACCGCAGGTACGACACGCGGCCGGCCGAGATCAGCTCGACGACGCCCGTCACCTGCTCCTGCTTCAGCACCGGGAAGAACGCCCCCGGCTGGTCGGGGTCGAGGACGCGGGGCTGCACCGGGACGGCGCAGGAGTGGTACATCCACGCGAGCTGCTCCATCGGCGCCGCGCAGTAGGCGACCTCCCCGCGCTCGACCTCGGCGCGCATCCGCTTCAGGGCCTCGGTGATCGTGGTGACTTGGCGGCCGGAGGTGTGCAGCGACGCCGCGTTCACCGCCTCCCCCTTGCGGAAGAACATCAGCAGGCACTCGTCCGGCAGGTACGCGGTGAGGTAGCCATCCACGCGCCCGTCACGGTCGCGCTTGGCGAAGGCCAGCAGATTGTCCAGATGGATGAAGGCCAGCCGCGTGCGATGAATGAGCCGATTCACCTGCGGGAACGTGAGCTCCGCCAGGCGAATCGGCGAGTTCATCAGGCGAGCAGTGCTCGCGCGCATGACCCTCCGGGGAGGAGGCTACGACAGATGTTGTTGAATCTTCTGGTCGAACACCGTCTTGGGGTACGCGCCCACCAGAGTGTCCACGTGGTGGCCGTCCCTGAAGAATAGAATACTCGGAATCGAGCGAACGTTAAAGCGCATCGCCGTGCGCTGGTTGGCGTCGACGTCCACCTTGGTCACCTTAACCTTGCCGTCGTACTCCCCCGCGATCTGCTCCATGATGGGCGCCACCATGTGGCACGGGCCGCACCAGGTGGCCCAGAAGTCCACGATGACGAGCCCTTTGTGTTGCTCGATCTCCTGCCCGAATGTGGCGTCAGTGACCGCCACGAGATGCGTTGCTGCCATACCCTGCACTCCTCCTCGAGTAATCATTATGTTGCCTGCCTATGCCCGACGCACCTGCCCGTGTTGCTCACGTCGGCATCGCCGTGCCGAGCATCGCGGCCGCCCTGCCCTTCTATCGCGACATCCTGGGGGTCGCTCCGGGAACCCCTGAGACCGCCGACGGCGCCACGATCGTCAGCCTGCCGCTGGGGGACGTGCGCGTCGAGCTGCTCGAGCCGCTCCAGGCGGACGGCCCCGTCGCGCAGTTCCTGGCCCGGCGTGGGCCCGGGATCCACCACATCTGCTATCGCGTGCCGGACCTCGACCAGGCGCTCGCACGCTGCCGGGCGGCGGGATACCAGCTGGTGGACGACCGGCCGCGCCGTGGCGCCGGGGGGCGACGCATCGCGTTCCTGCATCCCAAAGCGACCGCCGGCATCCTGCTCGAGCTGACGGAGTAGGTAACGCGCCGGCTCAGGGCGCGGTTCCTCGCCCGGGAGCGCCGCACCCCACCGCGGGATTGGGGAGGCTTTCGAGATGCACGTCGTAGATGAGCCAACCGCCCCTGCCCGTGCGCACGACGTCGATGGGCGTGACCACGTTGCAGCGCTCGCGCTGCAGCTCGACGCGAAACGTGCGCCGGTCGTCATGGCCGACGATCGGGAGCGGCCCCTCGACGATGCGGAATCCGTTGTTGGCGAGGTAGATCTGGAGCACCGTGGTGCGCTTGCGCAGGACTTCGGGCTTCATGTGCTCCGCAGCCGAGCCGCGCTGGTCGCCCCACAGCTCGCCGATGCGTTGCACGTCCTTCGCCTTGACGGCGCCGAGGAACTGCTCGACGACCTGGTTCATCGATTGCGGTGCGGTCGCCGCGGGCCGCGATCCGCAGCCCAGGCCGCCCAGCGCCGCCAGCACGGCCAGTCGTCGCATCACGAGCACCATCCCGCAGTGACGAAGTGACCCGAAGGTAAGGGCGCATGCGGCTGTACGTCAACATTGATCACATCGCGACGCTGCGCGAAGCGCGCAAGACCGACGAGCCCGACCCAGTGCGCGCGGCGGAAGCGTGCGAGCGCGGGGGCGCCGACGGCATCACCGTGCATCTGCGCGAAGACCGGCGGCACATCCAGGACGCCGACGTGCGCGCGCTGCGCCGCTCGGTGCGCACGGTGTTGAACCTCGAGCTGGGCGCCCACGATGAGATCGTGCGCATCGCGTGCCGCGTGCGGCCGTTCCAGGCGACCCTCGTCCCCGAGCGGCGCCAGGAGATCACGACGGAGGGCGGCCTCGCCCTCAAGCGGCGCGACACCCGAGTCCGAGAGGCGACCGCGCGGCTCGCGCGCGCGGGAATCCGCGTGAGTCTGTTCATCGACCCCGACCTCCAGGTGATCGAGCGGGCCGCCGAGCTGGGCGCGACGGCGGTCGAGCTGCACACCGGCCGCTACGCCCACACCTGGCGGACCGGCGACGCGGCGCTGCGCCAGCTGCGGCGTGCCGCGGCGCACGCGAAGCGGTGCGGTCTGGCGGTGCACGCCGGCCACGGCCTCACCTACCAGAACGTGCAGCCGGTCGCGGCCATCCCGGAGATCGAGGAGCTCAACATCGGCCACACGATCGTCAGCAACGCGGTCTTCTGGGGGCTCGAGGAAGCGGTGCGCCGGATGCGGAAACTCGTGGATGAAGCGCGGCTGATGTCTTAAGTTTGAGGCCGCTATGACCCAGCCCGGCAAACCGTTGGGAATGTCGGACTTCTTCGGCCTCGAGGCGGGGGAGTACCTCGAGCGCCTGGACGCCATCCTCGGGAAGCCGGAGCCCGGCGCCGAAGAGTTCGCGCGCCTGACGCGCGCGTTGCGCGGCAGCGCGCTCATGGCGAACCAGGCCGCGATCGCGCGCGCCGCCGCGGGGCTCGAGGCGCTGGCGCGCGCCGTGCGCGAAGGACGGCGCGCCTGGGACGCCGCCACGAAGCAGCTCGCGGTGCGCGCCGTGGACGACCTCAAAGTCCTGGTGCGTCGCGCGGCAACCTGGACCGATGCGGACACCGCCAAGGCGACGGCGCTCGGCGCGGAGCTCGAGCGGCTCGCGGGCCGTCCCTCGGGCGGCGTACGGTCGGGCGAAGCGCTGGGGCTCGACGCCGGCGCTCGCGCATTCGTGGCGCGAGAAGGGGCCGCGATTGCGAGCGCGCTCGATCGCGCGGCGCAGGCGCTGCGCACGAATCCCCTCGCCCACGATCCGCTCCAGCACGTGCTTCGCGCCCTCCAGCCGCTGCGCGGACTCGCGGCGCTGAACGACCTGCCGCCCCTCCCCGATCTGCTGGAAGGGATCGAGCGCGCCATCGGTGAGCTCGAGCGGCCCGGGTCCAACCCGCCCGCGAGCGTCGGCGAGCTGTTTCAGGCCGCCGCCACCGCGATCGCGCGCGCGGCGCGCGAGGTGGCCGAGCAGGGACGGCCCAACCCGGAAGGGGCCGAGTTCCAGAAGTTCGCCGGCCTCGCCGTCCAGTTCATGGAGAGCGAGCCCGACATCGTCGGCGTCGCGGCACTCTACTACAACGACGGGGGTCCGCAGGTCGTGCAGCGCGGCGTCGCCGCTGCGCGCCCGGCGGCGCTCGGCCGCCTCGAGCTCGTGAGCCACGGCGAGCACCTGCGCCAGGCTGCGGACTCGCTCGAGCGCGCCCCCAGCCCCACCCAGCGGGAGCTGCGGGCGCACACCCTCGCGGGGACGTTCCGCGCGCTCGCCAACGCCGGTGGCGGCGCCCTCGCCGAGCGGGTGGCGCGGTTCGCGCTGGTCGCGCGGGATGTGGTCACGAGCGGCGCCGCGGTGCGTGCGACCCAGGCGTTCGCGAGCCTGCTGCGGCAGGCCGGGGACCTACTCGCCCGTTCGGGTGGGGGCATCGCCGAAGCGAACCTCGCGGAGGAGCTCGACGGGCTCATCGTCAGCCTCCGCGGGCTCCTGGCGCGCGCGTCGGGCGCGTCGGTCGTGCCGATCGAGGCGCTCGCCCCGCAAGAGACAGTCCCGGTGTCCCCGGACCTCACGGGCTCATGGACCGTCTATCAGCGCCTCGTCGGGGCCGGCGTCGGGCCCGCCTCGCTGGACGAGCTGCTGCGCGCGCCGTCGCTCGACACGGCCCGACCCGCGGCCGCGCCGGCGGCATGGCTCCGGGCGGCTCCTGTGGACGCCGGGGCGGCTCCCGTGGACATCCGCAGTCTGCTGTACCGCGGCGAGCGCGCGCTGGCGCGCGCCCAGGAGCTGCGCGGCCAGGCGAAGCAGGCGTCCGGCGATGCGCTCCGCACCCTCGTCGACGAAGTCTGCGACCTCGTTGCCCTCGCCCTCGAGCCCGATTCCTAGCGGACGCGTGGCGCCGCGCTGGGCGAGCGGGGGGAGGGGAGCCTGGCTCATCGGGCTCGCGGTCACCGTCGTGCTCCTCGCCTGGGCGCTGCACGGGGTGGACCCCGGCGCTGTGCTCAATCACCTGCGCCGTGCCGACCCCCTCCTGTTCTTCGTCGCGATCGCGCTCGCGACCGCCACATTTCCGCTGCGCACCATTCGCTGGCGCGTGATTCTGCGCGACGCCGGTGGCGCGCGCTTCCCGCTCCAGCCTCTGTGGCACGCGACGGCAGTGGGATTCATGGCCAATAACCTCCTCCCCGCGCGCGCGGGCGAAGTCGCGCGCGCCTACCTCGCCCGGCGGCAGCTCCCCGTGCGCTTTACGACCGCCCTGGCGTCGATCGGCGTGGAGCGCGTGTTCGACGGGCTGATGATGGTGGCGCTACTCGTGGTGGCGATCGCCGCGCCATCGTTCCCGCGCGATGCGACGATCGCGGGGACGTCGTTGTCGCGCGTCGCCACGGCAGGGGCAGCGCTGTTCGGCGCGGCGCTCGTCGTAGCGCTGCTGGTCGTGCACCGCCCCGCGCCCTGGCGCGCGCGGTTCGCACGGCTGCTCCACAAGCTGCTCCCGGCGCGCCACGCGGACCGGTTGCTGCATTTCGCCGACGGCATCGTGGCGGGGCTTGCCGTGCTCAAGAGCCCCGGGCGCTTCGTTACCGTGGTCGGCTGGTCGCTCGTGCTCTGGACGATCAACGCCCTGTCGTTCGCGGTCTGCTTCCGCGCGTTCGGCCTGCCCGTCCCGTGGGTGGGGGCATTCCTCTTACAAGGGCTGATCGGTTTCGGCGTCGCCCTGCCGTCCTCGCCCGGGTTCTTCGGTCCGTTCGAAGCGGTGACCCGCGCGACGCTGGCGCTGTACGGCATTGGGGCCGACCGCGCGGTCAGCTATGCGGTGGCTTACCACATCGGCGGCTTCATCCCGATCACCCTGCTGGGGCTGCACTCGCTGTCACGCAGTCACATCCGGCTCGCGGAGCTGCGGCGCGTCGAGACGGTTGAGGACTGAGCTGTGACCGCCGAGTGCGTGCACCTGGCCGCGCACGCGAAGGTCAACCTCTTCCTCCGGATTCTCACGGGCCCTTCTCCCCGCGAGCGCGGTGGGTTCCACCAGCTGGAGACCGGGTTCGCGCTGCTCGAGCTCGCGGACGAGTTGGTGGTGCGGCGCACTGCCCACGACGTGACCCTCGAGGTGGACGGCGGAGGCCCCGACCTCGGGCCCGTGGACGAGAATCTCGCGGTGCGCGCGGCGCGGGCCGTGCTCGATGCCACGGGTCGCAAGTTCGGCGTCGCGATCGAGCTCACCAAACGAATTCCCGTGCGGGCGGGGTTGGGCGGGGGCTCGAGCGATGCCGCGGCGGCGCTGCACGCCGTCAACGCGCTTGCGCACCACGCCGTCCCCGACGCCGAGCTGCTCCAGTTCGCGGCGCGCCTGGGCGCGGACGTCCCGTTCTTCGCGAGCGGCGCGCCGCTCGCCGTCGCATGGGGACGGGGGGAGCGGCTGTTCCGGCTCGCGCCCCTCCCGGCGGCGCCGGTGCTCATCGCTGTACCCAAGATCGCCATCGCCACCGCCGACGCTTACCGCTGGTGGGACGAGCTGCATCCCACCCCCGAGGCGCGCGGCCCCGTGGTACTCGACGCGCCCGCGCTCGCTTCGTGGGGCAGCGTCGGACGCCTTGCCGGCAACGACTTCGAATCGGTGGTGTTCGGCAAGCACAGCGCGCTGCGCACGCTGTTCGAGCGGATGGCCGGCACAAGTCCGTTCTGGGTACGACTGTGCGGCTCGGGGAGCGCGGTCGCGGCGGTGTACGCGAACGAGCGGCTGCGCGACGACGCGGCGATGATGCTGGGGGAGAAGCAGCAGCGGCTGATCAAGACGACGACGCGGGCTGCGCCTGCCCAACGGCCCGAGCCGAGCGTGGGGAGTGGCGGACCCGCCTCCGGCGGTGCAATCTGAATGACGGGAATCATGGGAGGGGTGCGTATGCCAGAGGAGCTCGTGGGCAGCGTCGTTCACTATTTCAAGGGACCGAGCGTTGCCGTGGTGCGGATTAGCGGCGCCGCGCTCGCCATCGGCGACCGCATCCGGTTTCACGGCCACACGACGGACTTCACCGAGCAGGTCAGCTCGATGGAAGTAGACCACAAGAAGGTCGAGCGCGCTGGTCCGGGCGATGAGGTGGCGATCCAGGTGACCGACCGGACGCGGCCCCACGACCAAGTCCTGAAGGTCGTTGCCTGATCCGCAGCGCTTCCGCGCCACGCTCTACGCCGTCGGCATCAATCGCTGCGTCGACGTTCCGGCCCGCGTCTCGCGGGCGCTCGGCGGCGCCGCCCGCATCCCGGTGCGCGGCGCGATTGGCGCAGTGGGCTTCGAGTCCACGCTCACGCCACGGGGGCACGGCCGCCACCGGCTGTTCGTCCACAGCCGCGTGTGGCGCACCCTGGGCGTAGACCGGGGAGCCGCAGTCACCGTGACCCTCGAGCCCGCGACCCCGCGCCCCGTCTCCGTGCCCCCGCTGCCGCCGGACCTGCGCGGGGCGCTCGGCCGGCGCCCCCTCGCCGCACGCGCCTTTTCGGCGCTCACGCCCACGCTGAAACGCGAGGTGATCCGCTGGCTCACCGCCGCCAAGCGCCCCGACACGCGGGAACGGCGCCTGGAGGTGGGACTCGAACGCATCGAGGAGCGCTACCAACGTCAGAGGCGACCATGAACGAAGAAGCCTTCAACCTCTCGGTGCGCAAGTTCCTCAAGCACTTCGGCATCACGGCGCAGCGCGAGATCGAGAAGAGCGTTTACGCGGCGATTAACGCGGGCAAGCTCAAGGGGACCGAGATGCTCATGGCGCGGGCTCGCCTTGAGATCCAGGGACTGCCGATGGACCTCGTTATCGAGCAGGAGATCACGCTCGCGTAGCGACTGTTGCCCGTCGCCACGAGCCTAGCGAAGTTGTAGCCACCGCACCGGCGCTGGCCCCTCGTCCAATGGCAGGACACCGGACTTTGGATCCGGGAATGGTGGTTCGAGCCCACCGGGGCCAACTGCCCGTGAAGCCGGGTCAACTCCAGATCCGGTTGGCAACGGCGAGTCTAGCGCTGGTCCCCCAACGGCGGTTTGTTCGCCTTTGCTTTTGGGGGCTCCTGGCAGCCCACTGGGGGCCGACCAACACGTCGTTTGGAGGAACCGCATATGAGGATTCGTTCACGCTCGCTCCACAGGCTGCTGCTGCGCACGCTCGCCGTCGCGCTCTTAGGCCTTCTCGCCGCGGGGGCACACGCGCCGGCGCAGACCTGGACCGTGTATCCGAAAGCCAGTCTCGCCTGGTGGCAGGTAGATCCCCATTTAGGCCACCTGTGGGCGACGACGTGCCCCGAGGAGCCCTCGTGGAAGCCCGGTGCGGGGCACAGCTCGGGGTTTGGCAGCAATCCGGCGCTCATGAACGCACGCGA
>QHTZ01000097.1 GCA_003221005.1 Gemmatimonadota bacterium
AGGGAGTCGTTTTGGCAACCGGCTGCGGCGAGGGCGACGCCCAGTCCGGCAGCGAACAAGAAGCGACGCATCGTCATCGTCCTAGCCCCTTAGAACGTGAACGCCAGCGACACGCCGAACAGGTGTGCGCCGAACGTGTATAGGCCGTTGTTGAGGGTGAGGGGATCCACTCCCGTGCCGGGCTCTCGCGTGCGGCCGCGGCGGTCATTCTGACGGATGTACTGGTATGCCACATCACCCGTCACCTGCCGCGCCAGTTTCACCGTCGCACCTGCCGTGAACTCGTTGCGCTGCCCTTCGGGGAGCAGCGGGGTCACCGTCTGCGGTGGCGCCGCGCCGCCGTGATGCAGATAGCCCCCTCGCACCGTCAGCGCGCCACTCTGCACCCACTCGGCCCCGACTCGGAAACCGTGCGTGTCCTTGTAGCTCTCGCTCAACGTCCGGTTCAACAGAGTGTTGGGCGAGAACGTGAGATTGAGGACGTTGAACGAGCTCCAATGCGTCCACTGATAGTCCGCGAGCAGCGTCAGGTCCTTGCGCGCCTTGAACGCCAGCCCTGCGATGAACATGTCCGGGTTCGCAATCGAGGCCGTCGCGGTCTGTGGGGCGAGAAGGCCAGTCGGTGCCGTGAACACGCCGAGTGTCCGCGCCAGCAGCGTGTCAACGAGCGTCCCGGGGGGAATCGGGAGGGGGCCAACCGTGACGGAGGCCGGCACAACGATCCCGGTGTTCACCTGCGTGAACTTCGCCGTGCCCGAGTAGTCGAGCGTCACCTTCATCAAGTAATGGGCACCGATCGACAGCCGGTCGTTCACTTTCGCCAGCGCACCGAAGTGGCCGCCCACGCTCGTCTTCGAAGCCTCGAGGTCCGCATCGGCGAAGTCGGTGCCGAGTGGGACGCCAAATTGCCCGAAGGTCCCGAGCACCGTGCCGCTGACGACGACGGGCGTCTGCGACAGGTCGAGGTGCTGGTGCAGCTGGACACTCCCGTGCACGATGTCCAACCCAGCGCCGAGCGACAGCCACGGGGTCACCTTATAGGCAGCGGTCGGCTGCACGTAGAAGGTGCGGATGACGTTGTCGTAGCCAGCGAACCGTCCGTCGAAGCTGAGCGGCCACTTGGTCTCGAGCCCGTACGGGGCAAACAGCCCGATGCCCACCCCGAGCTTGGGCGTTACACCATAGGAGACATAGGCTTGCGGGACAGGGATGAGAGGGTCCTTGATGTCGGTCTTCTGCTGAAACAGGTCATCGGTGAAGCCGCCCACCACCTTGATCAGCGTCACTCCAGCGCTGGCCTGTCCGCCCTTCGAACCCGCGAGTCCCGCCGGGTTGAAGAAGATCGCGGAGCCGTCGGCGCAGGGTGCACCGGCCGCCGTTCCCGCGCGCCCCATGGTGCAGGTGTTCTGCTCGAAGACGTTGAAGCCCTGCGCGCCGAGCAGCGTGGGAAATGCCGCGACTATCAGCCACGTGAACCGGGGAAGCCGCTGCATACCGATGTCTCCGGAAAGCTTAAGGACGGCATGGTGGAAGAAGCTGGCATAGGGTAGCATTGGCCCCAATGGTTGTCAAACCCTTGCGCGCACGAGCGATCGCGCTGTTTCACGAAGCCTTCGCGGCGACACCTCGGGCGGCAGCCTCCGCGCCAGGACGCGTGCACCTGCTCGGGGAGCACACCCATTACAACGGCGGCCCGGTGTTGCTCATCGCCACGCGCGAGCGGACCGCGGTGGCGGTCGGACCCGGGGAGGCGGGTGTCTTGGAGGTCGTCGCCGGGGCGGATGGCCAGCGCGAGCGCGTGCGTTTCGGTGATGGGCGCCCCCAGAGTTGGGCCGGCTATGCTGCCGCGGTGATGCACGAGCTCGGTCCGCTGGGAGCGGCACCAGCGAACGGCGGAGCCCGTGTCGCGGTGTCGAGCGACCTGCCGGCGGGCGCCGGGTTCGCGTCCTCGGCGGCGCTCGCGGTGGCCGCGGCGGGAGCGCTCACTGCACTGGCGGGCGCGCGGCTCACGACGCGCCAGCTCGCAGGCGTCGCGTTCCGGGCGGAGCACGATCATGTGGGTGCGCGCTGCGGGGTCATGGATCACGCGATCGCGGCTCTCGCACGGCCGGGCCGCGCGCTGCTGGTCGAGTGCGCGTCCGCGGAGGGGCGGCTCGTGCCGTTCGGGGGCGGGCTGCTCCTGGTTGACGCCGGAGCTCGCCCGGACGAGGCGGCGCGACTGCTGGAGCAGCGGCAGGCCGAGTGCGAGGCGGCGGTTGCCCGGCTCAAGCTCGAGCTGCCCGAGCTCTACTGGCTCGCGAGCTGGCCCGCCGGCTGGCTCGCCCGCTTGAAGAAGGCGCTGCGTGAGCCGTTGCGCTCGCGCGCGGTGCACATCGTCGGGGAAACCGCGCGGGCGCGGTTCGGCGCGGAGCTGCTGGCGCGCCGGCGGCTCGAGCGTTTTGGGGAGCTGCTGTATGAGTCCCACGAGTCGAGCCGGCGGCTGTACGACTGGAGCGCCCCCGAAGCCGATCTCGTGGTGACCGCAGCCAAACGCGCCGGGG
Organism: Gemmatimonadota bacterium; assembly: GCA_003221005.1. GTDB lineage: Bacteria > Gemmatimonadota > Gemmatimonadetes > Gemmatimonadales > GWC2-71-9 > AG25. Next base: position 2,541 of record QHTZ01000097.1, read on the forward strand.
CCTTGGGCGCACGGCTCACTGGATTCAGAGGATTCGGTACGGTGCTCGTGCTCCTGAGAAAGGGGGACGACGGAAAAGGGAAGCGTGCGGGGAAGATTGCCGAGACGATCCGAAGCGCGTTTGCAAAGGCGTACCGCAGAGAGCCAGGGATCCGCGTGCTGCTCTCCGGCGGCGGGGCGCGTCGCGAAGCGGTACGGTAACTTCTCAGCGCGGCCGGGGTGGCGAAACTGGTAGACGCAAGGGACTTAAAATCCCTTGGGGGGAAACCCCCGTGCAGGTTCGAGTCCTGCCCTCGGCATTTGTTGTGCCCTCAGTTAGCGCATCCCGCGGAACGCGCCTGTAGGGCGCTTGCAAGTCAACCGCCAACATCGCTTGCCACATACACCGCAGCGGGCCTCGGCGTGGCCCAAAGAGATACGAAGGAAAAACTTGCGCGACGCTGGGAGCTGAGGTACTTGTACAGGGGCACGATTCTTCCTGGAGGAACCTATGCTGCGTCGCCTCACCGCCGCCTTGCTGCCGCTCATTGCTCTGAGCACCGCGTGTACCACCGTTGTGCCCGTGCGCGACGCGCCCGGCGCATATGTCACGGCGCGTGCGCCCGGCATGGTCTGGATCACCAAGGCCGACAGCAGCGTCGTGCAGCTTGCAGCGCCTAAGATCCTGGGCGACACCCTCACCGGGTTCGTGGGGGCGGACTACATCGAACTCCCACTGTCGAGCGTGCAGTCGATGCGCGCGCGCCAGCCGGCGCCGAAGCGTACCGCACTCCTCGTTGGTGGGGCTACCTTGGCGGCCGCAGGGGCGGTCGCGGCGTTCCTCAGCAGTAGCGCGAACTCGACGCAGACCACCGACTGCGCCAGGTTGAACGGGGTGGACTGCTGACGAGGGGGTCCGGCGGGTCAAGTTCCCCATCCCGAAGGATGGCCTCGGCTAAGCTCGGCATGTGGCTGGGTGACCGTTGTCACCGCGCCTCGGGTCGCCCGCCATATCTTTGTACCGCAGCAAGATGCACGACGCGCGCCCGGTGTCTCCCCTTGTTACGCGGACCTTGTAACGCCCCGAGGGATCAGTATGGCCGGGATGCGCTGGGCTCGTCTGAAAGCGGACCTCAACCTCAAGCTGCGACGCGGCGCATGGTACCGCATTCAAGACGTCGGTCCCCTGGAGGCCGTCGTCGAGGTCAACAATCGTCCGATGCCGGTACCCTCGGCGTTCCTGCAGATCGTCGAGACCCCCCCGCGGCGGTGGACCGTGGTGCCGCGTCCCGCGAACGCCGTCCGCATGCCCGACACGTGGAAGCACTACGCGGTCTGCCCGAGCTGCCGGGAGCGCGCGCCCCTCGTGCGCCGGCCCCCCGTGATGGAGTGCCCGCGCTGTCGGGGGATCTTCGAGGTCGGGTGGGACGAGACGTACAGTCCCGAGCTGTGAGCGCGCACACCCTCCCCAGACCCCCCCGCTCCTGATTTCCCAGTGCCCTGCCAGACCGTGAGCTTGCTCACGCCGGCGTGAGCCTGGGCCTGTTACTCTCCTCCAGACCTTGGCCGGTTCGCGCTGACATCACGTCGTGAGAGGCGGTGGGTCATGGGGAGCTTTCGGTGGGCCCGGTTGCAGGCAGACGTAAACTGTGCGCTGCGCCGGGGAGCGTGGTACCGCGTGACGCACCTCACCGGCCTCGACGCGATCGTAGATGTGAACCGCCAGCCTCAGTCGGTCCCCAGCTATCTCTTACAGATCGTCTCCACCCCACCGCGCCACTGGACCATCGTTCCTAGGCCCTCCGGGGCGGCCCGCCGTGCTGCTTCCCTCGGCGCGCGCTACGTGGTGTGCCCCAGCTGTCGCGAGCGCACCCCCCTCCCCATGCGCGGGCAGCCGCGCCAGCTCGGGTGCGCCCGCTGTCGGGGCGTGTTCGAGATCGCCTGGAATGAGAGATACTTGGCACCGTGATGGGCTGGCTGCGCCCGGCAGCCCGTGACCCAACTGTGACAATCCCCGGTGCAACCTTTCCCGCGCTCCCCACGTCCTATTCTCTCGCAGGCCGGGCGAGATGCCGTCCCCCATGTCTCCCCTCGCGATCCAACGGCGCACCGCTTGAACTGGGAGGCATCGCATGCGCGCATACGCATTGCTGCTCGGGACCCTGGCCACAGTAGGATCCGCCTACGTCGCCCAGGTGGCGCTGGCATCGTCTGGCTTCGATCGCGCATGGGCGGTGCTGCACCCCGCGGCCGATCCTCCCTCCCTTGACCCCCTCTGGTACGGCGGCATCCTCGACCCGGTCACCATCGAGGGCCACCGGCCTGCGGGACAGTCCCTCACCGTGATGGGCCTCGACCCTGCGCACCATGGGGAGTGTCCGGCCACTCAATCCAAATACCGCCCGACCTCCTCCGAGAACGTGCGGACGTCGATCGGCTTGGTGATGTAACCGTCGAACCCGGCGGCGAGCGCGCGCTCGCGGTCGCCGGGCATCGCGTGGGCGGTCAGGGCGACCACCTTCCAAGGGTGATCGCCCTGCGCGTTGCGGAGGTCGGTGAGCACCTGGAACCCGTCGCGCCCCGGCAGCTGTACGTCGAGCAGGACTAGCGCCACTGGAGGGCGCTCCCCGGTGAGCGTCTGCACCAGCCCTTCGCCGGTCCCTAGCCCGATAACTCGGTGCCCTTTCAGCGTGAGCAGCGTGGTGATGAGCTTGAGGCTGTCGGGCTGGTCCTCGACCACGACGATCGTTGCCACTACGCGCTCTCCGGCTGGGGTGTCGCCTGCGGGAGGGTGAACCAGAAGGTGCTGCCGCGGCCGAGCGCGCTCTCCACGCCGATCGTGCCGCCGTGCAGCTCGACCATCCGCTTGCACAACGCCAATCCGAGCCCCGTGCCCTCGAAGCGCCGGCTGGGGGATGCGTCCAGCTGTACGAATTCCTGAAACAGTCGCGCGTGATCCGCCGGTGCGATCCCGATGCCGTTGTCCGTCACCCACAACCGTACGCCGCGGTCTCCGTCCTCCAGCCGAGCGCCAAGGGTGACACGCCCGCCGTCGGGAGTGAACTTGATCGCGTTAGAAAGCAGGTTGAGCAGCACCTGCCGCACGCGCGTGCGATCAGCCGAGACGGTGAGGGAAGCGGCTGGGAGGTCGAGCGCGAGTGTGTGGTGATGAGCCTCTACCAAGGCGTGTACGCTGTCTGCCGCCTCCCGCAGCACGGCGTCGAGCGCGAGCGGTTCGCGCGCGAGCTCGAGCCGGCCCGCCGCGATCTTCGAGAGGTCGAGTAGCTCGCTGATGAGCTGCAGCAAGTGGCGCCCGTTCCGAGCCACCGTTTCGATGAAGTCGCGCTGCGGCTCGGTGAGCGCTCCGGTGTCCTGCATGAGAAGCAGCTCACTGAAGCCGATGATGCTGTTCAGCGGTGTGCGCAGCTCGTGGGACACGTTCGCGAGGAACTGGTCCTTCGCCCGGTTGGTGCGGTCCAACTCAGCGTTGAGGCGCGTCAGCTCGCTGTGCTGCTCCTCGAGGGTGGCATTCTGGGATTCGAGGCGCTGAGCGCTGAGCCGCACCTCGGTCGCGAGCCGGCGCGTCTGCTGGTGCGCCGACTCGCGCTCGCACGCGAAGGCGAGGTTGGGGGCCGTGGTCTCGAGCAGGGCGTGCGCGTCGGGAGTGAGCTCCGCGTCGAACAGCGCCAGCACGAGACCCACGAGCCGTTCGCGCGCGCGCAGTGGCAGCAGTGCAAGGCAGTCGGCGGCCCCCCCGTCCAGCTGGAGGCGCGCGCGGATCGGGTCGGCCGCCGGGCCCGCGAATTGGAGGACGCGCGCGGCATCGCCCACGACCTCCCGCACGGTGGTGCGCGCCAGCGGTCGGGCCCTCGTTCCGCGTAGTGCCGTGGGCGCCCACTCGTTGGTGTCGTACTGCGGCTGGTACAGGACCAGGGCACGCGCGCCCGTCGTCGCCGCCAGGACGCTCAGGGCCTGGTCGAAGCTCCCGCCGTCGCCCGGCGGGGCATGCAGCGCGACGAGCAGCTGGGTCACCTGCGCCTGCATGCGCTCCCGCCCCGCGAGCGCCGCCGCCATGCGGTTCACTCCCTCGGCCACGATCCCGAACTCCTCGGGCTGCGTCTCGTCGAGCCGCTCGTCGTAATGCCCGCCGGCGACCCGCTCGAGTGCGCTGACCACGTAGGCGAACGGCTGCTCGAGGCGGCGCCGGTTGTACCACAGCCCCACGGCCAACGCCACGAGGATCACGCCGAAGATGACCGTCGTCGCCGCCGCCGCCTGGATGGCGTCGTCGCCTGCCTCGTCGGCGATGTCCTGGAGCTCCTGGATCCGAGCCCCGAGCGCGCGCGACCGGTAGCGTTGCTGCATTTCCTGGAGGTGGCGGGTGAGGTCCACCATCGCCGCCTGCGTGTCGCGAGCGCTGCGCCAGGTGGCGTACCGGTCGGCGAGACCGGCGACGGCGATGGCGAGGAACGCCGCGACGAACAGCCGGCTGATGCTCGGCGTGTGGCGCGCCGGCGCGACCGCCGGGGGCGGCAGCGGGTCGAACGCGTCCGGGATCACGCCGTATAACTAGGGTCGCGCGCGGCGCCGAGACAAGAGCGGAGCGCTGCCGCTGGCGGCCCCGGCGGCCCCGCGATATCCTAAGGGCGCCGTCTCGCAGGGTAGGGCGGCGCACTCGTGCCTGACCCGATCGCAGACCTCCAAGCAGCGCTCGCCGACCGCTACGTCGTGCAGCGGGAGCTGGGGCGCGGTGGGATGGCCACGGTGTTTCTCGCCGCGGATGTCAAGCACCGCCGTCCCGTTGCGCTGAAGGTGCTGCACTCCGAGCTCGCCGCCGCCATCGGGGCAGAGCGGTTCCTGCGCGAAATCGAGATCGCTGCCCGGCTGCAGCATCCTCACATCCTGCCGTTGTACGACTCAGGCGCCGCGCAGGGGTTCCTCTATTACGTCATGCCATACGTCGAGGGCGAGTCGCTGCGCGAGCGGCTCACCCGGGAAAAGCAGCTCCCCTTCGACGAGACGGTGCGCATTGCCTCCGAGGTCGCGAGTGCGTTGGCGTATGCGCACGGCCACGGCATCGTTCATCGCGATGTCAAACCCGAGAACATCATGCTAGCGGTGGGGACCGCGGTGGTGACGGACTTCGGCATCGCGCGAGCGATCACGGCGGCGGAGAACCGACCCCTCACGCAGACCGGTACGATCCTGGGCACACCTGCCTACATGAGCCCCGAGCAAGCCACCGGGCAGACCGAACTGGACGGGCGGAGCGACGAGTACAGCCTCGCCTGCGTGGTTTACGAGATGCTGGTCGGGGAGCCGCCGTTCACGGGTCCCACGGCGCACGCGATCATCGCGCGGCACTCGCTCGATACCGTCTCCCCACCCTCGATCGTCCGCGCCACGATCCCCGAGGCCGCGGAGGACGCCATTCTGCGCGCGCTCGCGAAGGTCCCGGCCGACCGCTTCCCCACGACGACGCTGTTCGCGGATGCGCTGGCGCGGCCGTCGCGCGTGACGGGAGCCAGCCGCTGGACGGGGGCGTCGCGACCCGGGGTCATTCCGCGCCGGTGGCCCGTGCCACGTGCCGTGCTTGGCGGCGTCGCCGTGCTTGCGGTGGTCGCGGCCGGTTGGGCCGCCGCCCGCGCGCTGCGGGGTCGCCCGGCGGCATCGGGCGAGCTCGATCCGCGCCACATCGCCGTGCTGTACTTCGAAGACTTGAGCGCTGGACACGCCCTCGGCTTCGTCGCGGACGGGTTGACCGAGGCGCTGATCGAGCAGCTCGGGCAGGTTCCATCGCTTGCGGTGATATCGCAGAACGGCGTGGCGCCGTACCGGAACCCCGACCTCGCGCCCGACAGCGTCGCCCGGGCCCTCGCGGTGGGAACGGTGGTGCGGGGAACCGTGGAGCCGGCCGGTGACCGCTACCGCGTCACCGTTCGTCTCATCGACGGCGCGAGTGGGGCGGACTTCCGACGCGCCAGCTTCGAGCAGCCACAGGGGAACTTGCTAGCGATCCGCGACAGCCTCGCGCGGGAGGTGGCCATCTTCCTGCGCGAACGGCTGGGCGAGGAGGTGGAGCTGCGCCAGGCGCGCGCCGGCACGAGCAGCGCGGCGGCGTGGTCGTTCCTGCAACAGGCGGAGAAAGCGCGGAAGATCGCTGAGGAGCACGTCGCCGGGGACAGCCTGCCCGGCGCCTTCGCGAGCTTCAGTCGCGCCGACTCGCTGCTCGCGTTGGCGGAGGGCGCGGATCCGCGGTGGGCCGAACCGGTGGTGTTGCGCGGCCAGATCGCCTATCGGCGCGCCCGACTCGCGCCGAGCAAGCAGCTCGCGAGCCAATGGCTCACCGCGGCGCTCGCGCACGCGGAGCGGGCGCTGGCGCTCGTGCCCGGACTCCCCCCCGCCTTGGAGCTGCGTGGAGCCGCCCGCTACACGAGCTGGCTCCAGGAGCCCGCGGGCGATTCAGCGGCGCACGCGCGACTGCTGGCCGCCGCGCGCGAGGATCTCGAAGGCGCCACCCGGGCAGACCCGACGCTCGCCAGCGCGTTCAATACCCTGAGCCATCTCTACTATCAGGTGGAGGACGTGCCCGCGGCGGTGCTCGCGGCCCGCAAGGCATACGAACAGGATGCATATCTCCGGGCTGCAAACGACATCCTGTGGCGGCTGTTCATCGGGTCTTATGATCTCGAGCAGTTCGGTCAGGCCCAGCGGTGGTGCGATGAGGGCGTGCATCGGTTTCCCGCCTACTACCGATTCACCGAGTGCCGTCTCGTTCTTATGACCACCGATGCTGTGCGGCCCGCACCGACCGAGGCGTGGCGACTCTTGGCGCGCCTCGATTCGCTCACCCCAGCGCCGCAGCGGGCGCGGGGGCACCATGAAGGACAGATGCTGGTGGGCGCGGTGCTCGCCCGAGCTGGCCTCAAGGACAGCGCGCGCCGCGTACTGGTGGCAGCGCGGCCCGACCGCGCCACCGACCCTCAGCAGGAGTTGCTCTCTTTTGAGGCATTCGCCCGCACCATCCTGGGAGATCGTGACACGGCGCTGGCCCTCCTCGAGCGCTACGTCGCCGCGAATCCCGCCCATGCGTTCAAACGGGGGGGCGACATCTCATGGTGGTGGCGGGACTTGCGAAACGACCCGCGGTTTTCCCGTCTCGAGCGAACGGAGCGTTGAGCGGGCACACGTCTTGCGACCGTGCAGGTGAAAAGGTCGCCTGTGTTGCGCTCACGCCACGGGCGGCCGACAGCGGGAGTGCTCCATGCAACGCTGGAGTCTCTGCTTCATCGCCGCCGCCATGGCGGTGCTGGCTTGCCAGAGCGACGCGCCGGTGGGCTCGCGATCTACCCGCCCCGCGGCGGACATCAGCGACGGCAACCATCTGGCGAACTGTGCGACGCCGATCAACACGTGCGTCCCCAGCAACCCGCACTTCTATTTCTTACCGCCGATGGTGAAGACCCCCAGCTTCTCCGGCACCTTCAACCCGAGCCTCGTCCCCACCGTCACGATTTGCGCACTCGCCCTTGACGGCAGTCAGGCGTGCGACGCGACTCAACCCGTCATCAATCCGGGACCGGTGCAGGTCGACGCCGCCGACCAGCAATACCAGGTCAACTGGCGGACCGATCCGACGACAGTCTTCGTGGGCGAAACGTACCGCGTGATGGCATTCGCGGGGTCGCGCGAGCTGGGGTTCGCGGACGTCGTGCCGGTCGACAACGGGAGCGGGTTCCAGGACCCGGCGACCGGGGATACCATCTGGCTCGTCGACGGCAGCACGCTGCCGATCAAGTTCCGGATCGAGGTCGGCGCCCTGTGCCAGAGGAACGCGGATTGCGGCGAAGCGACCATCGGGCCGGCGGGGGGCACGGTCATCACGAGCACGCACCTCGCCGGCGCGTTCTTCCCGGAAGGCGCCTTGACGCAGAACGAAACGGTCGTGATCCAGCCGAGCTCGACCGTCCCGTGCATTCCCGTGAACCTGCTGCAACGCGAGGGGTGCTACACGTTCACGACCGATCCGGGGCCGGCGTCGTTCCAGGTCCCGGTGCGCGTGGGGATCTGCGCGGAAGTCGACGGTCTCACGCCCGACCAAATCCACGCGCTGCTCCTCTACAAGGCGGACCCGGCGCCGGGCGACGTGCTCAGCGAGATCGTGACGCCATTGCAGAATGCACCGGCCTCCTTCCTCTCGTGCGAAGGTCTGGCGCTCCGCCCGCGCAGCGTGTGGGATCGGCTGGCGCAGCTGCTGCTTCCCAAGCCGCTGTTTGCGACGCACCTGGGAATGGGGGGTGATACTGACTCCTTCTCCCGCATCGGTTGGGGTTTGCCACCGCTCATGCTCAAGGTCCTCGGGACGGATAACCAATCCGCGCTCGTCGGAAGCGCGGTGCCGAACGCGCCCGCGGTGACGCTCGTCAACCCCATCGACCAAACGCCCGTCGCCGGCCTCCCAGTGACGTTCACGGTGGGCGCGGGGAGCGGCTTGGTTGGTGGCCGCAGCTCCATCGAAGTTCGCAGCGGACCGGCGGGCGTCGCGGCCGTCGCGTGGACGCTCGGTCAACTCGGCACGAACACGCTCACCGTGAGCGAGATCGGCGCGAGCGGCAGTCCGCAGGTCTTCACCGCGACGGGATTGGCGCCTCTCAACCCGCTACCGTAGTCCATCGTCGTTTACGCGCAGTTGGCGCGCGGCTAGTTTCAACTCCGTGCGCCCCACCACCCTCGGAGTGATCGGCCTGGGCGCGATCGGTGGTTCGGTCGCGCGCCAGGCGAAGCAGGCCGGCATTGGCGCGGTGCTCGGCTGGTCCCCGGACGCGGCCGAACGGGCGGCGGCGCTGCGGCTCGGCGCGCTCGACGATGCGCCGGCCCAGCCGGCCGACGTCGCGCGCCGGGCCCAGCTGCTCGTCCTCGCCGCCCCGCCCGCCGCCAATCTCCAGCTGCTCGACACGCTGCACTCTCACCTCTCCTCACGTTCCCTCGTCACGGATGTCGGCTCAGTCAAACGCGCGATCGTGGCACGCGCCGAGGCGCTGGGGTGCGCCGCGCAGTTCGCCGGCAGTCACCCGCTCGCCGGCACGCACGCGAATGGCTTCGATGCTTCCCGGCCGGGTCTGTTCGCGGGCGCTGTGGTGTATGTGACGCCGACGCGGAATGGGGCCGCGGCGGCGCGGGAAGTGGCGCATTTCTGGGAGGCGGTGTGCGACGCTCGCCCGGTGATCGTGGACGCGGCGGCGCACGACACGCAGATGGCGATCACGAGCCACCTCCCCCAGGTGATCGCGTCGCTGCTTGGGCGCTATCTTGCCGAGCATGCGCCACCGGGAACGACCCTCGGACCGGGGGCGAAGGACACGACCCGTCTCGCCGCGAGCGAGCCAGGGCTGTGGACGGAAATCCTGCTGATGAACCGCGACGTGCTGCTCCCCGCACTGCGGGCGCTGGAAGAGCCGCTGGGCGAGCTTGAGCACGCGCTCGAGTGTGGGGACGCTGGCGCCGTGGCAGCGTGGCTCGGGCGCGGGGCGGCGTGGCGCCGCAGGATCGACGCGTGAACGTGTCGGGGGTGGTCCGGCCGCCGGGCGACAAAAGCATCTCCCACCGGGCGCTGCTTGTGAGCGCCCTGGCGGGGGGCAGGGGCACGAGCGAGTTCACCGGCCTGCTCGCCGGGGAGGACGTAAAGAGCACGGCGCGCGTGCTGCGCCAGCTGGGCGTGGAGATCTCGACCCTGCGGGACGGGGCGACGGTCGCAGTGCGCGCCAAGCGCTTGACGTCTCCCGCCTCCCGGTTGCATTGCGGCAACTCGGGAACCACCGCGCGGCTGCTGCTCGGCGTCCTCGCGGGCCAGCGGTTCCAGGCGCGTCTCACCGGCGACGCTTCGCTGCGTCGCCGCCCCATGCGCCGCGTGACCGAGCCGCTGCGGGCCATGGGGGCCGAGATCCGGGAAGAACGGGGCGATTCACTTCCGCTCTCGATCCGGGGTGGCCGGCTGCACCCCGTGAGCTACACGACTCCTGTCGCAAGCGCGCAGGTGAAAAGCGCGCTGCTCCTCGCGGCGCTCACGGGCAACGTCGCGGTCACCATACGGGAGCCCTACCGCTCGCGCGATCACACCGAGCGACTGTTCGTGCATCTGGGACTGGACCTGCGCGAGCGGCAAAGCGTCATCAGCTTTCAGCCGTCGGCCCAGAGGGTCCCGCCATTCCACCTCGCTGTGCCGGGGGACGCGTCGTCGGCGGCGTTTCTCGTCGCCGCAGCGGCGCTCGCCGAACGCGGCGAGCTGCTGGTTGAGAATGTCGGAGTGAACCCGACGCGCACGGGATTCCTCGTGGTGCTCGAGCGCATGGGCGCGCACGTCGAGCGGTTGAATCTGCGCGACCAGGGCGGGGAGCCGGTGGCCGATCTGCTCGTGCGCTCCGCCGCACAACTCAGCGGCACCGCAGTGAGCGCGGCTGAGATTCCGACCCTGGTGGACGAAGTCCCGATCCTCGCCGTCCTCGCGAGCCGCGCCGGCGGGGGGGCGGAGACGGTGTTCCGGGAAGTCGGGGAGCTGCGCGTCAAGGAGAGCAACCGTCTCGAGCTCGTCGCGGCGAACCTGCGGGCCGTCGGAGTCGAGGCGGAGGCGCGCGGCAACGATCTGCACGTGCGCGGGACGGAGCGGCCGCCGCGCGGCCGGGTGGACACGGCGCGCGACCACCGTCTGGCGATGGCGTTCGCGGTGCTGGGCGCGCTGCCGGGGGCCGAGGTGGAGCTCTCGGAGCGGAAATCGGTGGCGATCAGTTACCCCGCGTTCTTCGCCGACCTCCGGCGCATCGGGTCGAATGCGCGTCATCGCGGTTGACGGGCCCGCCGCCTCCGGGAAGTCGTCCACGGCCCAGGCGGTGGCCCGGCGCCTCGGCTGGGGACATCTCGACTCCGGCGCGTTGTATCGGGCGATAACGCTCGCGACCCTCGATAACATCGGCGACGGGGCAGGGGGACGTGGGACGGGGGAGGAGTGGTCGCCGCAGCGCATCCTGGCGCTCGCGGAGGACCTTCCCGTCCGGTTGGTGCTGGTGCAGGATGTGTTCCGGCCGGAGGTCGCCGGAGTCGGCGTGGACGAGGCGATCCGCTCGGAGCGCGTGACGCGCCGGGTGTCGGAGGTCGCCGCCATCCCCGAAGTGCGCCGCTGGGTGAATGCGCGGCAGCGGGAGGCGGCGCGCGACCATCCGGTGGGCGTCGTGGTGGACGGACGCGACATCGGCACGGTCGTGTTTCCCGACGCCCCCCTCAAGATCTTCCTGACGGCGGGCCCGGAGGAGCGGGCGCGCCGGCGACTGGCGCAGCGCGGTGAGCGCACCAGCCCGGACGAGCTGCGCCGCGAGGCCGATGCTCTGGCGGCTCGGGACCGCGCCGACTCGAGCCGGCCAGTCGCTCCCTTGAAGCCCGCCGCCGACGCGCTCCTGCTCGACACCACCGCGCTGTCGCTCGACGAGCAGGTGGCGCGCGTCGTCGCGCTGGCGCGCGAGCGGTTCCCCGGGTAGGTTTCGCGCGTTCCGGCCCTGGCACATGTGCCCGGGCGAACTCTCAAACCAGCAACCGGACCGGTGTAACTGCATGTTGGTCGACACGTTGGACCCGGAGTCAAAATCCGAAGGTCCGCCCACGCCCGTCGTTCATTCCCACCTGCGCGTTCGCCCCGATCTCCAAGAAGAGTACTCGCCGGACGAAATCGCCAAGATGACGGAGCTGTACGAGGGCACGCTCTCGAACATCGAAGAGGGCGAGATCGTCAAGTCCAAGGTGCTCCGTGTGACCGACACGGCCGTCATCCTCGACGTGGGATTCAAGTCAGAGGGGGCGGTGTCGATCGACGAGTTCAAGGATCCCCATAGCCTCAAAGAGGGCGACGAGATCGAGGTGTTCCTCGAGCACCTCGAGGACCAGGAAGGTGCGGTCGTCCTGTCGAAGAAGAAGGCCGACTTCATGCGGGTGTGGGAGCGGATCCGCGAGGCCTACGAGCGGGACGAGGCGGTCGCCGGGACGCTGGTGAAGAAGATCAAGGGTGGTGTCGTCGTGGATCTGATGGGCGTGGACGCCTTCCTGCCGGGGAGCCAGATCGCGTTGCGGCGCGTGCCCAACATCGACGAGCTGCTCGGGCAAAGCTTCGAGTTCAAGATCATCAAGCTCAACAAGCGACGCCGCAACATCGTGGTGAGCCGGCGCGTGCTGCTCGAGGCCGAGCGCAAGACCAAGCGCGACGTCCTGATGAAGGAGCTGCAGGTGAGCCAGGTGCGCAAGGGAATCGTGAAGAACATCACCGATTTCGGCGCCTTCATCGATCTGGGCGGCGTGGACGGCCTGCTGCACATCACCGACATGAGCTACGGCCGCGTCTCGCATCCTTCCGAGGCCGTGCACATCGGCCAGGAGGTCGAGGTGAAGGTGCTCGACATCGATTGGGAGCGCGAGCGCATCAGCCTCGGCCTGAAGCAGCTCCAGGCGTACCCCTGGAAGAACGTCGCCGCCAAGTATCCCGTCGGCACCCGGGTGCAGGGCAAGGTGGTCTCGATCACCAACTACGGCGCGTTCGTGGAGCTCGAGCCCGGGATCGAAGGGCTCGTGCACATCTCCGAGATGAGCTGGACACGCAACGTCCGCCACCCCTCCAAGATCGTGTCCATCGGCGAGACCATCGAAGCGGTCGTGCTCAAGGTCGACGAGACCGAGGAAAAGGTGTCCCTCGGGATGAAGCAGACCGAGGAAGATCCCTGGATGGCATTGCCGCAGAAGTACCCGGTGGGCACGCGCCTCAAGGGCAAGGTCCGCAATCTCACCTCGTTCGGCGCCTTCGTGGAGATCGAGCCTGGGATCGACGGCCTGATCCACATTTCCGACATGTCCTGGACCAAGCGCATCCAGCATCCTTCGGAGGTCGTCAAGAAGGGTGACGAGGTCGAGGTGTTGATCCTGAACGTCGACGCCGAGAACAAGCGCATCTCTCTCGGCCTCAAGCAGGCCGAAGAGGATCCGTGGCTGAGGATTGGGGAGACGTACCCTGTCGGCACCGAGCTGCGGGGCCGCATCGTCCGGCCCATGGACAAGGGCGCCGTGGTGGATCTGGGGCACGACATCGAGGGATTCATCCCGATGTCGCAGTTCGGCATCCCGGACGTGCAGAACCCCGCCGATGCGGTGAAAGAAGGGCAACCGGTGGAGCTGAAGGTGCTGGAGGTCGACCCGATTCACCATCGGATTGTCCTCGCCGCGACCGGTTGGCCGAAGGAAGAGCCGCAGGAGCCAGTAAAGACGGACGCCCCGGCAGACGCCTAGGCGTCCAGACGCCGAGTGGACGTAAGGGGTGAGTGGTCAGGAGAGGCTTCTCCTGGCCACTTTTCACTCATATCCACTCGGCGTCTCGGCATCGTCGCGTCTCCCTATCCGTCCTGGCGCCTCCCGCCCTAGATTTTGCGCCATGAGCATGCGTGAGAAGCTCGAGCTGCTGCAGCAGAAGCGCGCCGAGTCCGAGCTCGGCGGCGGTGCCGAGCGAATCCAGTCACAACACGACAAGGGCAAGCTGACCGCGCGGGAGCGGATCGACGCACTGCTCGACCGCGGCTCCTTCGTGGAGCTGGACCGCTTCGTGACGCACCGCTCGAGCGACTTCGGCCTGGCGGACGAGAAGTATCTGGGCGACGGCGTGGTGACGGGGCACGGGCGCATCGACGGGCGGCCGGTCTTCGTGTTCTCGCAGGACTTCACCGTGTTCGGCGGCTCGCTGTCCGAGGCGCACGCGGAAAAGATCTGCAAAGTGATGGACCTGGCGGTGAAGACCGGCGCGCCGATCATCGGCCTCAACGACTCGGGCGGCGCGCGGATCCAGGAGGGCGTGGCGTCGCTGGGCGGGTACGCCGAGATCTTCCTGCGCAACACGCTCGCCTCCGGTGTCGTGCCCCAGATCAGCGCGGTGCTCGGGCCGTGCGCGGGCGGAGCGGTGTACAGCCCCGCCATCACCGATTTCGTGTTCATGGTGCGGGCCATCTCCTACATGTTCGTTACCGGTCCGAACGTCGTGAAGACGGTGACGCACGAGGACGTCGACTTCGACCGGTTGGGCGGCGCGGAGGTGCACGCCGCGACCTCCGGGATCGCGCATTTCGTGCACGATTCCGAGCTGGAATCGCTCGCGGCGATTCGCACGCTGCTGTCGTATCTCCCCTCCAACAACCTGGACGGCCCGCCGATCCATCCCACCGAGGACCCTGCCGACCGGCGCGACGAGGAGCTCCTTGACGTGGTCCCAGATAGCCCGAGCACGCCGTACGACATGCACGATGTCATCCGGCGGGTGGTCGACGGCGGCGGTTTCTTCGAGGTGCAGCGGGACTTTGGCGGCAGCCTGCTGGTCGGCTTCGCACGGCTCGCAGGCCGCAGCGTGGGCGTGATCGCGAACCAACCCGCTGTGCTGGCGGGCGTGCTCGACATCAACGCCTCGGTGAAAGGGGCCCGCTTCATCCGCTTCTGCGACGCGTTCAACATCCCCCTCGTCACCTTCGAGGACGTGCCGGGCTTCCTCCCGGGCGTGGCGCAGGAGCACGGCGGCATCATCAAGCACGGCGCCAAGCTGCTGTACGCCTACTGCGAGGCCACCGTCCCGAAGCTGACCGTCATCACGCGCAAGGCGTACGGCGGGGCGTACGACGTGATGAACTCGAAGCACATCCGGGGGGACTACAACGTCGCCTGGCCGACCGCGGAGATCGCCGTGATGGGGCCGAAAGGCGCGGTCGAGATCCTTTACAAGGACGAAGCGACCGAGGCGCGTGAGGCGGAGTACCGGGAGAAGTTCGCGCACCCCTACCTCGCCGCCGCCCGCGGGTTCCTGGACGATATCATCGACCCGCGTGACACGCGACCGCGGCTCATCGACGCGCTCGTGACGTTCGCAACCAAGCGCGACCGGAATCCGCCCAAGAAGCATGGGAATATCCCTCTGTAGCACGCTCGTCGTGGTGGCCATCGTGCAGGGGACGGCGGCTTCCCCTCCCCCGGCCCCGGCGGGCGACACCGGGGCGCTGCGGATACAACGCGCGCCGGACTCGACGGACGGTCGCGCCCAGGTAGCGCTCGGCCGGGCGTACCTGCAGCGCTTCGACGCCGCGCACGCGGGGGGCGCGGTCCGCGACACCCTGTGGGCCCGCCGCGTGCTCGACACCGCCGACGAAGTTCTGACGCGCGCGGCGCTCGCGCTCGGCTCGCCTCCCCCGGGCGCGAGCCCTACGGGAGACACCGCGCGCGTGCTGCGAGTGCGGGTGTGGAGCGAGCGGGCCTTGCTCGCCTGGCATCGCGGCGGCCTCGCGCTCGGTCCCAACACCTGGGGACCGCTGCCTGCGCCTGTCGCCCGTGCTGGAGGAGCTGGGCGAGAACCTGCTCCGCGCTTGTCCGGCGGGAGGGGCGCTGCTCACCGCGGCCGACGCCGACTCCTATGCCGCCTGGTACATGCGGTTCGTGCGGGGGCTGCGCCCCGACCTGCTCGTGATCCCACTCGCCGTATGGCGGCGCGATTCGCTGTTTCGCGTGCGGGCGGCAGCGGACCTGCGGCTGGGCCGCAGGGCGCGTGCAGAAGGCTGGCTGGGGGCGCTGGTCGAGCGGCGGCCGGTGTGCGTCAGCATGGCGCTCGACCGACCGCCCGATGCCCAAGGCGCCACCTGGCGCACGCGTCCGCTCGTGTGGGTGGCGGGTCCGCAGGTAACGGACGACCCGGTGCCGCCCCGCGACTTCGTGTTCGCGGCGCTCAAGGTGGCGGTGGACAACCACGACCCGTGGGCGCAGCCGGTGCTCGAGCTGTACGGCCGGGCCGCACGGGCGACGGCGCGCCTGTGCGAGGCGTTCTCGACGTTCGGGGTGTCGGGTGCGATCGAGGCGTGCCGGCATTGAGCCTTGATAGCTGATGGCTGAAAGCTGATGGCTGAAATCTCCCGCGTTCTCGTCGCGAACCGCGGCGAGATCGCCCTCCGCATCATCCGCGCCTGCCACGAGGAGCGGCTCGAGGCGGTCGCGGTCTACTCCCAGGCTGATCGCCTCTCGCCGCACGTGCGCGCGGCGGAGCTCGCGGTGCCGATCGGGCCCGCGCCGGCGGTCGATTCGTACCTGAACATGGGCAGGCTGATCGAAGCCGCGAGGTCCACCGGTTGCCAGGCGATCCATCCGGGATACGGATTCCTTTCGGAGCGGGCGCCGTTCGCCGATGCCGTCGCCCGCGCGGGCCTCGTGTTCATCGGGCCCCCGGCCGCCGCGATCGTGGCGATGGGGGACAAGACGGAGGCGCGGCGCCGCATGCAGGCCGCCGGGGTGCCTATTGTGCCCGGTACGACCCAGGCCGTTTCGGACGCGAAGCGGGCCCGCTACGAGGCCACGCGGCTCGGCTTTCCGGTGCTGCTGAAGGCTGTGGCCGGGGGTGGCGGCAAGGGGATGCGTCTGGTGCACGAGCCCGCGGAGCTCGAAGCCGCCTTCCAGGCTGCGCAGGGTGAGGCGTTGCGAGCGTTCGGAGCGGGCGACGTCTACGTCGAGAAGTACCTCCAGCGTCCGCGCCACGTCGAGATTCAGGTGCTCGCCGACACGCACGGCCGGGTGGTGGCGCTGGGCGAGCGCGAGTGCAGCATCCAGCGCCGTCACCAGAAACTGATCGAGGAGGCGCCGTCCGTGGCGTTGTCGCCCGCGCTGCGGCGGCGCATGAGCGAGGCGGCCACGGCCGCCGCCGGGTCCGTCGGCTACGTGGGCGCCGGCACCATCGAGTTCTTGCTCGGCCCTGGTGGGGAATTCCATTTCCTCGAGATGAACACCCGCCTGCAGGTGGAGCACCCGGTCACCGAGCTCGTGTATGGCGTGGACATTGTGCGCGAGCAGCTGCGCATCGCAGCGGGGAAGCCGATGCGCGTGCACGCTGGCACACTGAACCCGCGGGGACATGCCATCGAATGCCGCATCACGTCCGAAGACCCGTTCAACGACTTCCTCCCCGCGACGGGCGTGCTGCGCTACCTGCGCGTGCCGAGCGGCCCGGGGGTGCGCTGGGATGGGGGGGTCGAGCAAGGGAACGAGGTCACGCTGTTCTACGATCCGCTGATCGCGAAGCTGATCGTGTGGGGTGACACGCGGGAGATCGCCATCCAGCGGATGCGGCGCGCGTTGCGGGAGCTCGTGATCGTGGGGCTGCCGACCTCGCAGGCCTTCCACCTGCGGGTCATGGAGGAGCCTACGTTCCAGCGCGGCGAGCTGGATATCACGTACCTGGAGCGCGTTGGTCCGGCGCTGCTGGCGCCGGAGCCGCGCGCCGAGGTGGTCCGGCCGCTCGCGGTCGTAGCGGCGCTGCTCGCAGAAGAGCAGCGCGCTGCAGCCGTGCCGCCTCCTCTGTCCGACCGTCCGACGGTCCGTCCGTCCGGCTGGGTGGACGCGGCGGTGCGGGAAGGGTTGCGCGAGTGAGCGAGGTCGTCACGATCGCCGGGATCGCCGTCGGGGGCGACGGGGTGGGGCGGTTGGCGGACGGCCGAGCTGTATTCGTGCCGCGCACCGCGCCGGGAGATCGCGTGGCGCTGCAGCGCGGCGTAAAGCTCCATCGCAGCTTCGCGCGCGGCGACGTCGCCGAAGTTGTGGCGCCCGGGCCGGCGCGAGTGACGCCGCCCTGTCCCCACTTCGTGCACGATCGCTGCGGCGGTTGCCAGTTGCAGCAGCTCGCCTATGACGCCCAACTCGCGGCGAAGCGTGCTCTCGTGGGCGATGCGCTGCGGCGTATCGGGAAGCTCGACTGCGGCGATCCGGAGATCGTCGAAGCGATCGCCGAGTGGCGCTATCGGGCAAGCATACGCCTCGCCGTCAAACCCGTCGGACGGTCGGACAGTCGAACGGTCGGACTGCATCCGTACGATCGGCCGGGGTCCGTCTTCCCCCTCGGGGACTGTCACATCGCAGACTTCCGGCTCATGGCGCTGTGGCGAGACTTGAAGCAACACCTCGACCTCCTGCCGCCACGGCTCGCAGGGCTCACGCTGCGGCTCGATCGGGAAGGGCGTCGCCACGTGGTCGCGGAGTCCGCGGGCGAGCCGTGGCAATCGGCCGAGGCGCTGCGAGCCGCGCTGCCCGACGGGGCAGGCGTCATCTGCTGGTGGCAGCCAGTGGACGGCGCCGCGCGGGTCGTGGCCGGGCCTCGCACCGGGTTTCCCGCCACCGCCTTCGAGCAGGCGAACCCCGAGATGGGCGCGCTCGCGCGCGCTTGGGCGGTGGAGCAGCTGGGCGAGCTCCGCGGTGCGCTCGTGTGGGACCTGTACGGCGGCATCGGCGACATGGCGGCGCTGCTCGCCGGCCGCGGGGCGCAAGTGGTGAGCGTGGACGCGGACGAGCACGCCGTCGACTGGGCCCGGAGCAGCTCCGGCGCGGGTGCGGTGCGCTTCATCGCGGCGCGGGCAGAGGACGTGCTTCCCACGCTCCCCGACCCGGTCGCCGTGGTGCTGAGCCCGCCGCGCGCCGGGCTGCACTGGAATGTCACACTGCGTCTCCGGGAGCGGCCGGTGAGCCGCGTGGCGTACCTCGGTTCCGACCCCGCCACCCTCGCCCGCGACCTGCAGCGCCTGAGCGTGAACTACCGGCTCAGCGCGATCCGGGCGTTCGACCTGCACCCGCAGACGGCGGAGGTGGAGACGGTGGCCGTGCTGGAGGGCGTGTGAAGTACTTCGTCCGCATCGCCGACCTGCCGCAGATCCTCGAGGTGGAGGTCGAGGGAGGACGGGTGAGTGTCGCGGGGGCGCCGTATGAGGCTCATCTCGCGGCCGTGCCCGGGACGCCCCTCTACCACCTGTTGCTCGCGGGCGAGTCGTGGACCGTGGCGGCGCAGCCGGGCGAGGGAATTGGCCGGTGGACGTTGGGGGTGGTGGGGGAGCGCATCGAGGTGGAAGCCGTGGACGAGCGGACCCGGCACGTCCAGGAGCTGACCGGACGGCGGCCCGTGCGCGCCGCCTCAGGGACGATCCAGGCGCCGATGCCAGGGCTCGTCGTGCGCGTCGCCGTGACGGAGGGGCAGCGCGTGGAAGCAGGGGCGGAGCTCGTCGTGGTGGAGGCCATGAAGATGGAAAACCAGCTACGCGCACCGCGCGCCGGCGTCGTCGCGAAGGTGCACGTCGCGGTGGGAGAGGCGGTCGAAAAAGGGGCCCCGCTCGTAACCGTCGAAAGCCCGGAACTTTCAGGTTGACAGGGCGTTACGGGCCATGGTATTGTTTCCGGCTGGCAGATTTTCGGGTCACGTGAGGACATGAAAACATTCACGCTCAAGCCGCAAGACATTGTGCGCCGCTGGTTCTTGGTGGATGCTGCCGGGCAGCCGCTCGGCCGGCTCGCGAGCCGTGTCGCGCAGATTTTGCGCGGTAAGCACAAGCCGACTTTCACGCCGCATGTGAACGGGGGAGACTGCGTCATCGTCGTGAACGCGGAGCGGGTCAAGCTCACGGGCCGGAAGCTTGAGCAGAAGCGCTATTTCCACCACACCGGTTACATGGGGCACGAGCGTTTCACGCCGCTCAAGACGCTGCTCGCGAAGCACCCCGAGCGCGTGATCGAAAAGGCTGTGTGGGGCATGCTGCCGAAGACGACGCTGTCGCGCCAGAAGGTGAAGCAGATGCTCAAGGTGTACGCAGGGCCGGCGCATCCGCACGCGGCGCAGCAGCCCGAGCCCTTGGCGATCACGGAGGTCGGATGAGCGCGATCACGCCGGAGCTGCGTTGGCATGCCATCGGCCGGCGCAAGGTGAGCGTGGCGCGCGTGTACCTCACACCGGGCTCGGGCAAGTGGAACATCAACCGGCGCACGCTCGGCGACTACTTCCCCCGCCCGTCGCTGGTGTCGCACATCCAGCAACCGTTCACTGCCACCGACACGCTGGGGGCCTTCGACGTGCGCGCCATCGTCGCCGGTGGGGGGCTGACGGGACAAGCGGGGGCGCTCCGGATGGCGATCGGCCGTGCGCTCGTCCTCGCGGACGAGCGACACCGCCGCAAGCTGCGCGAGCAGGGTTTGTTGACCCGCGATCCGCGCGTGGTCGAGCGCAAAAAGCCGGGGCGCGCCGGTGCGCGGAAGCGGTTCCAGTTCTCGAAGCGTTAGCCGACAGCGCAGTCTCCAGAAAGGAAGGGCATGCCGCAGCCACAGCTGCAGGATCTCCTCGAAGCCGGGGTTCACTTCGGCCACCAGACACGCCGGTGGAACCCCAAGATGCGCCGCTTCATCTTCGCCGAACGCTCCGGGATCTACATCATCGACCTCCAGAAGACCCTGCGCCAGCTCGAGGCGGCCCAGGACCTGCTCCGGGGCGTGGTGCTGCGGGGCGAGGGAGTGCTGTTCGTCTGCACGAAGCGGCAGCTCAAGCTCATCATCCAGGGGGAGGCGCAGCGCTGCGGGTCGTTCTACGTGACGGAGCGGTGGCTGGGCGGCACGCTCACCAACTTCCAGACCATCAAGCGCCAGATCAAGCGACTGAAGGAGCTCGAGCAGGGGGCGGCGGACGGGGAATTCGGGAACTACACGAAGAAGGAGCAGCTGCTGTTCGACCGGGAACGCGTCAAGCTCGACAAGTATCTCTCCGGGATCAAGAACATGAACCGGCTGCCCGGGGCGTTGTTCGTGGTGGATGCAAAGAAGGAGCGGATCGCGGTGGCGGAAGCGAACAAGCTGGGGATCGCGGTCGTCGCGATCGTGGACACCAACGCCGATCCCGATCTGATCACCGTGCCCGTCCCGGGGAACGACGACGCGATCCGGGCGGTCTCGCTGATCACCGGGGTGATCTCGGACGTGATCACGGAAGCGCGCCGCCAGTCCCCGCTGCGCGAGGCAGCGGGAGGGGGACCGCAAGCGGAAGCCGGCGCGGCGCAAGCGGCGGCCCAAGCCCGAGGCGATCGCCGCGCGGCTCAAGACCGAAGAGACTCCGGCTCCGGCGGAATCGAGCGGTGGGGGCGAAGGCTAGCTGCCCGGCTCCCGATGCGATCTCACCACCGCCGCCCTCCAGCCCCACGGCGTGAGGGCGGCGTTTTTTGTGAGGAGTGAAGGGTGTCGAGCGTGAAAGAGATTCCGGCAAAGCTGGTGGCCGAGCTGCGCGCCCGCACGGGCGCGGGGATGATGGACTGCAAGAAGGCACTCGAGGAGACGGGCGGTGATCTCGAGAAGGCCGTCGAGCTGCTCCGCAAAAAGAGCATCGCGAAGGCCGACAAGCGGGCGGGCCGCCAAGTCGCCGAAGGACTGATCGAATCCTATGTGCACTTCAACGGTCGGGTCGCGGTCCTCGTCGAAGTGAACTGCGAGACGGACTTCGTGGCCCGGACGGAAGCGTTCCGCCAGCTCGCCAAGGACCTGGCCCTGCAAATTGCGTCCGCGGCGCCGCTCGCGGTGCGGATCGAGGATCTCCCCGCCGAGGTGGTAGACAGCGAGCGACGCATCTACGAGGCCCAGGTCCTCGAGCAAAAGAAGCCCGAGAACATTCGCGCCAAGATCGTGGACGGCATGCTGAAGAAGTTCTACGAGGAGCGGGTGCTGCTCGAGCAGCCGTTCGTCAAGGACGACAAGCGCAGGGTGGGCGATCTCGTGAAGGCGCTCGCGGCTCAGACGGGCGAGAACATCCAGGTGCGCCGGTTCGCCCGGTTCGAGCTGGGAGGGAGCTGAGTGCCGCCGTCTCGCGCCCCCGCCCCCGCTTCAGCCCCCGCCGCTGCTCCCGCCCCCGCGGCGGCGCCGAAGCTGGCCTACGGGCGCGCGCTCCTGAAGATTTCCGGAGAAGCCTTCACCGGCAGCCGTGCCGGGGGCGCCAGCGGGATCGACTTCGGCGTCATCGAGCGGCTGACGGACGAGCTGAAAACGGTCGCGGCGATGGGCGTGCAGCTCGGCCTCGTCGTCGGTGGGGGTAACATCATGCGGGGCGCGGCGGCGAGCCAGCAGGGGGTGGACCGGGTCTCCGCGGACTACATGGGGATGCTGGCGACTGTGATCAACGCGCTCGCCCTTCAGGACATCCTCGAGAAGAAGGGGGTCGATACGCGGGTAATGACGGCGATCCGGATGGAGGAGCTTGCCGAGCCGTACATCCGGCGCCGCGCGGTGCGGCATCTGGAAAAGGGCCGCATGGTGATCTGCGCGGGCGGGACCGGCAACCCGTACTTCTCGACCGACACGGCGGCGGTGCTGCGGGCCCTCGAGATCGAAGCGCAGGTGTTGCTGAAGGCGACGAACGTCGACGGCATCTACACCGCCGACCCGAAGCGGGATGCGAACGCGAAGTTCCTGCCCACGCTCTCCTTCCAGGATGCGATCGTGAACGGCTACGCGGTGATGGACGCGAACGCGTTCGGGCTCTGCAAGGAAAATCGCTTGCCGATTGTGGTGTTCAACATCAACCAGCCCGGCGCGACCGCCAGAGTGCTGGCGGGCGAGCGCGTCGGCACCCTCGTGCAATGACCCTCCCGGATCACAGCAAGCACGCCAAGCTCCTCATGGACAAGGCGGTGGAGGCGGTGAAGCGCGAGTTCGCGACCGTGCGGACCGGGAAGGCGACGACCGCGTTGCTCGATCTCGTCCGGGTCGAGGCATACGGCAACGAGATGCCGCTGAACCAAGTCGCCAGCGTCGCCGCGCCGGAGCCAAAGCTCCTCACCATTCAGCCGTGGGACCGCAGTCTCATGAAGGCCGTCGAGAAGGCGATCCTCGCGTCCGACCTCGGCCTGACGCCGTCGAACGACGGGCAGATCATCCGCATTCCGCTGCCGCCGCTCACCGAAGAGCGCCGCAAAGAGCTGGTGAAGGTGGTGCACCGGTTCGCCGAAGAAGGGCGCGTGGCGATCCGCCACGCGCGCACCGAAGGGATCAACAAGATCAAGAAAACTGAGCACGTCTCCGACGACG
This sequence comes from Gemmatimonadota bacterium, assembly GCA_003221005.1. GTDB lineage: Bacteria > Gemmatimonadota > Gemmatimonadetes > Gemmatimonadales > GWC2-71-9 > AG25. Next base: position 25,427 of record QHTZ01000097.1, read on the forward strand.
AGAAGAAGCACGCCGAGAAGGATGTGCAGAAGCTGCACGACGAGCACATGAAACAGATCGATGACGTCCTGAAGGGCAAGGAGTCAGAGATCCTCGAGGTTTGAGCGTGCCAGACGACTTGCTCGACCGGATCCGCCTCAACGGCGCCGTTCCGCACCACGTCGCGATCATCATGGACGGGAACGGACGCTGGGCGCGGGAGCGGCACCTGCCGCGCCCGCTGGGACACCGGGCGGGGATGAAGGCAGTGCGGGATGTCGTGGAAGGAGCGATCGCGGCGGGGATGGAGGTCCTCACCCTGTTCGCGTTCTCGGAGGAGAACTGGCAGCGTCCCACGAGCGAGGTGTCGGCGCTGATGGAGCTGCTGGAGGAGTACATCGCCCGGGAGGCGGCCGAGTTGCGGGAGCAAGGCGTCGCTGTGCACGTGCTGGGCGACCGCACCCGGCTCGTCCCCGGGGCGGGGGAAGCGGTCGAGCGGGTGGAGCGCGAGACGCGGGACGGCCGCGCCCTGTCCTTGAACCTGTGCATCTCGTACTCGTCACGTGCCGAGCTGGCCCGCGCGGCGCGGCTGCTCGCCGAGGACGTCCTGCGGGGCGCAAAGCGGCTCGAGGACGTGGACGAGGACGCGGTGCGCGAGAAGCTCTACACCGCGCCGTGGCGGGACCCAGACCTGCTGATCCGGACCTCCGGCGAACAGCGCCTCTCCAACTTCCTGCTGTGGCAGCTCGCCTACACGGAGTTGTACATCACGCCGGTCCTCTGGCCGGACGTGACGCGCCAGGTGTTGTTCGAAGCGATCCTCGACTACCAGCAGCGCGAACGGCGCTTCGGCAACGTGACCGCGTGATTTCCCGCAATCTGGTGGTGCGGATCGCGTTCGCGGTGCCGGCGATCGCCGTGGCGCTTGTGGTCGTGTGGTACGGGGGGTGGGTCCTCGCCGCGCTGCTCGGCGGGCTCGGCGTGCTGGGGGCGCGGGAGGTGTACGACTTCGCCCGCCGCCAGGGCATTGTGCCCCTCAGTGCCCTCGGGTACGTGGGCGCCGCCACGATTCCCTTCGCCGCGTTCTGGGCGAAGCAATCGGAGCTGCACTGGGCCGAGCCGCTGGTCTTCCTCTCGGCCCTGTGGCTGATTGCGGTCCTGGTGGCGGCGCTGGTGTTCCGCGGGCCGGACCGCCGGCCCCTCACCGCCGTCGCCGTGACCGTGTTCGGCTGCCTCTACGCGTCCGCTCTGATCGCCTTCATCGTCCCGATCCGCCACGGCACGCACAGCGACGCGCACCCGCTCGCGTCGACGGCGCTCGTCGGACTACCTCTCGTGGTCACCTGGACGTGCGATACCTGCGCGATGACCGCAGGGGCGGTGTTCGGGGGCCCGAAGCTCACGCCGGTGCTCTCGCCTCACAAGACGTGGGCGGGAGCCATCGGCGGCGTGATCGGCGCTCTGGTCGCCGCCCTCGCGTACGGACCGCTGGTGCTGGACCGCGTGGCGCTGCACCTCGGCACACCGCGGCTCATCGTCGTCGGGCTGACCGTCGCGATCGCGGCGCAAGTAGGCGACGCCGCCGAATCGCTGCTCAAGCGCGAGGCCGGGGTCAAAGACTCCTCGTCCCTGATCCCCGGCCACGGCGGTATGCTCGACCGGCTCGACTCGCTGTACTTCGTCGTCCCCGTGAGCGCGGGTCTGTTCCGCCTGTTCGGCGTCGTATGAGCGTCGGCGTCGCGGTCCTGGGCTCCACCGGCTCGATCGGGTGCTCAGCGCTGCAGGTGCTCGCGCGCCAGCGCGATCGCTTCCGCGTGGTGGCCCTGACGGCCCACTCCAACGCCGAGCTGCTCGAGCGTCAGGCCGCGGAGTGGCGGCCAGCATACGTCGGGATCGTCAACGGGGGGAAAGGCGAAGCGGGACGGGGGGAGGGTGCGGCATGCCTCGTGGAAGCCGCCACGCGACCCGATGTGCGAATCGTCGTGAACGGCATCGTCGGCGCCGCCGGGCTCGAGGCGACGCTCGCCGCGCTCAAGTGCGGCAAGCGGGTGGCGCTCGCCAACAAGGAAACGCTGGTCATGGCGGGGGAGCTCGTCACGCAGGCGGCACGGCAGGGTGGCGGCGAGGTCATCCCGGTGGACTCCGAGCACTCGGCCGTGCTTCAGTGCCTGGCGGGGCGGCCGTCCGGTGAGCTCGCGCGGCTCATTCTCACCGCCTCCGGCGGGCCGTTCCGTAACTGGGCGCCCGAGCGGGTCGCAGCCGCCAGCCCGGAGGAGGCGCTGCGCCATCCGACGTGGCGCATGGGGAAGAAGATCACGGTCGATTCCGCGACGCTCGTGAACAAGGCGCTCGAGGTGATCGAGGCGCATTTCCTCTTCGACGTCACGTACGACCAGGTGGAGGTCGTCGTGCACCCCCAGTCGTTGATCCACGCGTTCGTCGAGTTCGTGGACGGCTCGGTCCTGGCTCAGGTAGGGTTCCCGACGATGGAGCTGCCGATCCTGTACGCCCTCACGCACCCCGAGCGGGTGCCCGACGGCGGCGTGCGGCGCTTCGATCCGGTGGCCGCAGCCACGCTCACGTTCGAGCCGGTGAGCGACCAGAGCTACCCCGCCTACCGCCTGGGACGGGCCGCGGCGCGGTCCGGCGGCACCGCGCCGGCGGCGTTCAACGCGGCGAACGAGGTCGCGGTGGAGCTGTTCCTCGACGGGACAATCCGGTTCGGCCGGATCGCGGAGGTGATCGACGCGGTGCTGGCGGTGCACCGACCGTCCGATGCCGGGTCGCTCGCCGAGGTGCTGGCCGCGGACGCGGACGCGCGCCGCATCGCGCGGGAGGCGGCGTGCTCCTGACCGTCGGAGCGTTCGTCGTCGTCATCGGCGTCCTCATCTTCGTGCACGAGGCGGGGCACTTCCTGGTGGCCAAGGCGACCGGCGTGCAGGTGTTGCGGTTCTCCTTGGGCTTTGGGAAGCCGCTCGTCCGGGTGCGCCGCGGTGAAACGGAGTACTGGATTTCAGCGCTGCCGCTCGGAGGCTACGTGAAGATGGCCGGCCTCGAAGATGAAGGAATGGTAGGCTCGATCGAAGGCGGCCATGCGGAGACCCCGGTCGACCCGGCCCGCGCGTTCGACCGGCGACCCCTCCTCGTCCGCATCGCGGTGATCCTAGCAGGCGTCACGATGAACATGCTGTTCGCCGTCTTCGCCTATGCCGGGCTCTTCGGAACCTTGGGGGAGGCGCGCCTGGCCACGACCCAGGTGGACTCGGTCTGGACAGACAGCCTGCCGTCAAGTGCTCGTGCGCTCGCAACCCTGCGCCGCGGCGACCAGATCGTGGCCGTGAACCAGGATTCGGTGACGTCGTGGGAGGATCTCTTGGAGCGGCTCGCCACGGCGCCGCTCCCGCTGCGTCTGCGCGTCGCGGGTCGGACGGACGCGCTCGTGCTCGCTCTCCCGCGCGGCGACGTGCAGGCGCGGGCTGCCGTGTTGCGGAGCGTCGAACCATTTGTCCCGCCTGTCCTGGACACGGTTCAGCCTGGGCTACCCGGGGCGCGCGGAGGCCTGGCGCGGGGCGACCGCGTCCTCCGCGTGGGGAGCGACACCATCGTGAGCTGGGCGCAGTTCACACGCCGCGTGCGGGCGAGCGCGCACCGACGGCTGACCGTGGTCGTGGCGCGCGGGGATTCGATCGTGACGCTCGTCGTGACGCCGGAACGGCGACCGGTTCCTGACCCCCGCACGGGCGAAGTGGCGATGTCCGGATACCTGGGCATCGGGCCCGTGCAGCCGGTCGTCCGTACCCGGTTTGGGGTCGCCGGCGCGGTCGGCGCTGGGCTGCGCCGCGCGCTGCGCGATGCCGGACAGGTCGCAGGCACCGTCAGAGGCCTCGTCACGGGGCAGGTCTCGTTGAAGGAAGTGGGCGGGCCCATCATGATCGGGCGCATCTCGGGGCAAGCGGCGCGTCGCGGGGTGCCCGATCTCCTAGCCTTCATGGCGCTCCTCTCGGTCAACCTTGCGGTGCTGAACCTCTTGCCCATTCCGATTCTCGACGGCGGCCAGCTGGTATTTCTCATTGCCGAGGGGCTGCGCCGCAGGCCGCTGTCGCTGAGACTCCGGCTTGTTCTCACACAGATCGGGTTCGCGTTGATCGTCAGCGTGATGGCCATCGTGGTGGGACGGGAGTTCCTTGGCCTCTTCGGCCGTTAGGCCGGTGCTCGAGGCGTATCTGGGGGGCCGCGCCGACGCGACGGCGGTCGTGGTGGCCACGGCGGTGGCCTACTACGGGGATGGCGGTCGCGGTCGCGGGACGCGGGCAGCGCTGCGTCCGCTGATCGACGTGATCGATCGCGCATCGCCCGGGGTTGTCGAGCTGGGAGCTGTGAGCGGCGCGTCGGGGTTCGAGATCCGCCTGGCGGAGCGGCCGTTTCCCGCGCAATACGAGGCTGACTTGCGCCGGGCCGTAGAGGCGGCGCTTGCAGGGCTGCCTCCTATGGAAGGGCCGGCCGCCCCACGCCTGCTGCGCCGGGTGCTCGGCGCGATCCAGCGCCTGCTCAGCGCATGAGCTCGACCATCAGGACCAACAGCAGCATCAACCCCACGCCGACCACGGCGACCAGCCCCCACGTGGCGCGGTGCTGCGCGTCGACGTCCTTGAGGTCGGCCTCCAGCTCCGCCGCACTCTGGTAACGGTCGTCGGGGTGCTTGGCGAGGCACTTGAAGACCACCCGCTCGAAGCGCTTCGAGAGCTCCGGTCGCTTCTTGCGCAGCGCCAGCGGCGGGTCCTCGACGTGCATCCGAGCGAGCTCGAACCACTCGGCGTGGGTGAACGGCACTTCGCCGGTCGCCGCCTTGTAGAGCGTCACACCGAGCGCGTAGAAGTCGGCGCGCGGATCGATGGGACGTCCTAGCGCCTGCTCCGGGGAGAGGTACTGCGGCGTCCCGATCGTCATGTTCACGCCGGTCGACGCTACGTACCCCGAGACAGCGCGCGCGATGCCGAAATCCGTGATCACGGCACGTCCGTCCGAGCGGAGGAGGATGTTGTCGGGCTTGAGGTCACGGTGGATCACGCCCTGTCCGTGAGCGAAGGCCAGTGCGCGCGCGATGTCCTCCGCGATGCGAACGATGTCGCTCTCCGGGAGGGGACCCTCTCGCGCGAGGCGTGCCCCCAGGCTGTCGGCGCACAAGTCCATCGCGAAGTAGACGTGGGGTCCGGTCTTGGACACCGAGCGGATGTGCACGATGTTGGGGTGCTCGAGCTTAGCGGCGGTTTCGCTCTCGTTCCGAAACCGCGCCTCGAAGTTGGGATCGCCGGCGTAGCGCGGCTTCAACACCTTCACCGCGACCGGCGTGCCGTCGGTTTCCCGTCCGACGAAGACCCACGCGAAACCGCCCTGGCCGATGAGTCGCTCCAGGTGGTAGGGGCCGAGCGATCGGCCGACGAGATCGGTGGGCGCGCCGGTCATGGGGCGTATGTCGGGGCTTTACAAAGGGCTAGGGCGTCCCTAACTTAGTGTGCTCACGATAATTAGGGAACAGCCCTGATGTACGACAAGACGACGCCGGTCAGGAAGTACGGGCAGCACGACAAGGACACGGGCTCAGCCCCGGTACAGGTCGCACTGCTCACCGAGCGGATCAACAGCCTCACCGATCACTTCCGGGTCCACGCGAAGGACTACCACGGGCAACGTGGCCTGCTGCGCATGGTCAGCAAGCGCCGCCGCCTGCTCGAGTATCTCAAGCGCACCGACCTGGAGCGCTATCGGCAGCTCATCGACGAGCTGGGTCTCCGCCATTAGTCGAACAGGCGTCGCGCCGGGCGCCCCGGGAAGAGCACCGGGGCGCTTGACGCATTTTCATGTGCTCTAGACAGGCCATATAAGTGAAGCACGTCGAACGCAAGTTCGCAGGACGGGCACTCCGGGTGGAAGCCGGGCGGCTGGCGAAGCAGGCCGCAGGTGCGTGCCTCGTCCAATTCGGCGAGACCGTGGTTCTCGCCGCCGTCACCGTATCTGACAATGTCTCCACGCTGCCGTTCTTCCCGCTCACCGTCGAATATCGGGAAAAAAGCTACGCCGCCGGCAAGATTCCCGGCGGCTTCTTGAAGCGCGAAGGGCGTCCCTCCGACGAGGAAGTCCTGGCTGCGCGGGTGACCGACCGCTCGGTCCGGCCGCTCTTCCCGGAGGGCTTCAAGAACGAAGTACAGGTCTTCATCTACGTGCTGTCGGCCGACCAGGAGAACGACGCCGACGTCCTCGGCGTGACCGCGGCCTCGGCGGCCCTCATGATGTCCAAAGTTCCCTGGAACGGACCCATCGCCGCGGTGCGGGTGGGGCGGGTCGAAGGCGCGTGGATCCTGAACCCGACGTTCCAGCAGCTCGAGTTCTCGGACGTGGACATGACGGTCTCGGGGTCGCGCGATTCCATCGTCATGGTGGAGGGCGGGGCGCTCGAGCTCACCGAGGTAGAGATCGTGAAGGGGCTGGAGGTGGCGCACAAGGGGATCCGCGAGCTGCTCGACGCCGAGGAGGAGCTCGTGGCGGACCTGCGCCAGCCGAAGATGGAGTGGACCAAGATCGAGCCTCCCCCGGAGCTCGTGGCCCGCGTGAAGCAGCTCGCTGAGGCGCGGGTCTCCGAGGCGCTGAACCTGCCTGAAAAATCGGAGCGGGCGCAAGCCCTGGGCGCGCTCAAGGCGACGATCCAGGAGCAACTGGCCGCGGAGTTCCCCGACAACAGCAAGGACGTCGCTACCGTCATCGAGGAGATCGAGTACCGCACGATGCGCGAGCAGGTGCTCACACACCGTGAGCGGGTGGACGGCCGGGACCCGGACACGGTGCGGCCGATCACCTCCGAGGTCGGCGTCTTGCCCCGGACTCACGGCTCCGCCCTGTTCACCAGGGGGCAGACGCAAGCCCTGGTGTCCGTGACGTTGGGCACGGTGAGCGACGAGCAGCGGATCGATTCGATCGACGTGGCGCAGGAGACCACGAAGTCGTTCATGCTGCACTACAACTTCCCGCCGTTCTCCACCGGCGAGGTGCGACCGATTCGCGGCACGTCGCGCCGTGAGGTCGGGCACGGAGCGCTCGCCGAGCGCGCGCTCCAGGCGCTACTCCCTCCTTACGACCAGTTCCCTTACACGATCCGCATCGTGTCCGACATCCTCGAGTCGAACGGCTCTTCGTCGATGGCCACGGTGTGCGGGGGCTCGCTGGCGCTGTTCGACGCCGGCGTTCCCGTGAAGGGCTCCTGCGCCGGTATCGCCATGGGCCTGATCAAGGAGGCGGACCGGGTCGCGGTGCTCACAGACATTCTCGGCACCGAGGACCACCTGGGCGACATGGACTTCAAGGTCGCGGGGACGCGCGAGGGCGTCACCTCGATCCAGATGGACATCAAGATCGAGGGGCTCGACTTCAAGATCATCAGCGAAGCACTGGAGCGCGCGAAGCAGGCCCGCCTGCACATCCTGGACATCATGGACCAGGCGATTCCGCGGCCGCGTTCACAGCTCTCCAAGTATGCGCCGCGCATCATCACGATGCAGATCCGGCCGGACAAGATCGGCGACTTGATCGGGCCCAAGGGGAAGATCATCCGCGGGATCCAGGAACAGACCGGCGCCGAGATCAACGTGGACGACTCCGGGATGGTGACCATCTCGGCTGTGGGCGAGGGCGGCGAGCGCGCCCGCGACATGGTCGCGGCGATCGTGCAGGAGCCCGAGGTCGGCAAGGTCTACGAAGGGATCGTGAAGAGCACCACGGCGTTCGGCGCGTTCGTGGAGATCCTGCCGGGCGTGGAGGGACTGCTGCACATCTCGGAGCTGCAGCACGGCCGCACCGAGCGCACCGAAGACGTGGTGAAGCGGGGCGATCGCGTGCGCGTGAAGCTACTCGAAGTGGACGAGCGCGGGCGGATGCGGCTCTCGCGCAAGGCGCTGCTCGAGGCGCCGGAGCCCGTGCGCGCGCGGTAGATGGAGACCGTCCAACTCGACCGGGAGATCTTCCAAACTCGAGCCCCCAACGGTGTCACGGTGTTATCCGAGCGCGTGCCCGCGGTGCGCTCGGCGGCCGTGGGCGTGTGGGTGCGGAGCGCGAGCGCGCACGAATCCCGCGGCAAGATGGGTGTCTCCCACCTGCTCGAGCACATGGTGTTCAAGGGCACCGAGCGGCGGAGCGCGCAGGACATCGCGCTCGCGCTCGAATCGCGGGGCGGCTCGCTCGACGCCTACACGTCGCGTGACACCACCGCCTTCCAAGCGCGGGTCCTGGACGCCGACCTGCCGCGCGCCCTCGACGTCATCACCGACCTGGTACGCCGGCCGGTGCTGCGGGACAAGGACTTGGAGCTCGAGCGCAACGTCGTGCTCGAAGAGATCAACATGCTCGACGACACGCCCGACGATCAGGTCTTCGATCTCGCGTCGGCCGCGCTCTGGCCGGAGCACCCCTACGGCTTCTCCATCATCGGGACGCGCGAGTCCGTGACCGCGCTCTCCACGGCGGACCTGAAGCAGCTGCATCGGCAGGCGTACGTGCCTGGGAACTGCGTCATCGCTGCCGCCGGCAATCTCGACCACGAGCGGCTGCTCGACGAGCTCGACAAGCAGGGCTGGTTCGAGTGGGACGGGGGACGGGAGAAGGGGGACGGGCCAAAGGCGGCTCCGGTGCCTCCCGGTGTGCGCGGAGGCGAGTCACGCCACGCCAAGGACACCACCCAGACGCACATTGTCCTGATGACGGACACGGTGCCCTACGCCGACCCTCGCAAGTACGCGCTGCTCGTCCTGTCCAACGTGTTCGGCGGCGGCATGTCGAGCCGGCTGTTCCAACGGGTGCGCGAGGAACTGGGACTGGCGTATGCGATATACGCGTTCACGACGTTTTACCGGGAGATGGGCGTCGCGGGCGTGTACGTCGGTACCCAGCCCAAGACGGCGGAGCAGGCGGTGGCAGCGATCCGCGAGGAGTTTGCCAAAGTCGCCCGCGAGTGGCTCACGGGGCCGGCGCTCGCGGACGCCAAGCAGCAGACCCAGGGACAGGTCATGCTCTCGCTGGAGAGTCCGGCGGCGCGGATGTATCGTTTGGCGGGTTTTCCGTTGTACGGCGAGCCGTACCAGAGTCTCGACGATGTGCTCGCGACCCTCGCTGGGCTGAGCGAGGCGGAGGTCGCGAGCGTGGCGCGGGAGTTCTTCGACCCGGAGCGACAGCGGGTGGTGTGGCTCGGCCCGAATTGACGCCATGATCGTCGGAGTCCCGAAAAAGATCAAGACGGCCGAACACCGCGTGGCGTTGGTGCCCGCCGGGGCACACGCGCTGCGCGGCGATGGGCATACGGTGCTGGTGGAGCAGGGCGCTGGGCTGGGCTCGGGCTTTGCGGACGACACCTACCGGGCCCAGGGGGCGAGCATCGTGGGGGCCGCCGAGCTGTGGGGGCGGGCCGAGCTGATCCTTAAGGTGAAGGAGCCCATCGAGCCCGAATGGCCGTGCATCCGCGCGGGCCAGGTCCTCTTCACCTACTTCCATTTCGCCGCCTCCCAATCCCTCACCGCAGCTCTCATCAAGTCGCAAGCGATCGCGATCGCCTACGAGACGGTCCAGCTCGAATCGGGCGAGCTGCCGCTGTTGACGCCGATGAGCGAGGTCGCGGGCCGCATGGCGGTGCAGGAGGGGGCGAAGTACCTCGAGAAGGCATACGGCGGCAGCGGCATCCTGCTCGGCGGCGTGCCCGGCGTGCTCCCGGGCGAGGTGCTGATCATCGGGGGCGGCACCGTCGGGACCAACGCTGCGAAGATGGCCGCCGGGCTCGGCGCCCACGTCACGCTGCTGGACCTGTCGCTCGACCGCCTGCGCTACCTCGCGGACGTCCTGCCCCCGAACGTCGACGTCCTCTATTCCAACAGACACAACATCGTCGAGCAGCTGCGCCGCGCGGACGTCGTGATCGGCGCCGTGCTGCGGCCGGGCGCGAAGGCGCCCCACCTGGTCACGCGGGCCGACCTGGGCCTCATGAAGCCAGGCTCGATCATTGTGGACGTCGCCGTGGACCAGGGCGGGTGCTTCGAGACGACGAAACCGACGACGCACGACCACCCGACGTATGTGGTGGACGGCATCATCCACTATGCGGTGGCGAACATGCCGGGCGGGGTGCCGCGCACGTCGACGCTGGCGCTCACCAACGCGACGTTCCCCTACGCCCGGCGCCTCGCGCGGGACGGCTGGCAGCAGGCGTGCCGGCAAGACCGCGCGCTATTCTTCGGGCTCAACGTCATCGCGGGCAAAGTCGTGTATCCCGGCGTGGCCGAAGCGTTCGGGCTGCCCCTGGTCGATCCCAAGCGGCTGCTGTGAGCAGGCCGGTCGTGCAGGTGCGGCGCCTGCCGCACCATGCGGGACTGCCGCTTCCCACTCGACAAACCGAGGGCTCGGCTGGCTACGACGTCTGCAGCGCGGAGCCGGACTTCGTCCTGGCACCGCTCGAGCGGCACCTCGTGCGCACCGGGCTCGCGCTCGCGATCCCCGCAGGGTACGAGGCGCAGGTGCGCCCCCGCTCGGGGCTCGCGGTGAAGCACGGCGTCACCCTCCCCAACGCTCCCGCGACCATCGATTCCGACTACCGCGGCGAGCTGCTGATCGCGCTCATCAACCTCGGTCCTGCGCCGGTCCCGGTGGAGCGTGGCATGCGCATCGCGCAGCTCGTGTTCCAGCGGGTCGAACAGGTCGAGCTCGTGGAGGTCGTCGAGTTGCCGGCGAGCGAGCGGGGGCAGGGAGGGTTCGGGAGCACAGGGGCGTAGTCGCTCCTCTTGACGGGACGCCGAGTTACTTTACTGTACAAAGTACTTTCCATTCGTAGGTCCTCAGTGATGCGGGGGGCCCATTGCGCGGTACCGCCCTGAATCTGATGGCTCTGAGCCTGAGCGGCCTCCTGATGGCGACCATCGCGGCGTACTTGTTCGTCGAGAACTTCCAGCCGCGTTGAGCGGCGGCGTCCCGCACTACTGCGCCACGGCTCCCGCACCCCATATTCCGAGGTGCCACGTGCCGAGGCCATCTCATGACGGACGAGAATCGAGCGAAACTGCGCTCGCTCCTGGCGGCTTACGCCGAGCGCAAGGCGAGCCCGCAGCCGTCTTCCCCCGCAGCCGATGCCGCGGCGGAGCGAAAGCGACGGTCCTGCGCCGACCGGCTGCGCAATATCGTGCGGCCGGTGCTGGACGAGTTCATGGCGGAGCTCAAGACCGCGGGGCACGACGCGTCGACGCGCGACCACACTGATCGCGACGACGCGTATCCCAGCGTGGCCCTGTCCTTCACGCCTCGGGTTCGCACGGCCCAGACTCCGGAGACCGCGCTCGCCTCGGCGCTCATGTTCAAGTACGACCCGCGGCGTGGGATCTTGGTGCAGCGCGACGTGAAGTTGTCTCCGGCGAAGGGCAGAGTCGTGACGGCGACCGGCGACCGTCTCGGGACCATCGGCGTGGATGCGGTGTCGGCGCAGTGGGTCGAGACCAAGACGTTGACCTTCGTCGAGGACGTCCTCAAAGCCAACTGAGACGTGGCCTCAAGCATCATGCTTGCTTGGAGTTACGCTTTCCATTAGCTTGAGGCGCCCAAACGTTGCGCCCGCCGAACTCTTTCAGCCGACGACTCGTGCCGCTACGCTGGCCGAACTTCAAAATTGGCGCCTGGAGCCCGGCAAACGAAATTGCCGTGGACCTTGGCACAGCCAACACGCTGGTGTACGTGAAGGGCGAGGGGATCGTCCTGAACGAGCCATCGGTCGTGGCAATCGAGAAGTCCACCGGCAAGATCAAGGGCATCGGGCTCGAGGCGAAGCGCATGCTGGGGCGCACCCCCGACGGCATTCTCGCCGTCCGCCCCCTGAAGGACGGCGTCATCGCCGACTTCGACGTGACTGAGAAGATGCTCCGCTTCTTTCTCAAGACCATCATCGACCGCCACCTGTTCCGCGTGAAGCCCAAGGTGATCGTGTGCGTGCCGAGCGGGATCACCGAGGTGGAGAAGCGCGCGGTGCGCGACTCCGCGCAGTCCGCCGGGGCGAAGGAGGTCTACATGGTGGCCGAGCCGATGGCGGCGGCGATCGGTGTCGGCCTGCCGGTCGAGACGCCTACGGGCAACATGGTCATCGATATCGGTGGCGGCACGACTGAGATCGCGGTGATCGCGCTCTCAGGCATCGTCTCGGACACCTCGATTCGCACCGGGGGAGACGAGCTGGATCAGGCGATCGTGCAGTTCATGCGCAAGAACTACAACTTGCTGATCGGCGAGCCGACGGCGGAGCAGATCAAGATCCAAATCGGGTCCGCCGCGCCTGTGGGCGAGGAGCGCGAGATGGAGGTCAAGGGCCGGGATCTCGTGTCCGGGATCCCGAAGATCGTGCGGGTGCATTCGAGCGAGATCCGGGAAGCGGTCCAGGAGCCGATTCAGCAGATCGTCGATGCCGTGCGCCGCGCCCTGGAAATCACGCCGCCGGAGCTCGCGAGCGATATCGTGGACCGGGGCATCGTGATGACCGGGGGCGGGGCGCTGATCCGCGGCCTCGACGTGCTGCTCCAGCAGGAGACCGGCCTGCCGATCCACCTGGATGAAGATCCGATGACGTGCGTGGTCCGGGGCACCGGCCGTATCCTCGACGATCCGGAGAAGTACCGCAACGTCCTCACCAGGTAGCGTCATGGGGCTGGGAGCCGACCGCTACACCTCCCGGGCGGGCACGCTGCTGTTCGTGGGGTGCGTAGCGCTCTCCTTCGCCGCGATGAGCCTGCCGGACCGGGTGCGCGACCCTCTGGCGGGCCTGCTGCGCCAGACGGTGCTCGCCCCGCTCCTCGCCCTCCAAGAACAGTCGCAGCTCCTCGCCGCGTCGCTGTCGCGCTACGAGACCGTCGTCGCGGAGCGCGATTCAGCCGCGCTGTCCGCAACCTTCCTCCCCGAGCTGCGGAGCGAGAACGCGCGACTGCGGGCGCTCCTCGGCCTGGGCCAGCGGCTGGGCGGCGGGTACGCGGCCGCAGAGGTACTGCACCAGTCCACGCCGACGAGCGCGCTGGGGCTGGTCGTGTCCGCTGGCCGGAGACAGGGAGTGCGGCCTCTCAACGGCGTCGTGAGTCCGGAGGGGCTCGTCGGCATCGTCAGCGCGGTGGACGACCGTACCAGCGTCGTCGTCACCTGGGCGTATCCGGAATTCCGCGCCAGCGCGATGGCGGCGGACGGGAGCGTGTACGGGATCGTGGCACCCCACGGCACCGAGGGTCCGCGCACCTGGCTGCTGGAGCTGCGCGGGGTGCCCTACCGGCAGCTCGTGCCCAACGGCACGCTGATCCTCACTTCGGGGCTGGGCGGGGTGTTCCCGCGCGGCATCCCGCTCGGCACGGTCGTGGGCGTGGCGGGGGAAGCCGCGGGCTGGGAGCGGACGTACCTGCTGCGGCCGGCGGTCCATCCCGCGGGCGTGTCGCACGTCATGATACTGACCGCACCCCGCTCCGGAGGGGGAGGGGGAGGGGGAGGGGGGGGCGACGTGCGGAGCGCCTTCGAGAGCGCGGGGGAGCGCCCGTGAGGCGCAGCGACAAGTACCGCTTCCTCGTGATCCTGGCCGGCCTCGTCGTGCTGCAGTTCTCGGTGCGCCCCAGGCTCGGTGACGACCGCATCGCGCCCGACTTCATGCTCCTGGCGCTGCTGATCTACACAATCCGGGCGCAGCCGGGGCGCAGCGCCGGAGCAGGGTTCCTGGTGGGATTGCTGCGGGACGCCCTCACGCCGGCGTCCTTCGGCTCGGGCGCCCTCGCGCACACGGTGGTCGGCTACCTCTCCGCCTGGAGCAAGGCGGTGTTCTTCGCGGAGAACCTGTTCGTGAACGGCTGCCTGTTCTTCGCGGGAACGTGGTTGCGGAACCTGATCGTCGCGGTCTTCTCCGGGAAGGTGAAGGGCGGCATGCTGGGGTGGGAGCTGCTCGTCTGGTCGCCGATACAGAGTCTCACGACCGCGCTCGTGGGCGTGGTCGTGCTCTGGATGTTCCGGCGCGAGCTCGCGATCCGGCTGGGGGACGCGTGACGGCATTCCACCCGCATCTCGTGGCGCGGCGCCTCCGGGTCGCCGAGCTCGTTCTGTGGACCGCCGTCGCCGTGCTGGTCGTCGCGTTCTTCCGGGCCCAAATCCTTGAGCACGGGAAATACCAGCTCCAGTCCGAGACGAACCGACTGCGCCCCATTCCCCTTCCGGCGCCGCGCGGCATCATCACCGACCGGAACGGCAAAATCATCGCCGAGAACGTGCCTGGCTACACCGTATCGGTGCTGCCGGGCGCTGAGGCGACGATCCGCGCGGCGCTCCAACGGATCGCGCCGATCGTGAGGCTCGACAGCGCGGGGATGGCCCGCGTGCTGGCCCGCTACCGGCGCGCCCCCTACCTGCCGGCGCTGGTGCTCGCGGACGCCAAGTTCGAGGTGGTCTCCCAGCTCGAGGAGCACCGGCTGCTGATTCCGGGCTTGCTTATCCAGCCCGAGCCGAAGCGTTTCTACCCGGACAGCGCGATCGCCGCGCATCTCGCCGGGGACATCGGCGAAGTGACGGAGACTGAGCGCGCCCAGCGGCGGTTCGCCGCGGTGCGGCTCGGGGGACTCGTCGGCAAAGACGGTCTCGAGCGGGAGTACGACGATTCGCTGCGCGGCGCGGATGGGCTACGGTTCGTGGAAGTCAGCGCGCTGGGCCACGTGGTGCGTGAGGCCGGCGCCGCGCCGACGCTCGCTCCGGTGCCGGGGAGCCCGCTCCACACGACGATCGACCTCGACCTGCAACGCTACGTCGCGCGCATCTTCCCGGCGGGGCGCCGCGGCGCGGTCGTGGCGCTGAACCCCAACACCGGCGAGGTGCTGGCGCTGTACAGCGCGCCCGGGTTCGACCCGAACGCCTTCGCGAAGGGCGTCGATCCCGAGTACTGGCGGCGCCTCAGCGAGAGCGAGGCACGGCCGCTGTTCGACCGGGCGATCCAGGCGCGCTACCCGCCCGGATCCACCTGGAAGCTCGCCATGGCGGCCATGGCGCTGAAGCGGGGCCTCGTCACCCTGAACAGCCACATGCCCATCCCCTGTCGCGGCGGGCTCCAGTACGGCAATCGCTTCTTCCGCTGCTGGATGGCGAAGGGGCACGGTGACCTCACCCTCGCCGAAGCCATCACCCAGAGCTGCGACGTCTTCTTCTACCAGCTCGGCCTAAAGCTCGGCCTCACCTCGCTGCTCGAGGACGCGAACAGCTGGGGCTTCCGCGCGCCCACGGGTGTCGATCTGCCGGGCGAGATCCGACCCGACTTCCCGACCGGTCCGGAGTATTACGACCGCCTGTACGGCGCGCGCCGCTGGACGGCGGCGGTGACTCTGAACCTCGCCATCGGTCAGGGCGAGAACGCGCAGACCCTCGTGAACATGGTGCGGTTCTATCAGATGCTCGCGAGCGATGGACGCGAGCGGCCGCCTTACATCGTACGTCCGCCGGCGGCCGGCGGGACGGGCGTGACCCTGGGGTTGACGCCGGAGCAGCTCGCGGGGCTGCGCCAGGCGATGATCAGCGTCGTGCAACGCGGCACGGCCCGCGGCGCGGCTGGTCGTTTCAGCACGATCTCGATCGCGGGGAAGACCGGTACCGCGCAGAACCCGCACGGGCCGGCACACGGCTGGTTCATCGGGTTCGCGCCCGCGGACAGGCCCGAGATCGTGGTCGGCGCCGTCGTGGAATTCGCCCGGGAGGGTCCGTACGTCGCGCCGCTCGTGGCGCGCGTCATCGCCCGCTATCTGGGCGCGGACTCGACTGAGGCTCCGGACATCCGGCTCACTCTCCCGACAGACACAGCGCCGCACGCCGTGCAGGTACTCCCTGGGGCTCCCGACACCCTCGTTCCCCTGCCGGGCGTTTTACCAGACACGACGCGCGCCTACCCGGACACGGGCGTCCCCCAGTCCCCTCCCCGTCCCGCTATCGACACGGGTCATGCGACCGCCCCTCCGCGAGATCGATAAGCCGCTTGCCGGCGTGGTGGTCGGGCTCGCGGCCTACGGGCTCGCGACCGTGTATTCGGCCGGCCAGACCGACGTTCCGACGGTCGCCGCGACCATCTGGCACCGCCAGCTCATCTGGCTGGTCCTGGGCGGAATCGCCACGCTCGTCATGTACCGCGTGTCGCCGCGGCTGCTTGAGTGGGCGACGCCTTACGTCTACGGCACCGCAGTGTTCTTCCTGGTGCTCACGCTATTTGTGGGCACGGGGGCCGGCACCGCGGCGGCTAGCCGCTCCTGGATGACTGTGGGCGGGGTGCGACTCGGTCAGCCGGCTGAGATCGCCAAGCTGGCCGTCATTCTCATGCTCGCGCGCTGGCTCGTCGCTAGGCGGGAGGGGCCGGCCACGCTGCGGGAGCTCGTCTACCCGTGCGCCGTTGCCGGCGTGCCGTCGCTCCTGGTGCTGCTGCAGCCCGACCTGGGGAGCGCGCTTGTGTTCGTGGCGATTCTGTTCGCGATGTTGTTCTGGGCGGGGACCAGGCCCACGGTCCTCTTCCTGCTCGCGTCACCCGTAATCGGTCTCGTGCTCGCCTTCTCCACGGGAGTGTGGGGCGCGTGGATCGTGCTGCTGTTCGCCCTGCTCCTCTGGTGGCGGCCGTACGTGTGGGAAGGGCTGGTGGTCATGCTGGTCAACGTGGCCATGGGGGCGATCGCCCTCCCCTTCTGGAGGCACCTCGCCCCGTATCAGCAGAACCGCCTCCTGGCCTTCCTCAATCCTGAGGTGGACCCGCGGGCGACCGGCTGGCACGTGATCCAGTCAAAGGTGGCGATCGGGTCCGGGGGCTTCCTCGGCAAGGGGTTCACCCTCGGCTCCCAGAAGCGGCTGGCCTTCCTCCCGGCCCAGCACACCGACTTCATCTTCTCGGTGGTGGGGGAGGAGCTCGGCTTCATCGGGGTCCTTTTGGCGCTGGCGCTGTTTGCGGGGCTGATCGTCGTGCTGCTGCGGATCGCCCGGCGCGCTACCGACCCCTATTCCAGCCTGTGCGTGTTCGGGTGTGCCAGCTTGCTGTTCACGCACATGGCCGAGAACATCGGAATGACCGTTAACCTGCTCCCCATCACGGGCATCCCGCTGCCGTTTTTCTCGTACGGCGGGTCGTTCCTGCTCGTGTGTTGCCTCTCGGTGGGGATCAGCCTGCGGGTAGCCTGGGAGTCACGGCTGTCCGGATATGTTGATTTGTGACAACGGGTTATCAAACTAGGCCTAGCGCGGTTTGGGGGGGTCGCCCAAATTGTCGCCTCCGACCCCTCCCATGGCGCGAATGGCCTGGTTCAAAAAGGAACGCAAGCCGCGCACGACGGAACGCGTACGGCTGGAGATTCCTGCCGACGCCTGGGAAAAATGCGACGAATGCGGGCACATCGACATCAAGGAGCGGTTCGTTGCCGCCCTCAACGTCTGCCCGAACTGTGGCTATCATCGCCGCATCAGCGCCCAAGAATACATCGACCTTCTAGTTGACGAGGGCTCCTGGCACGAGCTGGACGGGAAGCTCCGCTCTGCCGACCCCCTGTCGTTCGAGAACTATCCCCAGCGCCTCGAGCTCGCCCGGCAGAAGGCCGGTCCACTCGAGGCGCTCCGCTCGGGCTACGCCCGCCTCGACGGCATGCCGGTGGACCTGGCGGTCATGGATTTCGCGTTCATGGGCGGCTCGATGGGCTCTGTGGTCGGTGAGAAGATCGCCCGGCTCACCCGGCGCTCAGCGGAGAAGGATATCCCCCTGATCATCGTTTCAGCCTCCGGGGGAGCACGGATGCAGGAGGGGGTGCTCTCGCTGATGCAGATGGCCAAGACGTCGGTGGAGATCGCCCGGCTCCAGCAGGAGGGCGTGCCCTTCATCTCGATCCTCACCAACCCCACGACCGGCGGAGTCTCGGCTTCCTTCGCGATGCAGGGCGACGTGATCCTCGCCGAGCCGGGGGCGGTCGTGGGGTTCGCCGGACCGCGGGTCATCAAGCAGACGATCGGGCAGGATCTTCCGGAGGGCTTCCAGACGGCCGAATTCCTCGTGGAGCACGGCATGGTGGACGCCGTGGTGCCGCGGAGTGAGCTGCGCGATACCACGGCGCGGCTGCTGCGGCACATGGCCGGCCGGCAACCGGCGGAGGCCGCCGACTGAGCGGGCTGTCCTTCGAGGACGCCTGCGCCTTTCTCTTCGCACGACAGAGCGCTCGCATCAAATGGAGCCTGGGTCCCACCCAGGCACTCCTCGACATTCTGGGCCATCCCGAGCGGCAGTTCCCCTCGGTCCACATCGGCGGCACCAACGGCAAGGGCTCGACCTGCGCGCTGGTCGCCGCGGCGCTCGGTGCGCGCGGCCTGCGGGTGGGTGTGTACACGTCACCGCACCTCGTTTCCGTTCGGGAGCGCAGCGTCGTTGACGGGGTGCCGATTGACGAGGACGCCTTTGCCGAGTGGACGAGCTACCTGAAGCCCCACATCGAGCAGCTCGACGCGAGCTTCTTCGAGGCGAC
The DNA here is from genome assembly GCA_003221005.1 of Gemmatimonadota bacterium. Lineage (GTDB taxonomy): Bacteria > Gemmatimonadota > Gemmatimonadetes > Gemmatimonadales > GWC2-71-9 > AG25. The sequence continues at coordinate 43,948 of QHTZ01000097.1, forward strand.
GACCGCACTCGCCTTCGCCGACCTCGCCGCCCGGGGCGTGCACATCGGCGTCATCGAAGTCGGTATGGGAGGCCGGCTCGACGCCACCAACGTCATCACGCCGCTCGTGAGCGTGGTGACGAAGATCGCCCGCGAGCACACCGAGTACCTGGGGTCCGACCTCGCCTCCATCGCCCGTGAGAAGGCGGGCATCGCCAAGCGGGACGTCCCCTTCGTTACCGGCGAGCGCGACCCAGCCATCCGGGAGGTGCTCGTCGCCGAGGCCGAGCGCCACGGCGCGAATCCGGTGATTCTGGTGGACACTGAGCGTCCACCGCTCGGGCCGCTGGGCCTGCGCGGCACGCACCAGCACGCCAACGCGTGGGTGGCGCTCGCCGCGTTGGATGCGCTGGCCCCACCGTTCGGCCCGGCGGGCGACGCGTGGCCGGGGAGCTTCGCGGACGCCTACCTCCCGGGGCGCTTCGAAGTCCGGCATGGGCGTGCTCGGCGACAAGGACTACGCGGGCATGATCAAGATCCTGACGGAGCAGATCGACCGGTTCGTCTTCACGACGCCTGCTTCCGCACCCCTGCAGCGGCGCTGGAACCTCGAGCGGCTCGAAGCCGAGCTGCCGCCGTCGGCCGCGCCCGCTGCGTTCGAGCCGGACTTCGACCGCGCACTCGAGCAGGTGCAAGAGGGAGCTGGCACGATCGTCGTCACCGGTTCCTTCCACACGGTCGGCGACGCGCTCGCGCGCTTGCCCGGCTTTGCGGCCGTCGGCTAAATTGTTGCGATGCAAGGACAAGCCCTACCAGGCTTCCGCGACTTTTACCCCGACGATCTCTCCCTACGCAACCACATCTTCACCACCTGGCGCCGCGTCGCCGCGCGCTATGGGTTTGTGGAGTACGATGGTCCCCCGCTCGAGCCCCTGGAGCTCTACACGCAGAAGAGCGGGGATGAGATCGTGGGGCAGCTGTACGAGTTCACGGACAAGGGGGAGCGGCGCGTCGCCCTGCGGCCTGAGATGACCCCGACGCTCGCCCGCATGGTCGGGGCGCGGGCCCAGGCGCTGAAGAAGCCGATTCGCTGGTTCTCGATCCCGCAGCTGTTCCGCTATGAGCGGCAGCAGCGCGGCCGGCTGCGCGAGCACTTCCAGCTCAATATGGATCTGATCGGGGAGGCGGGGCCGCTGGCCGACGCGGAGCTGATCGCCGCCGCCATCGATATTCTGAGGGGTTTTGGATTCGGGCCACAGGACGTGAAGGCGCGCGTCTCCGATCGGCGGGTGCTGCGAGTGCTGCTCCTCGCCCGTGGGGTGCCCGAAGCGGAGCTGCCCGTCGCGTTTCGGGTGCTCGACAAGGCCGAGCGTGAGCCGCGCGTCCTGGAGCAGACCGGAAGCACCATCGCCGAGGTGGCAGCACTGCGGGGGCTCCCAGCCGTCCGAGACGCACTGACCAAGGCACGGGCTGCGGATGTCGGAGAGCCGCTCATCGAATCGATCAATGCGCTCAGCGCGATGGGGCTCGGCGACTTCGTCGAGGTCGATCTCACGATCGTGCGCGGGCTCGCTTACTACACGGGGATTGTGTTCGAGTTGTTCGACACGGGCAAGTCACTGCGGGCCATCTGCGGCGGCGGCCGCTACGACGGCTTGCTCAAGACCCTCGGGGGAGTGGACCTCCCGGCGCTCGGATTCGGCATGGGAGACGTCGTCTTG
>QHTZ01000046.1 GCA_003221005.1 Gemmatimonadota bacterium
ACGCGACCGACGATCCCCGGACGCCGCCGAGTAAGCCGTAGCGGGAGGGCCTGGGCGCGGGTGACCAGTCGTGTAGGGGCACGACATTTCGTGCCCCTACATTCCCGGCCGGTTCACCACCCGCGGAATAGCCCCGCGTCGCCGTAATCCCACAGCAGGAACGCCGTGAGGCGCGGGTAGCGCGGCTCTGGCGCGCACGCCGGCAGCTCTACGCCGAGCGAGCCCGCCACGTGGCCCAGACGCGAGAGCTGGACCCGCACCTGAGGTACGAGCGACACCGTGGCCTCCCCCGCGCGCGGCACGGTTCCGCCAACCTCGAGCATCGGCGTGAAGCGCCCAACCTCACGTCCCACACCCACGCTGTAGGAAAACCCGCTCACGCCCTCCCCGTCCTCCCACGCCCCCACAACCTCAGCCTGGACAAAGAGCCCGGCGAGCGGATTCGCGCCCGCGGCGATGAACGGCTCGATCTCCCACGCTTCCTGGCGGCCGAGCGGCGGCGTCCCCTCGACTCCGACGGTCACCAGGGCGCGCCGCACCGTCGAGTACCAGACGTTGTACTTGAGGGCTCCGGTCACGCCGTCGAACGGCCGGTCGAGCGAGTCGAGCACCGTGCGCGCGCTCGCCTCGAGCTGCGCTCGCCGGCCCAGCCGGCGCTCGTAGATGTACTCCTGCTCGCTCCCGTGCAGGCTCGTCACCACTTCGTTCTCGGGATACGCCTTCTCGGCGAGGAAGGCGCGCGGGAAGTTCAACTCGCCCGGCGGCCAGCCACGCTCCCCACACAGCGACCGGATGTAGCGCACGACCGCCCGCAGCTGCTCCGGCGTCGCGCCGTAACGAAACGCCGGCATGTCGAGTGACAGGCCGAACGCGGCCCCGCCCTCCCGCACGATCCCCAGCCACCGCTCCTCGGTCTCGGCAGTGGACGTCTGACACTCGGTGAGGTCCGCAGGCCGGACCGAGAGTTGGGTCTGCCGCGCCGCCTGGCCACGGCCATCCGCGCCATGGCAGCTGGCACACCACGCGCGATACAGCGTCGCGCCCGCGGAGTCGGGTGCTGCCTGCACGGCGAGTGTGGCAAGCAGCGCTACAGCGGGCGTGATCACGCCGCCCGCCCTCTACCCCTCGCGCGCGGCAACGCCCATTTTCCGCGCATGCCGCCCCCGCCCCCTGCCACCCCGTCCCTCGCGCAGGCGCTCACCGAGGAATTCAGCGCCAAGTGGCGCGAATACGTGCTCGCCAACACGCGGGCGCGCTGGCGCATCCTCGGGTGCGGCATCGCCCTGCTGGCGGGCGCGCGGCTCGTGGGGCTGATCGCGACGTCATGGTGGTTCATCCTCGCCTGCGCGGTCGGTTTCGCGGGCCTAAACTACGCGATATCGCGCATCGCGCGCGAGACGCCATTCCGCACCTGGTACGCCCGCGCAAACATCGCCGTCGGGGCGGCCATGATCTCCGCCGTCGCGTACGCCGTTGGACCGAGCGGTGACCTGCTGTTCGCCGCCTACCTGATCGCGCCGTTCCAGGCCGCCTATTACCTGGGACCGATCGAGGCGTGGCAGGCCCTGGGCCTCAACGTGGCAGCCTTCGCGCTCGTGACGGCGCTCCGAGCGGGGCCCCAGGGGTGGGGCTGGGACGCGTTCGTAATCGAGAGCAGTGTGCTCGTCTTCGTATGCGTGGCCCTGATCCCGATGCTCGCCAGCATCGTCGCCCGGGTCCGGGCCACGCGCGAGGTCCTCGCGCAGGTGGAGCGGGGCGACCTCACGGCCCGGGTCGCGGACATGGAGCGCGACGAGCTCGGCTACCTAGGGGTGACCGTCAATCGGACCACCGCTGCCCTGGCCGACGCCGTCAGCGAAGCGCAGCGGCAGGTCGCCGACCTCACCGGGACGGCTCAGCGGCTCGCCGCACCCGCCGCCGCGCTGCGGACGGCCTCGCAGGAGATCTCGACCACGGCCCGGCAGCTGTCCGAGGGAACCGAGCGGCAGCGCCGGCTGATCGGCGACGGGCGCGAGGACTCGGAGGCCGCGGCGGGCGTCGCCGCCGCGCTCCACGGCCGCGCGCAGGAGGCCGAGCGACAGATCGGCGCGATCGCGCAGCAGGCGCGCAGCCACGGGGAGGAGATCGCCCGCGCCGGCGAGCTGCTGGTCGCCCTGGTCGAGCACATGAACGAGGTGTCCGGAGCGGCGGGCACGTTGGAGCAGGGCTCGCGCGAGATCGGCAAGCTGGTGGACAGCATGACCCGGATCGCGAGTCAGACGGATCTGCTCGCCCTGAACGCCGCGATCGAGGCGGCGCGCGCGGGGGAGCACGGCCTCGGATTCCGCGTCGTCGCGGCGGAGGTGCGGAAGCTGTCCGAGCAGAGCGCGCGCTCCGCCGACGAGGTGCGCAGTCGCGTCCAGGGTATTCAGGATCACGTCGCGGCGCTGCTCGCCGCGATGGACGCGGCGCGGCGCACCGCCGAAGGAGTGGGCGCCGTGTCGGCGGCCGTGCGCACGGCGCTCGAGGCGATCCTTGCGGACCTGAACACGACCGTCCACTTCGCCACCTCGTTCGCCGCGGAAACGGAAGGACAGGCTGGGCGGATCCGCGAGGTGACGCGCCGCATGCTCGACGCCGGCGCCATCGCCGAAACCGCCGCGCGGGGAGCGCAACAGGCCACGGCCGCCACCGAGCAGCAGCTGGCTTCGCTCGGCGAGCTGACGACCGCCTCGCAGCACCTCGCGGCGGCGGCGACGCGGCTCACCGAAACGATCCGGCGCTTCCGCACGAACGGCGCGGCGCCGGGTGGGGAACCCCCCCTACCTCATCTGGCGACCGATCCTGACGGAGGCTCGAGGGGTCCTGGGGTCGCCCGGTAGTCGACCACGAACGCATACCGAAACGCCTTCAGTTCGTATTGGACCACACGACGCCGTCTTTGATAACGGTCTTTGGACCCAGCAGACCACGCGGATCTTTCAGCGGATTACGATCGAATAGAATCAAATCTGCACGCTTTCCAGCTTCGATTGTGCCGTACCGCGCCTCCTGACCGATATCCTGCGCGCTGGTTAATGTGGCGATTTTGAAAACCGCAGCCATTGGGATTCCCGCGTCGTGCAGGAGCAGCATCTCGGAAAGGCCTGCCTGGCCGGGATCGTGGGTATCAGTGCCCAGATTCAGGCGGATCCCCTCCTGGTACAACCGTATGAGATACGTGACCATGATCCGGTACCCATCAAGAGCGCGTTCACGTTGCCGCGGAGTGAAGGCGGACGCGTCTTCAAACGCGCCTCGCGGGGGCGACGTGAAGTAGGTCAAGCCCAGCCGCTGCGCGATGACGTGCAGCGTGGGAGTGAGGCTTGCACTGTCGGCCTTGAATTTCTCTATCAGAGCGAGCATTCGAGGGTTATCGCGCCCTATGTAGTTCCAGAACTCCATCGTGATGAGGAAGAACAGCCCGTGTACCCCGCTGGCCGTCTCTCGCGTAACGCCCAGGTGTTCCGGCACGCCCGCGTACAGCGAGTCCAATTCTCCATCCGTCAGGACGGACAGCGCGAGGGTGAACATGTGCTCGTAGTTTCTGAGGCCCAGGTCCAACGCTCGTCCGATCGTCATGACTCGTTGGTCGACGTGGCCGGTCACGTTCATTCCTAGCTTCTGCGCCTCGTACAACGCCGCTTTGAACTCGGGCTCTCGCAACCGCCAGTAGAGTTTGATGTTCCGGATGCCGAGCTTGTAGTACTCCGCGACTTTCCTCGCGGCAGCCTGCGAGTCAGCGAGCGCCGCCTGGAACGGGGGCGATACGCGCCCGCTCTCGGGAGACACAAGCTGTGCACCAACAGGATAGAAGTCAGGTGCGTGTGGAGATGGGTTCATCCAAGCGATCAGCATCGGGAGGTCTTGCTCCGCACTTCCCACGTCTCTCACTACGGTGACGCCGTACGGCAGGTAAAGCTTCGCAACGACGCGTCGATACGCCTCGATGGAATCAGGGTCCATGATGAGGTGCGTGATGCCACCGCCTGTAGCGGTGATGGAGTCCGCAAACACGAAGCCAGTGTGGAAGTGAGAATCGACGAACGCAGGAGTGAGGAGCCGGCCGCGGGCGTCAATTATACGTGCCGCTGGGGGCAGGGTCGCGCCAGAACCTCTGGCAACCCGGGTAATGACGCCGTGGTCGATCAGTACGGCTCGGTCAGGCAGGACGTTACCTGTACGAACGTCCAGGACTAAGGCATGCGTGATGACGAGGTCAATCGTTGGAGGGTGGTCCTGCGCGTTCCTTGGGTCGCTCGCCGTGAGCCCGAGGCACAGAATTCCGACAGAACGAACGTTCATGGGCCCCTACCCTATCCCCGCCCGGCGCCGCAGCTCGACCGCGCAACGGCCCGCCTCGCGCGCGATCTCCTCGAGCGGCGCGGTGAGCAGCTCGCGACCCAGCACGACCGCTCGTCCGTCCACGAACACGTCCCGCACGTCGCTCGGCTGCGCGGCGTAGACGACGTGCGAGACAGGATCGCCCCCGTTCGGGGCAAGGTGGGGCGCCCCCAGGTCGAGCACTACCAGGTCGGCGCGCTTGCCCACGGCGATCGCGCCGAGCTCGTCCGCGAGACCGAGGGCGTGCGCTCCTCCCAGGGTCGCGAGCTCGAGCACCCGGCCCGCCGGCAGGGCATCCGCCCCGAGGCGCGGCTTCTGGATCAGGGCGGCGAGGCGCATTTCGCTGAACACGTCGAGCCGGTTGTTGCAGGGCGCGCCGTCCGCGCCAAGTGCGACGCGGCACCCGGCGTCGAGCATCTCGGGGATTCTGGCGACCCCGCTGCCGAGCTTCAAGTTCGACGACGGACAGTGCACCACGTTGGTCCGCTGCGCGGCGAGACGGGTGACCTCGTGCGCATCCGTCCAGACGCAGTGCGCGAGCACGGCGCGTGGCCCCGCGATCCCCACGCTCTCGAGGTAGGCGATTTCGCTCGTCCCCGTGGTCCGCAGCACCGTCTCGCGCTCGACGATCGTCTCCGCCGCGTGCGTGTGCAGCTGCGCGTCGCAGCGCTCCGCGAGATCACTCGCCGCGCGCAGCAGCGGGCCCGAGCACGCCGGAGCGAAGCGCGGAGCGAAACAGTACCGCAGGCGCCCTCCCGCCGCGCCGTGCCACCGCCCGGCCAGACTCTCGGCCTCGGCCAGCGCGGTGTCAGTGGACTCGGCGAGCTCGAGCGCCGCCCCTTCGGGATGCGCGTCCATGAGGCACTTCCCCGAGGTCGCCCGAATGCCGATCCGCTCGAGTGCGGCGAACGCGGCGCCCGTGTGGTGCAACGTCTCCATGTCCAGGATTGCGGTCGTGCCACCGAGCACCAGCTCCGCCGCCCCGAGCATCGCGGACCAGTAGAGCGACTCCTCGGTGTGCGCCGCCTCGAGCGGCCAGATGCGCCGGGCGAGCCACTCCTCGAGCGGTAAATCGTCGGCGAGACCGCGAAACAGGGTCTGGCAGAGATGCACGTGGGCCTGGATCAAGCCGGGTAGGATCAGACAGCCGCTGCAATCGCGCACCTGCAGCTCGCGCTGCATCCCCCTTCCGTCCTTCCGTCCTTCCGTCGCCTTCCCTAGGCTTGCGATCCGCCCGTCCCTCACATAGACGTCGCTTCTTTCGACCCTCCACCCACCGTTGTGCAGCAAGACGTCGCCACCCGCGAGTACGAGGTCCGCCGCTGGAGGGGGAGGGGGCACGCCGGTCAGATGGTCGCCCGCGGGACGGTGGTGACCGAGTCGTCCGACAGATCGAAGTAGGCGCGCAATTCGTCGAGCAGATCGTCGTCGGGATACACTCCGGTGAGGATCCGCTCCGGCCCGCCCGGCTCGACCAGCACGTAGCCGAACGGATAGTCGAGCCCCGCGAGCAGGATCGTGCGGCGCTGCTTGCCGGGCTGCACGACATAGACGGTCTCCGCCCGCGTCGCGAGGAGGGAGATGTCGTTCGCCTCGAGGACCGGGGCGACTTGCGTCGTGTAGTAGCGGAGCTGGTCGAACGCGTCGGCGCGATCGTCGTCGCCGATGGTGTCCGCCGCGTGCAGCCAGAAGACGATCACCGCGGCGTCGGAGATCACGCGCGGCGTGCGGAGCAAGCTGTCGGTCGAATCAGGGTGGAGCGGAAACATCCGAGCCACGTCCGTCGTGTCGACGCGCCCCGCCTCGTCGCGGCCGCGACGCGAGTGGCACGAGGCGATCAGCAGCAGCGCGCCCAAGATTGCATGCCGCATGCACCGAAATATATTCGCATCATGCCCGGCGTTCCGCCGCCCCCGACTCGCCCGTTCGTGTTCCGGCACCACTGGATCGTCCGCCTCACTCATTGGGTCACCTTAGTCGTGCTCGCCGGGATGATCACGAGCGGGCTCCAGATATACGAGGCGTACGCGCGCTTCGGGAATCGCGGCGGTCCCTTTCTCGCGAGCCCGTTCGACGACACGGAGTTCCCCCAATGGAGCCGGCTCGGCGGTTGGCTCGCGGGGGCGCTGAACTGGCACTTCGCGCTCATGTGGCCGCTCGTGACCGCGGGCCTGCTGTACGCCGGCTACCTCGCGGCGAGCGGGGAGTGGCGCGGGCTGTGGTTCCGGCCGCGCGACGTGCCAGGCGCGATCGCGATGGCCCGCTACTATCTGCGGCTCCGCAAAGACCACCCGCCCCAGGGCAAACACAACCCGCTCCAGAAGCTCGCCTACTCGAGCATCGTGCTGCTGGGCGTGCTGGCAGTGCTCACCGGGCTGTCGATCTACAAGCCCACGCAATTCGCCTGGCTGACGGCGCTGTTCGGCGGGTTCCAGGCGGCCCGGTACTGGCACTTCTGGACGGTCTGGATCTTCGTCGCGTTCACGCTGGTGCACGTGATTCTGGTGTTCGCCGTGGATCCGCCCTCGTTCCGCGCGATGCTCACGGGGTGGTACCGCGGCCGGTTCCCGAGCCATGACTGACCGGCGCGCCTTTCTCAAGCTCGCGGCCGGCGCCGGGACCGCCTCGCTGGTAGCGGCGTGCGG
>QHTZ01000098.1 GCA_003221005.1 Gemmatimonadota bacterium
GTCCGGGTGCCAGCAGGTTGCCACCCCACAGACCGGTGTCCTTCTGCCTGCGCGCGATGGCCTGCGCGGGCTTGTACTGCAGCGCCGCCGTATGGAGTACACCGAGCTGCTCGGGATCCTGGCCAGCATCCGGGACGACCTCGTGGTAGGCGCGGTACTGAATCGGTGGGCTTGCCGCTTGAAGCAGCCAGGACAGAGGCAGCCGATGCGAAGTCGGGAGTTCCAGGGGCTCGCTCCTGGGTCAGGGGCGGCGCGAACGGCTGCCGAAAAACGGGCGCAAAGTTATGCGCCCGCTTGCAGCTAGGCAAACAGGCGATGCGCGCGCCCCTATCACATGTTTTGGCAACGGCTTACGATCTTACGCCGAACTGCAAGAGTCTGCACTCAGGCGGCGACGGCGACGTGATCCGCGCCAGCCGCACGACGAATTGCTCGCTCTGCGGTGCCGGGTGATCTTTCGAAAATGCTCGCCGCTCTGCGCGCCCGCGACGTCCACAGACTGCCCGACCGCGTGCGCTTCCAAGGCCGGATCCTGTTCCTCACCGCAGACCCCGCGCTCATACGCCGGCAGCTCGAGGGACACGACCTCGAGTGGACGCCGGCGCTCAAGCTGCGCGACGACATCTCAACCGACGAGATCACTCCCGCCTACATCTGCTACTACTACGACGAGACGCTGGGAGACTTCCCCTACCTCGGGCTCAAGTGCGGAGACGAGTTCCCCATCCCGCGCGGCGCCGTGAGGCGCGGCGGCTTCGTCGCCTCGGTGAGCGGCACGCGGCGCGGCAAGGGTTCGTCTCGCGAGCAATCGCCGTACGCGGAGCTCTCCGCCGGGATCAAACTCGTGGTCGCGGAGAACGTGGAGCGCATCTATCGCGAGAACTGCCAGAACCTTGGGCTCCTGGTCACCACCGACTTCTCGATCCTCGAGCGCGTGCGGCAGGGCGAGGAGATCCCCCTGGCGACTTTCTCGCGCGGGGAGGGTGAGATCACGCGCGGAATCATCGAGTACGGTGGACTGTTCAACTACAACGTCGCCCGCCTCCAGGGGAAGGTGACGCTGCGGCCGCCTGTCACGGCGCCGCGGCCCATGACCCTCGGCGAGAAGATCCTGGCGCGGCACTGGGTGGTGGATCCGGCGGCGGGCCGCGTCGGGGTGCCGTCCGTGCGGCCGGGGGATGAAGGATTCGTGCGCACCGACATCCGCTTCAGCCACGAATACGTGACGCCGATGGCGGCGATCTTCTTCGAGCAGCTCGTGGGGAAGGACGCGAAAGTGGTCGACCCAGGCTCGATACTCATGTTCCGCGACCACTTGACCTTCCTGCCCGAAGCGATGACGCCGGAGCGGATCAAGGAAGGCCTGCTCGACGTGGCGCTGGAGCTCGAAAAGAAGCAGCGCGCGTTCGCGGAGCGGCAGGGGATCAAGTTGTACGGCGAGCTCAGGCTGGGCCATCACGGCTCAGAGGCGATTTGCCATTCGAAGATCCTCGAAGCGCACGCGGAGCCGGGCCAGGTGATCATCGGGAGCGACTCTCACACTCCCCACGCCGGCGCGGTGGGGTGCGTGGCCTTCGGCGTGGGCACGACCGCGATCTTCAACTCGTGGATCACGCAGGACGTCCGGCTGACCGTTCCGGAGACGGTGAAGGTCGTGGTGCGCGGGCAGAAGCCCGACAACGTCACGGCGAAAGACTTCATGCTCGAGATCCTGCGCCAGCCGTACGTGAAGAGCGGCAAGGCGATCGGGAAGCTGGTCGAATACTGTGGCGATGCTGTCGAAAAACTGTCCGTCGACGAGCGCGCCACGATGACGAACATGACCGCGGAGGTGGGCGGGTTTACCGGCTACGTTGCGCCGGACGCGCGCACGGTCGAATATCTGATGGAGTATCGCGGCCTGACGCGCGCCGCTGCGGAGGCGCTGTGCGCCGGCCTTGCGAGCGAGCAGGGGGCCGAGTACTGCGAGGTCCTTGAGATCGACGCGGGCGACGTGCGGCCGATGCTGGCGCTCCCCGGCGATCCCGGGAACGGCATCCCCATCGACGATGCCCGCGGGCGCATCCGGGTGGACATCGCCTACGCGGGCTCCTGCACCGCCGGCAAGAAGGACGACATGGACATGTACGCGCGCGTGCTGCGGGAGGCGGCGGCGCGCGGGGCGCGGGTGGCGCCTGGCGTGCGGTTCTACATTCAGTCAGGGTCGCAGGACGTGAAGCGCTACTGCGAAGAGCGGGGGTACCTCGAGCTGTTCCGGCAGGTGGGGGCCACGTTCCTCGAGCCATCGTGCGGGGCCTGCATCAACGCCGGTCCGGGAGTTTCCAAGACGCGGGAGGAAGTGACGATCAGCGCAATCAACCGCAATTTCCCCGGCCGCTCGGGGCCGGGCCAGCTCTACCTCGCCAACCCCTACACGGTGGCGGCCTCCGCGATCGCGGGCTACGTCACCGCCTGGGAGCCCGGGCGGGCGCCTGCGCTACTCCCCACCGGCTGAAATCGCGCGCACGACCTCGGGCCTGGTCGGGTAAGGCCGCAGCGCATCGCGCTGGTACACACTCCGCGGATTCCACAGCACCCAAGACGTAATCCCCACCTCTTCCGCCGCGCGGATCTGTTCGCGGATCTCGAATGGGGTGTAGCGCGGCAACCGGCGACCGAGCGTGAACGCCTGGAGGTAGGGGCGAATGGCGGCGGCGTCCGGCGCGCGGGAACGGCCGAGCGCCTCTTCGAGCGCGCGCCGCACCACCTTGTACGGTTGACCGTTGGGCCACGCCAACCCGTAGGCGCCGGCCTGATAATGACTCGGGTACACCATCGGGAGGACGACATCCGCGATGGAGCTGAAGTCCTCCCAGACCTGGCCGATTCCCATGTCGTCGGTGGCCGATGCGGTCAGACCGAAGATGTCGAAGGTCACCGGCGCCCCGAAGGGGGCGACCAGCGCCTTGAGGAGCTGGATGTTGCGACGCACCGCGCTGCGCGGCGTGTCGCCCCGGCGGCGGGCCGGGAAGATGGCGGTCGCGAGGCGCTCGCGGGGCTCGTCTGGCATCCTGACGTAATCGAACTGCACTTCGGCGAAGCCCATGCGCACGGCCTCCTGAGCGAGCTGCGCCGAATAGACCCACACCGAGTCGTTGTAGGCGTCGACCCAGGCGCTCCCGATCCGATCACGCCACAGCTCGCCGTCCGCCAGGTGGACGGACCATTGCGCCTTGTGTTCAGCGAGCCGCGGGTCCTTCGCCACGACGATGCGGGCGATCGGATAGATGCCGTGTACGAGCAGGGTGTCGAGTCGCGCGCGCGCGTCGTGCGCGCGCGTGCACTGGTTAGCGCCGATTTGCTGCGCGGTCGGAACCGCTGAGGGATAGAGCAGGCAGCCCGTGTCGTCCTTGACGTCTACGACGAAGGCGTTGATCTCGGTCTCATCGGCCAGGCGGACGAGCTGCCACAGGCGCGACGAGCCGAACGCCCAGGCATTGACATACAGCGCTTTTACCGTGGCGGGCGACGGCAGCAGGCGCGGGAGGGCGGGCTGCACGTAGCGTAGGTCCACGGGACGGAGCGCCACCCGCGATTGATCGGGCGGTGCGATCTGCGCAAAAAGGCCGCGACTCGTGACGAGCGCGGCCCAGAGCAAGAGGACGCTTGCCTGCCGGACCAACCGCATAGGGGGCTACACGATAGGAGGCGACCGCCGAACGGACAAGAGACCGCCATCACGCTCTATCAGGGCACCTGTAAGCTATTGAACAGCAACGGGTAAGTAGCCAGGCTCTGGCCCCGGTACTGCGGCCGGAAGCCGAACAGGACCACTCGCCCCCGGCCCAGGTGCACTTCCAGCAGGGCGGCCCGGCCGGCGACCCGTTCCGGATGCAACACCCACCCCGAGCGCAGCACCTTGTCCGGGTCGGTCGGATAGCGACCGATCACCCGCACGACGCTCGAGTCGAGCACGTCGAACGCCGGCCCGTCTTGGAACCACGCCACACTCTGCTCCGGCATCCCCTTGGCGATGGGGTCGGTCGGGTCGAGGTCGAGCCGGAAGATCGAGCCCGGGGCGTAGAACTCGTCGTCCGCGACGCCTTCGAGGACGTTGCGCACCGGGAGGAGCAGCTGCTCGACGGCGAAGCGACTCGCGTCGTTGAGCGCGACCAGCGTGCCGCCATCCTCCACGAACTTGCGCAGCTCGGTCACCCCGTCGCGCCCGATCCCGCCGCCGTAGGGCGCGGGGTAGATGCGGGTGGGCAGCCCTTCGAGCAATTCGCCGGGCGACTGATCGGGCAGCACGACCGCGTCGAACTTCTCCTTGAGCTTGCCCGCCCGGATCGTGGAATCGGCGAGCGACACATACGGCACTCGCCAGGTGTCGAACACCCAGCGCGTCCACCCTTCGTCGATCGGCGCCGCATACGAGCGGTACACCCCGACCCGCGGGGCCTCGCCCGCGCCGAAGCCGGGATAGCCCGGCGTGGCGCGCGGCGCATCCACCGGTCCGGAGAGCGGCACCTTGAGCGAGTCGGGAGCGACCACGGCGGTCACGCCCATCAGCAACGGAAGCGTGTGGGCCGTGACGTCGTAGGGTGGCTGGGGCGGCCCGCCGGGATAGAGCCGGCGGTCGGGGTAGTGCTGCGGCTCGAGCAGCGTCTTTGCGAAGGCGGCGTACGGTTGCCGCAGCACCACGACGTAGCTCCCCGCGCTGAAGCGTTGACCGCCCACCGTCACCGGCTGGAGCGTCGAGCGGATCTCGACCTGGCCGCGGCGCAGGATGCCGAGCAGCGTCGCGAGCGCCACGGAGTCTTGGCGTTGGCGCGGAATCACGTACGCGTAGGGCCAGCCTCTCCAGCCGCGCACCGCGCGCGTGCCGACGGCGAGGAACGTGGCGAGCCAGCGATCGCGGTAGCGGGCGGCGTTCCCGAGCAGCGCGTACGCCGCATCGCTCTGGTACGTCACGATGTCGCGCAGCGTCCAGCGCCCGCCCGGCCAGGGCGCCGGGAAGTTCCATGAGCGCTCCCGCGGGTTGTAGCCGCGCGCCCGCGACGCGAGCTCATCGAACGGGACTTCCACCGGCGAGGCCAGGTTCGCGCTCGCGGCTTCGACGAGGATGCGGACGGCGCCATGGTAATGCTCGTAGGCCCGGGCCGGTGTCCAGGCATCGTAGGTCGAGTTGATCGAGATGCCCGTCCTGCCCAAACCGGCAAGCTCCCAGGCGATCGCGGAGCCGAGCGCGTTGACGCCATCCACGAGCAGCGGCTCGACGTTAGGCTCGATCGGATCGAGGTACGGCGGTACGAACAGTCGCGAGGCGTTGCTCGCCTGCTGATGGATGTCCAGCACGATTTGCGGATGCCACACGTTGTACAGCGAGTCCACGGTGAGCTGGGTCTCGACCTGTGTGAAGGCGTACCAGTCGCGGTTGTCGTCGTGCCCGGTGTAGTGGTGGTAGAGCTCGGGGGGCCTGGACCCCTCGGCGGGCGTCCCCAGGGTGCGGTTGTACCAGCGGGTGACCAGGGTGACGCCGTCGGGGTTGAGCGCCGGCACCAGCAGCAGGATCACGTTCTCGAGGATGACGCGCGTCGCCGCGCTCGTGTCGGTCGCGAGCCGATGCGCGAGCAACACCGGTGCGAGGCTGCCGCCGTCCTCCGTCGAATGAACGCCCGACGTGATGAGCACGATCGCCTTGCCGTCCCGCACCGCCCCTGTGCCCTCGCCCGCGGAGCGGAGCGTGCGGGGATCGGCGATCTTGGCGTTGAGGAGACGGTAGGTGTCGAGGCGCTTCAGGTTCTGCGGGCTCGAGATGACGAGGGCGACGAACGGCGCGCCGAGCGTCGTACGCCCGAGCTCGCGGTAACGCACGCGGTCGCTGCCCCTGGCGAGCGCCTGGTAATAGCGTGTCAGCGTGGGCCAGTCGGCGAGCTTGCGGTCGTCCCCGGGCTCGAATCCGAGGACCGATCGCGGGCTTGGGATCGGGGCGGGAGCGGTGGCACGCCGCCGGGCCGCTGGCGGGTGGGGGGTGGGCGCGGGCTGCTGCCGGCGCTGCGCGACCAGCGGCGGCGTGATGCCAAGACTCGTCGCGAGGACGACCCACAGCGCGTGCGTGGTGAACACGGAGAGTCGAGCGTCCACGTGCAGGGGAAACTTAACGAGGTGCGAGGGCGCATCGCGGCCCCCGCACCCGGTTCCTTACGGCAGCTTGTGCAGCTCCACGCGCCGGTTCTGCGCCCGGCCGGCGATCGTGGTATTCGGCGCAATCGGGGTGCGTGAGCCGTACCCGCGCGCGAGCATGCGCGTGGGGCTCACACCGTTGCGGGCGAGGTACGCCCGCACCGCGGCGGCCCGTGCCTGCGACAGCCGGATGTTCACGCCGACCGGGCCCGTGTTGTCGGTATAGCCAGCGATCTCGATCTTGATCTCGGGATTCGCGAGCAATGAGGCCGCGACCTGATCGAGCACCGCGTACGAGTCGGCTGTCAGCACCGACCGTCCGGTTTGGAAGTTCACCCCGCGCAGGACGAGGGTGGGCCGCCGCGGGGGGGCCCCGGGCCGGGGTGGCGCCGCAGCCGATTCGGGACGGAACAGAATCATGCACCCGGTCGCGTCAACCGGCACGCCCGGTGGCGTGTTGGGGCACTTGTCGAGCGTGTCCGGGACGCCATCTCCGTCCGCATCCTGAGCGACCGGGCATCCCACCGCGTCCACGGGCGTGCCCGCTGGCGTGTTGGGACACTTGTCGATCCCGTCGAGCACGCCGTCATGGTCCGTATCAGTTGGGCAGCCGGTAGCATCGACCGTCGCCCCGGCGGGAGTGTCCGGACACTTGTCGATGCCGTCGAGGACGCCGTCATGGTCCGAATCGCTCGGGCAGCCCGTGGCATCCACGGTCGCGCCAGCGGGTGTGTCCGGACACTTGTCGATGCCGTCCGGCACACCGTCGTGGTCCGCGTCCATGGCGCAGCCGGTCGCGTCAACCGGGGTGCCCACCGGCGTGTCGGGGCACTGGTCGATCCCGTCGGGGACACCGTCCTGGTCGGTGTCGAGCGGGCACCCTCGTACGTCCACCTTCGCACCGAGCGGCGTGTTGGGGCAGGCGTCGTCCTGGTCCGGCACGCCGTCCTGATCCGCGTCCTGCGCGGTGGGCGGCGGCGTGGGAAGCGCCGGCGTGGGTGGCGCAGCCGCGACTGGTGGCGGAGTCGCCGCCGGTGGGGGTGCCGGAGGAGCCGGTGTGCGCTTGCTGCCCGGCGCGAAGATCGCGAGCCCGGCCGAGCCCACGAGATGGGTGACCGAGTTTGCCGTAAGGGACGACTTGGTGTCGGGGGTGTAGATGGCTCTGGCTTCGAGCCGCAGGGCGAGGTGGCGAGTCAAAAAGATGCGGTCGCCCACGCCACCGTGGATGCCGCCGTCCGTGAACTTGTACGGGGCCGTCGCGCCGAAATCGAGCAGTGAATACCCGCCCAGCACGTAGAGGCTGTTCCCCGCGCCGTGGAGCAGGTTGACCACCAGGCTCACGCCGCCGATCAGCGGCTCGATCGTCGAGTTTGACGTGCCGAGGGTGTATTCGGGCTGGAACAGCACATCGGCTTCCAGTCCGACGCGGTCGCCGAACGCGTATCCCAGGCGCACTCCGCCGCCGATCTTCTTGGCGAGGTTGAAGGAGGCGTCGTACTTGGTGTATGAGCCGAACATGCTGAACTCGTACTCGCGGGCGTGTTGCGCCTCGAGGCCCGCGGCCCCGGTCAGCAGAGCCAGCCCAACCGTCGTGAGTGCGCGCATCCACCCTCCTGGGGGAAGCTGCCGCCTGTAAGGCTCGTCTAGCCTAATGATTTCGCTGACGATTAGAAACCCCGGCCGCCCTCCGAGACCCGCAAACGATCCCGCGCGGCGCTCGGCCGTGCGGTGTCGCTCGTCACCAGGCGTGTGGCTAGGGGTGGCCGTTTTCGCCGCGGGTCAGGCGGACCGCCTGAGCGAGATGTTGGGCGATGGTGGCGAGCTCGGTCGCGCCGTGCCGCAGGCTCTCGATCGCCTTGAGCTGCTGTGCCGCGGCCGCGGCGACCGCCCCCGTCTCGCGCGTGGACGCCTCCGCCCCCTCCTTCCCCTGGGCCAGCGACTGGGAGATGCGCCCCGACAGGTCCGCGATGCTCCGGGCGACCTCGGCCACGCGCTTCCCGGCGCGCGCGGTCCCTGACGCCGCCTCCGCGATGCGGCCGAGGTCTTCCACCCAGCTCGCGGACCCGTGCACCACCTGCGAGAGATCCGTGCGGATGTGCTCGAGGAGCTGCACCGCGCGGTCGAGTGCGCGGCGCGTCTCCTGCGCCGACCGTCCCACGTTGCGCGCCTCGCGGCCGCTTTGCTCCGCGAGCTTGTGGACCTCGTCTGCCACCACCGCGAACCCCCGGCCGTGGACTCCAGCCCGGGCGGCCTCGATGGTCGCATTGAGGGCGAGGAGGTTCGTCTGATTCGCGATGAAGCCGATCGTTTCCGAGAACTTCTCGACCTGCTCGGCCACGTCCCGGAGCCGGCGCACCTCGCCAGCGCTCTCGTCGGCCGTAGCCCCGAGATCCGTCAACTGGCGGACGGCGCCCTGCGTCTCCAGCCGGACTTTGCCGGCGGTTTGCTCCATCTGTGCGCCGGCCTCGCGCGTCTCGTCACCTGCCGCGGCCACGTCCGCGGCGTTCTGCTTCAGGGTCTCCGACTCGCGCGTGGCGGCGCTCACGAGTTTCGTCGCCTGCGCTGCGTCCTGGCTCGCCCGCCGCGCGGCGGCCGCCACTTCTTCGCTCGCCGCGTGGATCTGCTGCATCGTGGCCGTCAGCGTCCGAATGTAGCCCGCGGTCCGGTCTGAGGCCCCCACGACGGGTTGCACCGAGCTCTCGACGGCGAGCATGAGGGCGAGCTGCGGCGCGAGCAGCGCCAGTAGCGCGCCGTCCGAGTCACGGTACATCCCCGGATCCGAGTGCCGGACGCTCCATAGCCCGACGAGCTCACCGGCGTGGTACAACGGCAGCAGCACCTCCGAGCCGGGGGTTTCGTCGCTCGGGAGTACGACTTGATCACGACGCAGTCCGTGAGCGATGACTGGATGCCGCAGGCGCACGGCGTCCCCCGTGAGTCCTGCATCGGCATCGAACCGAAACGCCGTGCGTTCCTTAGGCACGGCGGTATCCGCGACCAGCTCCATCTGGTGGGCTCGGGCGTCGTAGCGTGCGAACCCCATGTGCTCCCACGGGACGAGGCGGCGCGTGAGCTCTTGAATTCGGGGGAAGCTGCGCGCCAGGCTGATATGCCCGGCGATCGTCTGCGAGAGGCCCTGGATCAGCTGAAGCTCGTCGGCCCGGACGGCCCGGCGGATGACGTAGGCCGACCCGGCGGTGGCCGCCGCGAGGAGCGCGCCCGCAGCCGCGGTCGTCTCGGGTTCGAGCCCTGCGTGCACCAGGCGCAGCCACGCGAGCGCCAGCAGCGCCGAGGTGGTATAGACGATCGCCTCCCACCGCGCGGTGAGGCGCGGCTCTACCCACGCGACGGAACGATCCAGCGCGAGCGCCAGGTAGAACGTTCCGTTGGCGATCACCGGCAGGGCGACGAGCAGCACGCCAAGCGGCCCGAAGTTCGCCTGCACCAGCGCCTCGGCCCCCGAGGCTCCATGCACCCGCGCGTACAACAGGCCCGCCGCGGCGCTGCCAGCCGTGAGGTGAACGGCGTTCCCGAGCACAGCGCGCGGCGGCAGGCGTCGCAGCAGCAGGTCTCCCGCCCCCACGGCGAGCGGCGCGACGACGACCGCGAGCGCCCAGCCGCGATCGAGCACCGCAAAGGCCATGACGCCGAGCACGTACGAGGAGAAGCCGTTGCCGGGAAGCCCGATGCCGTAGCGGCGGGTGAGCGCGCCCACCGCGGCGAGGGCGAGGACTTCGGCAGCGCCGCCCAGCGTAGCCCGTCCCGAGGTCGCGGCCAGCGTCGCGCCGGCGAGCGCCGCGGCGGCACCTAGGGCCACCAGCGCCTGCACGAGGAGTCCCGGCGCCAGGCGCGTGCTGCGAGGAGGATCGATGCCGCGCAAACTCGGCCGTGTGGCGCCACGTGTCAAGCGTGACTATCCTTTTCCGATAT
Source organism: Gemmatimonadota bacterium (assembly GCA_003221005.1). Taxonomy (GTDB): domain Bacteria; phylum Gemmatimonadota; class Gemmatimonadetes; order Gemmatimonadales; family GWC2-71-9; genus AG25. The sequence continues at coordinate 10,093 of QHTZ01000098.1, forward strand.
GCGGGTCACCATCGAGTACTGCGTAGTCTGAAACTACGAACCTCGAGCCGCCGGTCTGGCGGCTGAGATTCGCAAGACCTACCCCCAGGCGGACGTGAAGCTCATCGAGTCCTCGGGCGGCGTGTTCGAAGTCGAGGTCGACGGGCGCCGGGTGTTTTCGAAGAAGGCGCTCGGGCGGCACGCGCAGCCTGGCGAGGTGCTCAAGCTCATACAGCAGCCACCGGCGAAGCGATAGCACCCCGGGCCCCAAGGCCGGCCCCGTTTGCGTTTTGCGCCCACGCCTTCTTGTATTCTGAATCGTGCACATCCCCCGCGACCATTTCCTTCCTCCCGATCCCCAGGCGTTTCTCGCCGCCGAGCCCGCCACCGGCCGGGTCATCGTCATCGCGCCGACCCGCGCTGCGTGCGAGACGATCGAGCTCGCGCTCGGGCTCCGCATCGAGACGCTGCTCGAGCGGGAGCACGGAGACGACATCCGCAGGCTCGCCGCGTCGGGTCGCGGGTTCGGCATCGTGGCGGGGACCGGGACCGGAAAGACCCTGGCGGTCCGGGCGATGGCAGAGACGATTCTCCAGGCGCCGCTCAGGGTCGGCGTGGTGAACCGCGAGCGCGAGGCGACCCCGGAGACGCCAACGTGGAACGTTGTGATCGTGACCACCGGCATCGCGCGGCGATGGTTCGAAGATGGGCTGATCACCGCCCGCGATACGCTGGTGGTGGATGAGATCCATCAGACGTCGGCGGAGCTCGAGCTCTGCCTCGCCCTCGGCAAGCGCGCGCGCTGCCGCTTCATCTGGCTGTCGGCCACAGTCGATCCGAGCTTCTACGCCCGCTACCTCGATTCGGCCGAGGTGCTCGAGACCGTGGCGTTCGACCCCGCGAAGGCCGCCGAAGTGCACGTCGTCCCACAGCGGCCCCTCGAGTTCCTCGACGACCGCTGTGTGCGCCGGGCCGTGCGCGAGCGCCGGGGCGTCGCGGTGTTCGTGCCCACCCGGGCCGAGGTCGAGCAAATCGCCGGCGAGCTGGGGGACCGCTGGCAGGCCCTCGCGACCGCCTTCTACCATGGGGGGGAGCCGATCCGCGTGATCCGCCCCTTCCTGGACGGGACCGTCCGCCGGCCCTTTCTCCTGGCCATGACCGCCGCGGGCCAGTCGGCTTTGAACATCCGGGGCCTCGACACCGTAGTCATATATGATGCGCGCTACGCGAACGTCGTGGAGCGCGGGCGGAACGTACTGACCCGGCTGTACCTCGGAGCGAACGAGATCTTGCAGATGGCGGGCCGCGTACACGGCCGCGTCGCCGGCGGACAGGTCTTCATCCTGAGCGACCGCGATCTCGCGTTCGACGAGCTCCGGCCCACCCCCCCCGAATTCCAGCTCGCCGGCGACGCGGAGCGCGTGGCTATCACGTGCGCCGCGCTGGGCGTGGACGCCCAGGACCTCGAGCTCCCCGTGCCGCTGGATCGCCGCGCGTACCGGCGCGCCATGGAGCTCCTGACCGAGCGCGGACTGATCGAGGGGGGGCGGCTCACCCGGTATGGCCGCGAAGTGGAAGCGATGCCCGTCGAACGGCCCTGGGGCGAGCTCCTGTACCACGCCGACGCGACGCTCATCCCGATGGTGGCCGTGGCCGCGAACATCGAATCGCTGCACCGCATGACGCGCGAGGAACGCCACCTCACCGGGCTGGTCGTGGCAGGGAGTGATCACCTCACCGCCTACAACGTGTACGCCGAAGCCGTCAACAAGCACGGCTACGTGGGGGAGGTCTACGGGCTGCCGCGCCACCTGTTCCGTGAGACGGTCGACGCTTGGGCGGAGGGGCGCGGCGTTTTGGTGAAGGTGATCGAAGACGTGGCCCTCGGCATGGCCTCCGTGTACCGTCAGCTCGAGCTCCCGCTCCCCGAGAAGTTCGCGTACGCGGACGACCGCGCCCTCGCGGGCTTCGCCGACCTCGTCGCCAAAGTGATGCCGTTCGACCTCGTGATCGACGAGGAGACGGCGGACGGCCGCGAGGCCCGGGTGAGCCGGGGCTCGGTGTGCGGGAGCTGGGGAGCTGTGGCGGGAACGTTGCGGTATTTCGCCGACCGCTTCGGCGTGCCGCGCGCGAGCATCGAGGGGACGCAGCTTCCTGAGCGAGCGATCCGCCGCTACGCTCGGCGCGGTGAGCCGGCGGTGGTGTTCGAGCAGCGGCGGCGGCGCGAAGGCCTCCTCGCCGTCCGCGCCGCGACCTACTTCGGGTTCGTCTTGGAACGCGACGTCGAGCCGCTTCCCAATCCCTTTCCCCCCGAGCTCGCCGCTGCGGCGCGCGCCGCCCTGGTCGAAGCGCTGCTCGCCGGCGCGACGCCGCACCCCGATCAAACGCGCCTCCGGCGCGCGCTGGATCGCTTCGACTTCTATTGGCGCCGCTCGGGGGGGCGGCTCGCGGCCGCCGCGCCCGAGCGTCTGGCCGGGCTCCTCGCGGAGCGCATTCGGAACGTCCGGTCGTGGGAGGCCTTCCTAGACGCGCGCTTGTCGCTGGATGTCGAAGCGACTATCCCGGCCGCCGCGCGCGCCGAGCTCGAGGCGTTGCCGGCCTCCGTGCACCTGCTGGGCGATCGGATCGCACTCGAATACGAGGTAGGCCCCGGCGGCGGGGCGGTCCGGCTGCGGCTCAAGGAGGGGCAGGCACGTCGGTTGCGAGTCGGGGACCTGCCTCCCCTCGACCGGCCGGTGCGATTCACCGTGGTGCGAGGTAAGCGAGAAGCGGCGCGTGCCGACAGCCTGGCGGACCTGCAGCGCCAGCTCTCCGGGCTCCCCCGAGGGGACCGGCCGCGGCTCGCGCGGCGCCGGCGCCGCTAGCCGGGCGCGGTTGTGACCTCGGCAAATTCGCGGGGTCTATAGTAGATAAGCCGGTTCGAGCTGAAACCTTGAAATGCTGGCCGAGGATACTCTGGCGCATATGACTCCTAGAGAAAAAACCGCGTCGTTGCCCCCCGTCTTCTCCGTGTCCCCGCTCGGCCAAGCCGTGATGGAGTCGTTCGGCGAAGGGATCGTGCTGTTCGATTCCTACGGTCGGATCGTGTACGCGAACGCGCACGCGAAGCGCGTCGCCGGGATCGAGGGCGACGTCGCGGCCCACCGTGCCGAGTCGCTGCGACCGCGGCTGCTGGCGCTCGGCGGGCGGGTCGCGCCGCTCCGCTCGGGCGCGGCGAGTTTAGGCGAGGCAGTGTTCCTGCCACGCACCAACGAGCCCCGCACGCTGGCGGAGCGGGAGCGTCAGGCGATCGTCGACACGCTGGAGCGGACGAGCGGTAAGCTCGCCGAGACCGCCCGGCGGCTGGGCATCAGCCGGACGACGCTGTGGCGGCGGCTGAAGGCGTACGGACTGCGCCCGCACAACGGGGGACGCGGCTCGCACCAGTAACCGCGGGCCCGCACATCCTGGCGGCTCTGGAGCACGCCGCCTAGCTTCCCCGCTTGCAGTGCCCCCGCGGGGAGCGAATGGCCGCCAGACCGTACACCATCGAAGAGTACGTCCGCTGGTCGGACGTGGATTTCGCAGGCATCATCTGCTACGGGGCATACCTTCGGTTTTTCGAAATCGCGGAGACGGAGCTGTTCCGCGCCGCCGGGCTCGCCTTCCACGACGTATTCGATCGCTACGACGTGTGGTTCCCCCGCGCGGCGATTCACAGTGAGTTCTACCGGCCCGCCCGTCTCGACGACCGGCTCCGCGTGGCGGCGTACGTGGGCCGCGTCGGGACCAAGTCGCTGACGCTGAACTTCGACGTGCTGCGGGACGATCCCCCCGGCCTCGGCGCCGCCGGCTATCAGGTGCTCGTATGCGTCGAGCGGGCCGGTCTCACGCCGCGCCCGCTCCCGCCCAAAATGGTCGACGCGCTCGCCCCCTACACGCTCACCCTCGAAGTGGCGCGAGCTCAGCTCGGCGTCGCCGCGCCCTGAGACCGCTGCTCGCGCTGCTCCTGGTGGGCGCGTGCGGCCGCGCGGCTGGCCCGCCGGAGCCGGGCACGGTGCGCGCGGTGCTGGTGCGCCCGCCCCACGATACCGTGCGGTTTACCGCGCCCGCCGTGGCGCACCGCTGCGGCCGGGGCGCGGGCGTCCTCGTCGAGGGGATCGTGGGGGGAAACGGCGTCCTCCTGTGGGCGCGCTCCGGGGACTCGAGCGTGATCGGAGACTTTCCGCCCATCACGCGGGGCGACAGCACGACGCCGCGCGGTGCCATGGCTTCGTTCCGGTTCATGCTCGGTGAAGACGCCCGCGGGGTCACCTTCGACAGCGGCAGCGTGATGCTGACGCGGTCCGATGGGAGGCAAGCGCTCGAGGCGCAGGTTCGCGGCTCCGGGTTGGAGCCGGTGGCGGGTCAGCGCGTGCGCCTGGAGGCGACGTTCGCCGCCGTGCCGCTCGCTCCCGCCTCCGACACGGCGAGCTGCACGGTGCGGCTGTGACGCAGGCGCTGCGCCGTTAGATTCCGCCTCGTGCCAGAGACCTACTTCCGCCGGGGCTTCGGACTCAAGGGCGCGATCGAGGGTGCGCTCGCCGCTGACTACCACAGCCGCATCGTGGATGTGATCCGCGGCCGCGGCTACACCCTCGTCGTGGGCGACCTGACCTTCAGGCTGGCGCACGAGTTCGGGTTCTGCTACGGCGTGGACCGCGCCGTCGAGTACGCGTACGAGACGCGGACCAAGTTCCCGGATCGCCGCCTGTTCCTGGTGGGCGAGATCATCCACAATCCCCACGTAAACGCCAAGCTCCACGACATGGGCGTCGAGTGCCTGCATCGCCCTGAAGGCGGAGCCTTCGACTTCGCGGCCGTGACGCCCGACGACGTCGTGATTCTCCCGGCGTTCGGCGTCACCGTCGGGGACTTCGAGCGCCTGCGCGAGATCGGGTGCGTATTGGTGGATACGACTTGCGGCTCGGTCCTCAATGTGTGGAAGCGGGTCGAGTCCTATGCCCGAGATGGCTTCACCGCGCTGATCCATGGCAAGAGCTACCACGAGGAGACCAAGGCCACGGCGAGCCAGGTGACCAAATACGCGGGCGGGAAATACCTCGTGGTCCGGGACATGGCCGAAGCGCGCGTGGTCTGCGCGTACATCGAAGGCACCGGGGAGCGCGAGGACTTGCTCGCCCGGTTTGCAGGGAAAGTCTCGCCCGGGTTCGACGCCGAGCGGGACCTCGTGCGCGTCGGCGTCGCGAACCAGACCACGATGCTTTCGAACGAGTCGCTCGCAATCGCCGCTCTCGTGCGCGACAGCATGACGCGACGCTACGGCGCAGGCGAGCTCGCGGACCACTTCCGCAACTTCGACACCATCTGCTCGGCGACGCAGGACCGTCAAGACGCGGTGCTCAAGCTGATCGCCGAGCCGCTCGACCTGATGGTGGTGATCGGCGGATACAACTCGAGCAACACGACGCATCTCGCGGCGATCTGCCACGGGCGCGTCCCCACGTATCACATCGAGGACGCCACCGGCATCGATCCCGCGACGGGAGCGATCCGGTTCCGCCCGGTGGGCGCGCAGGGCGCGACGCGGGGCGAAGCCTGGCTGCCCGAGGGCCCGGTCAAGATTGGCATCACAGCCGGGGCGTCGACGCCGAACAACAAGATCGGGGAGACGATCGAGCGCATCGCCGCGACGCGCGGCGTCTCGCTGGCGGCCAGCCTCGCGTAGCGTCCGAGCGTCTTCGGGAAAGTTTCGCCATATTTCAGCTGTGCCCCTGTCAGGGTTTCATCCGGTCGTCACGGGGTGGTTCGAGTCGCGGTTCCGCGAGCCGACCGAGCCGCAGCGCCGGGCGTGGCCCGTCATCCAATCGGGCGATGACGCGCTAATCGCGGCGCCCACGGGCTCAGGGAAGACGTTCGCCGCTTTCCTCGCCGCGATCGATGCCCTGCTGCGCCAGGGGCTGGACGGCGCCCTGCGCGACGAGATCCAAGTGCTCTACGTCTCGCCGCTCAAAGCCCTCTCGAACGACGTCCAGAAGAACCTCTCCGAGCCGCTCGCGGAGATCCGTGCCGCGCTTGCGGGGTTGGGTCTTCCCGAGGTGGACATCCGCACCCTCGTCCGCACCGGCGACACGCCGGCGTCCGAGCGCCAGGCGATGGTGAAGCGCCCGCCCCACATCCTGGTCACCACGCCCGAGTCGCTGTTCCTGATCCTTACGTCCGAGCGCGCGCGCGACATGCTGCGGACCGTGCGCACGGTAATCGTGGACGAGATCCACGCCGTGGCGCGGGACAAACGCGGCAGTCACCTTGCGCTGTCCCTCGAGCGGCTCGACCATCTCGCGGGCCGGCGGCTGCAGCGCATCGGCCTGTCCGCTACCCAGAAGCCAATCGAGGACATCGCTGCTTTCCTGATCGGGAACAAGCCACGCGCCGTGCCCGGCGCCCAGCCGTGCGCGATCCTCGACTCGGGCCACGCTCGGCAGCTCGATCTCGGGATCGAGATCCCGTCCTCGCCGCTCGAGGCGGTGATGGCGGCCGAGGTATGGGACGAACTGTACGAACGGCTCGCGCGGCTCATCGCGGAGCATCGCACCACGCTGGTATTCGTCAACACCCGGCGGCTCGCCGAGCGCGTGACGCTGCACCTGTCCGAGCGCCTGGGCGCGGAGCAGGTGACGTCCCATCACGGCAGCCTCTCGAAGGAGAAGCGGCTCGATGCGGAGACCCGGCTCAAGGATGGGAAGCTGCGGGCGCTCGTCGCCACGGCGTCGCTCGAGCTGGGGATCGACATCGGGACGGTGGACCTGGTATGCCAGATCGGCTCGACGCGCTCGATCGCGACGTTGTTGCAGCGGGTGGGCCGCTCCGGCCACCATCTGGCCGCCGTCCCGAAGGGGCGGTTGTTCCCGCTCTCCCGCGACGAGCTGATCGAGTGTGCCGCCCTGGTGCGGGCGGTGCGCGAGCGGAAGCTCGATCGCCTCATCATCCCCGAGCATCCGCTCGACATTCTGGCGCAGCAGGTGGTCGCGGCGGTCGCGTGCGAGGACTGGGACGAGGACGCGCTGTACCAGCTGGTACTAGGGGCGTACCCCTACCGCGCGTTGGCGCGCAAGGACTTCGACGCCGTGGTGCAGATGCTCGCCGAAGGATTTACGACCCGCCGCGGGCGGCGCGGCGCCTACGTGCACTACGATGGGGTGAACCGGCGGCTGCGCGGCCGCCGCGGGGCGCGGCTCGCGGCGATCACATCGGGCGGCGCGATCCCCGACATCGGCGACTACCGCGTGGTGCTCGAGCCCACCGAGACGTTCGTCGGCACGCTCAACGAGGACTTCGCAATCGAGAGCATGCCGGGGGACATCTTCCAGCTCGGCAACAGCTCTTACCTGATCCGCAAGATCGAGTCCGGGCAGGTGCGGGTGACGGACGCGCAGGGACAGCCGCCGTCGATCCCCTTCTGGCTGGGCGAAGCGCCGGCGCGGACGCCGGAGCTGTCGGAAGAGGTGTCGCGGCTGCGGGGTGAGATCGCGGCGCGACTGGAGGATCCCGCCGGCGCGATCGGCTGGCTCGTGGCCGCAGTCGGTCTCGAGGAGCCTGCCGCGCGCCAGGTGGTCGAGTATCTGGCCGCTGCGCAACAGATCCTGGGGGTGATTCCCACCCAGGAGACGCTCGTCCTCGAGCGCTTCTTCGACGAGGCGGGCGGGATGCAGCTCGTGCTGCACGCGCCGTTCGGGAGCCGGGTGAACCGCGCCTGGGGGCTCGCGTTGCGCAAGCGGTTCTGCCGCAGCTTCAACTTCGAGCTCCAGGCCGCCGCCACCGAGGACGCCATCGTCCTCTCGCTCGGCCCACAGCACAGCTTCCCCCTGGAGCATGTGTTCCAGTACCTGAAGCCCGCCACCGCCGAGCAGCTGCTGGTACAGGCGATGCTCGATGCGCCGATGTTCGGGACGCGGTGGCGCTGGAACGCGACCCGCGCGCTCGCGGTGCTGCGGGCCCGCGCGGGCAAAAAGGTCCCAACCCCGCTGCAGCGGATGGAGGCGGAGGACCTGGTCGCGGCCGTCTTCCCCGACCAGCTCGCGTGCCCGGAGAATCTCGTGGGGGACCGCGAGATCCCCGACCATCCCCTCGTGCAGCAGACGATCGCGGACTGCCTGCTCGAAGCGATGGACTTCCCGAGCCTGCGGCGGATCCTCGAGCAGCTGGAGGCGGGCCAGTTCCGCCTCGTGGCGCGTGACACGCCGGAGCCGTCGCCGCTCGCGCACGAGGTGCTGAACGCGAAGCCCTATGCCTTCCTCGACGATGCGCCCCTCGAGGAGCGGCGCACCCAGGCCGTGATCACGCGCCGCGGGCTCGACGTGAAGACGGCGGAGGAGTTCGGTAAGCTCGATCAGGCGGCGATCGATCGGGTGAAAGACGAGGCCTGGCCGGACGTCAGCTCCCCCGACGAGCTGCACGATGCGCTGTTGATTGTCGGAGCCGTGACTGATGAGGAAGGGGGAACGGGGAAGGGGGACGCGTCATGGCGGGCGCATTTCGATGAGCTGGTGAAGGCCGGGCGCGCGGGAACGTTGCTGCGCGAGCCGCGCCTCTGGATCGCGGCCGAGCGCGTGCCGCTGTTCGAAGCGGTGTTCCCCGGTGTAGGGTGTGAACCCCCACTCACGCCACCTGAGCGCGACCGCGCGAGGGCGTGGACGCGCGAAGAAGCCGTGCGCGAGCTGGTGCGCGGCCGCCTGGAAGCGGTCGGACCGACGACGGTTCAAGAGCTCGCCCGCTCGCTCGGAGTGGACGCTCCCGACGTGGAGTTCGCGCTCGGGGCCCTCGAGCATGAGGGGTTCGTGCTGCGTGGTCGCTTCACGCCGGGGCAGAGCGAGCTCGAGTGGTGCGAGCGACGCCTGCTGGCTCGCATCCATCGCTACACCCTCGACCGGCTGCGGCAGGAGATCGAGCCCGTCACCGCCCGTGACTTTATGCGCTTCCTCTTCCGGTGGCAGCGGATCGCGGAGGATACGCGCGGGGAGGGGCCGGAGGGACTGGCCGCAGTGCTCGAGCTGCTCGACGGCTTCGAAGCCCCCGCGGGCGCGTGGGAGGGGGACGTCCTCCCGGCGCGCCTAGCGGACTACGATCCTCTGTGGCTCGACGGCCTCTGCCTGTCTGGGGAGATCGCGTGGGGGCGGCTCTCGCCACCGGGCACGGCGAATGGGCACCGCTCCGGTCCCGTCCGCACGACCCCCGTGGCGCTGTTCCGCAGAGAGCGCGGAGAGGTTTGGCGGTCGCTCACGGCCGAGCCCGATGTGGCGGCGGGTACGCTGTCGCACTCCGGCCGCGCGGTGCTCGACGTGCTCGAGCAGCGGGGGGCATCGTTCTTTGGCGACCTGGTGAACGCGACGGGGCTGCTGCGCACGGAGGTGGAGAAGGGTCTCGGGGAGCTCGTCGCCTGGGGGCTCGTGACGTCGGACAGCTTCGCAGGGTTGCGTGCGCTGCTGGTCCCGTCGGACCGGCGGCGGCCGATCGGGGCGGGCGGCTTCCGTCGCCGCGGCCGGGTCGCGCCATTCGGGGTCGAGACAGCAGGTCGCTGGTCGCGGGTACGGCGGGGCTCACCGCTCGGCGCGGAGCAGGTCGCCGAGGCGGTCGCCTGGCAGCTGCTGCGGCGCTACGGCGGCGTGTTCCGCCGCCTCGTCGCACGCGAGACGCTACTGCCGCCGTGGCGCGACATCCTCCGGGTGTACCGCCGCCTCGAGGCGCGCGGCGAGGTCCGGGGCGGGCGGTTCGTGGGCGGATTCTCAGGGGAGCAGTATGCGCTCCCCGAGGCAGTGGGCTCGCTGCGCGCGGTACGGCGGGTCGAGCCGCAGGGCGAGCTCACCGCGGTGAGCGGAGCCGACCCGCTGAACCTCGCTGGGATCGTCACGCCGGGCGACACCGTGGCCGCGCTCGCGACCAACCGGATTCTGTTTCGTGACGGCATCCCGGTCGCGATCAAGGAAGGGGAGGCCCGAGGCGAGCGGCTCCTCGTGGATGCTACGCCTGAAGAGGCCCAGGCACTGCGGACCACGCTGGTACGGCGGCGCCCGGCGCCGCTCGTGCGCGCCTACCTGGGCAAGACACCTGCGGGCCGGTAGCCGCCGTCAGCCGACGGGTTGCTTCAGCTTGTCGAAGTAGAGCTTGCGGACCTTCGCGACCTTCGGCGCGATCACGGCGCGGCAGTAGGCCTGCTTGGGATTTCGCCGGAAGTAGTCCCGGTGGTACTCCTCGGCCGGATAGAACCGCTCGAACGGCGCCACCACCGTGACGATCGGGTCGTCCCACACCTTTTCCGCCTCGAGCTCCGCGATCACGCGTTCGGCTTCGGCCTGCTGCGCCGGACTGTGGTAGAAGATCGCCGAGCGATACTGCGTGCCGACGTCTCCTCCCTGCCGGTTCAGCGTGGTCGGATCGTGGATCGTGAAGAACACGTGCAACAGGTCGCCGTAGGAGACGACTTGTGGGTCGAACGTGATTTGCAGCACCTCGGCGTGACCTGTTTCGCCGGTGCACACGTGCTCGTACGACGGGTTGGCCACGTGGCCACCGGCATATCCCGAGTGCACCCCCTCTACGCCCTTCAAGTCCGAGAACGCCGCCTCGAGGCACCAGAAGCACCCTCCGGCGAGCGTCGCCACTTCACGCTGGCTCACCTGCATTCTCCTTATGTCGTTGATCGCCGACGCAACAATGCCGAAGAGCGCGCCAGAGTTCCCGCGTCCGGCCCCCGCCCCGAGAAGGTGGCGCTGGGGCGGCCGCACGTGAAGGGGTAGCTTCTCCGCATGCCCGAGCTTCCCGACATCGTGGTGTACCTGGACGCGCTGCGACCGCGAGTTCTGGGACAGACGCTCGAGGCGGTGCGCATCGGCTCGCCGTTCGTGGTCCGGAGCGTGGACCCGCCGATACAGGCAGCGGGGGGCCGCGGCGTCACCGGGCTCAGCCGGCTCGGCAAGCGGATCGTGATCGCGCTTGAATCCGATCTGCGCCTGGTGATCCATCTAATGATCGCGGGCCGGCTGCGGTGGAAACGCCGCGGTGCCGTGATTCCCGGCCGGATCGGACTCGCGGCGTTCGACTTCCCCGACGGCACTTTGCTGCTCACGGAGGCGGGCACGCGCCGCCGCGCTGCGCTGCACCTCGTCCGGGGCGACGCCGGTGTAGCCACGCTCGGTCGGGGCGGGCTCGAAGTCCTGGAGGCAGCGCCGGAGGCGTTTCGGGCGGCGCTGCGGCGGGAGAATCACACGATCAAGCGCGCGCTCACCGACCCGCACATCCTCTCCGGGATCGGCAACGCCTATTCCGACGAGATCCTCCACGCCGCGAAGCTGTCACCGTTCGCCCTCACCTCATCGCTCTCTGACGTCGAGCTCGATCGGCTGTACGCTGCGACCCGCGCTACGCTGAGCGCCTGGGTCGAGCGGCTGCGGGCGGAAGTGGGCGACGGCTTCCCGGATAAGGTGACCGCCTTTCGCGACGGGATGGCCGTGCACGGCCGCTACCGCCAGCCCTGCCCCGTGTGCGGCTCGCCGGTGCAGCGGGTGCGGTACGCGCAGAACGAGATGAACTACTGCGCGACGTGCCAGACCGGGGGCCGGGTGCTCGCGGACCGCGCGCTGTCGCGGCTGCTCAAGGACGACTGGCCGCGCTCGCTCGACGAGTGGGAGGAGCGGATGGGTTAGTGCGCCGCCAGGTAGCGGAGCACCGTGGCGTTGAAGTACCCGGGGCTGGTTGCGTGAATGGCGTGCCCCGCGTCGGGTACGGTGACCACGGTGTCGCTAATCAGGCAGCGCGCCAGCTCTGCGGTAATCACGTGATACATGCGCGGGCTCCGCTCGCCCTGGAGCAGCAGCACCGGCATCGCCAGCCGGCTGAGCCCGGCGCAGTCGAGGGCAGGCAGGTACTGCTGACGGTCGGCCAGCAGCTCGCGCCGCAGCTCGAACGAGTGTGCCAGGATGCGGGCGCGGACCGGCGCGGGGAGGTTGTTGAAGCGGCCTGGCGTGCCGCTCAAGCCGTCTACGAACAGGCGGACACCCGTGACCGAGTCCCGCCGCTCGAACGCCGCGCGGGCCGGGTCCAGGGAGCCGGCGAGCAGGGCGCGACGGAGCGTGTCACCCCCCGGCGATCGTAGCAGAAACGGGATGATCGGCGGCTCGCCCAGCACGAGCGTCCGCACCAGGTCGGGATGCTCGAGCGCCAGGGCGAGCGCGACGTAGGCCCCGTAGCCCCCACCCACGACATGCGCGGGAGCGAGGCCCAGCGCGACGAGTAGCGCGGCGAGGTCCTCTGCGTGGAGCTCGGGGGAGTACACCTGCCCGTCATCCTGCGGAGGGTTGGGCGGGTGGTAGCGGCGGCTGTACACGAGCACCCGGTGCGTCGCGCCGAACGCCCCGAGCTGGGCGCCCCAGTCGTCGAGATCCCCGTAACTGTCGTGCACTAGGACCACGGGGGTGCCGGCCGATCCGATCGTCCGGAAGGACAGCAGCGTGTGATTCACCTGCATGGAGAGCAGGCGACTGGCGACGACGGGAGCGCGAGCGGCCCCGGCAGGCGGGGGCGGTGGGGCACCCGACCGATGGCAGGCGGCGAGGCAGGAAAGGATGGCCAGCCTCAGGACAGGCACGCGAGCGGGCGGCATGGCGATAAGATAGTAGGACTACCCCCAGTCCTTCGAGTCGGGCGCGACGCGGCGCATCGTTTTTAGAAACGAATAGGGCCGGGATGCGGGATGGGAGATGGGGGATGAGTGGTCATCGGTCGCATCCCGCACCTCGCTTCCCGCATCCCGCATCCCGTGAAGTCTCAGCCCCCTCGCCTCCTCCGCGATCACGTTCACGGTTCCGTCGTCCTTCGTGAGCTTCCCGCTCACCCACAGGAACGGCTCCCCCCGGATCGCCACGCGGTGACGCTCGTAGACATCCGAGGCCGGTGACGGCGATGCGCGCCCCGTGCTCGAGCCCCGGGAGGCCGTCGCTCCGGGTCACGCCGGGGGGCAAGGCGTCATGTAGCAGCGCGAGCGGGTGGCCGCTCGCGGCGAAGCCCAGGACCTCGTACTCGGCGAGCATCCGCTCATCGGCCTCCATGCCGCCGAAGCGCAACCCCTCGTGCGGGTTGTTGAGCGGCAGCTCGATCTGGCGCCGCCCGCGCGCGTCAGCGCCGCGCTCGGCTTTGGGCGGCAGCCACAGCCCCACCTGCCACAACAGCTCACGCCGGGTGAGCCCGAAGTCGTCGCACCCGCCCACCCACACGAGGTTCTCGATCCCGGTGCGCTTGAGCTTTGGAGGCGCGCGGCGCACGAAGTCGCCGAGGCTCCGGAAGGCCCCGCGCCGCTCGCGCTCGAGAACGACAGCCGTCGCGGTTTCCTCGCTCCAATCGCGAATGAATCCGAGCCCCACCCGCACCGCTTCCCGTTCGACCGTGCACCAGACGTCGCTCGCGTTCACGTCGGGGAGGCCGATCTCGATGCCGTTGCGCTTGGCGTCCCGTCCGAGGGCGTCGAGCGAGTAGAACCCCATCGGCTGGTTGTTGAAGAGGCCCGTGTAATACTCCGCGGGGTGATAGTGGCGCAGCCACGCCGACTGATACGCGAGCAGCCCGAACGCCGCCGCGTGCGACTTGGGGAAGCCGAACTCGGAGAAGGCGATCACCTGGGAGAAGACGCGCTCGGCAGTTGCCTCGGAGACCCCACGCGCGGCGGCGCCATCCTTGAAATCCACCCAAAAACTCGCCATCAGCTCGCGGCTGCGTCGCCGGCTCATGGCGCGCCGCAGCGCTTCGGCCTGTCCGGGCGTGAACCCGGCGAGCGCCTGGCACACCTGGAGCACTTGGTCCTGGTACAGGATGACGCCGAGCGTTTCCGTGAGGACATCCTTCAGGAGCGGGTGATCCACCGGGGGCTCGTAACTGCGGCCCGCCGCGGCGGCACGGCGCTGCTCCTCCCGGCGCCGCACGTAGGGGTTCACGGCGCCGCCCACGATCGGGCCGGGGCGCACGATTGCGACCTCGACCGCGAGATCCTCGAGGCTGCGCGGCCGGGTGCGACGGAGCATCTGGATCTGCGCGCGGCTCTCGATCTGGAACAGCCCCACGGTGTCGCCGCGGCAGATGCGGTCGTAGACCGCGGGATCGTCGAAATCGATGCGCGAGAGATCAGGCGGCCGCCCCTGCCGCGCGGCCACGAGCTCCACGCACTCCTCCACCAGCGACAGCATTCCGAGCGCCAGGAAGTCGATCTTGATGAAGCGGGCGTCGTCGCAGGAATCCTTGTCCCACTGACACACGACCCGGTCCTCCATGGCGGCGCGCTCGAGCGGGACGAGCTCGACGAGCGGCCGGCTCGAGATCACCATCCCGCCGACGTGCTGCGAGACGTGGCGCGGCAGCCCAGCGATTTCTTCAGCGAGCTCGCACAGCTCCTTCCAGAGCGGGGCATTCTTGCGTCCCTCGAATCCGGGCAGCTGGTCGAGCTCATCCGCCAATCCGCCTGACCGCCGATCCGCCAATTTCGCGACCTGCTCGATCTGGCCCGCCGGCAGATCCAGCGCTTTGCCGATCTCTCGGACCGCGGAGCGGAGGCGGTAGGTGGGGAAGGAGCAGACGAGGCCGACGTGCTCGGCGCCGTAACGCTGGTACACGCGCCGGATCAGCTCCTCGCGGATCTCCCGCGGGAAGTCGAGGTCGATGTCCGGCACCGACGCGAGCGTCTCGTTCAAGAACCGCCCGAAGAATAGGTGTGTGGCGGCGGGATCGACGTGTGAGAGGCCCAGCAGATAGCAGACGACTGAGGAGACCGACGAGCCGCGCCCGCGTCCGGGCAGCAGCCCGGCGGCAGCGCGGCGGGATCCACGGCGCACGTCGGCTGCTACCTCGCGCGCCAGGTCGAACAGGTCGTGGTAGACGAGAAAGAAGCCGGCGAGCCCGTGGTGCTCGATCAACCGCAGCTCTTCGGCGAGCCGCCGTTCGGCTTCGGCGCGGTGCGTCGAGCCCTCGGGATAGCGCTCCTCGAGTCGCGCCCGACACAGCTCGGCGAGCGCGCGGGGCGCGCCCTGCTCGCCCGAGCCACGGAAATCCGGGAAGCGGTAGCCCAGGTCCCGCGTGAGATCGAAGGCGGCGCAGCGTTCGGCGAGCAGCAGAGTATTGGCGACAGCATCAGGACAGTCACAGAACATCATGGCGACATCCTGCGGTCGCCGTAGCGCGAATTCGCTGTTGGGGCGGCGCACTGAGTGCGAGCCGTCGAGCGTGGTGCGATGCCGGATCGCGACGAGCACGTCGTGCAGGCGGTGCCGCTCGCGGTGGTGATAATGCACGTTGCCTGACGCCACGACGCCAAGTTGCACGACACTCGCGATGTCGATCAGTGCCCGGGTCAGGGAGAGATCGCCCCGGACGAGGTTTCGTTGTAGCTCGACGTAGAAGCGCTCCGGCCCGAAGCAGGCGCGGCACCGCTCGGCGAGCCGCCGGGCAGCAAGCGGACCGTCGCGCTGCAGCGCGCGTGGCAACAAGCCGCTCCGGCAGCCGGAGAGGACGATGAGCCCGTCGCGCCGCGCCACGAGCGACGCGAAGTCGAGCCGGGGATCACGGCGGTCGGGCCCGCCGAGGTGCGCTTCGGTGAGCAGCCGGCAGAGGTTCGCGTAGCCGCGCGGCGTCTCGGCGAGCAGCGTGACGTGCGAGCCGTCGAGCAGCGTCACCTCGGCGCCGGTGATCGCCTGGAGACCGAGCTGCTTCGCTTCCTGGGCGAACGCCATCGAGCCGTAGAGGCCGTTGTGGTCGGTGAGCGCCAGCGCAGAGTAGCCGAGGTTCACGGCGGTGAGCGCGAGCTGCTCGGGAAGCGAAGCGCCGTCGAGAAATGAATAGGCCGAGTGGCAATGAAGTTCGACGTACATAGGAAAAATGTGCGTGGTGCGTAGTTGCTTACGGTTTCTGCTCGAACCACTCTCCCATCATCAAGTCTTCGAACACCACAGCCCGCTTCCCGCCATCGAGCACGACTTCGTAACAGCGACGTGAGATCGGCTGCCGCCACCACTCGTCGTCAATTCGCCAGACTTCGAGGACGGTCTCGACCGCTGCCTCTGACTCTTGACCGCCTGATCGCCTGACCGCCGCAGGTCGACCCTCCGCATCGAGTTCAACCTGCACCGATTCCGGAACGTTCAGGGCTCGAAGTCGATCAGTGCGTAGCGACGCTCGGGAATGCGCGACCATGGCTGAACCTCGATGACGTGATACAGCATCGCGCGTCGCAGCCGGAGCGCGATCTCCCGGACGGCGCGCTCGAGCGCCCGCCGGCGACCGGCTCGCGCGGCGGCGCTCGCGTCGCGGGCGAAGAGCTGCAGCTCGGCTGTCCCTGGAGCGAAACCGGTGAACTCGACGGCGAGCCGCTCGACGGCTTTGGCGGGCGGCGCTTGCTCGAGACGTGTCTTGAGCGGCGCGGCGATGCGGCTGCGCTCGGCGGTCGGATCCTTGAGCACCGCTTCGATCATCCAGGAAGCGCCGTGCTCGAGCTCGGCCCGCACGCGCACCTGCTGCACGCGCCAACCCGTGCGACGCGGGTGTTTGAGCGCGCGCTCGATCAGCTGCTCCAGGGAGTGCGCCAGCATCTCCCGGTCGGCGACGGGAGAGAAAAAGGTGAGTCCCGCGACGATCGGCTCGGGCGCCTCGCGACCCACGACCGGCTCCACGAGCACTCCCGCCGCGAGCCGCCATAGCCGCCGGCCGGCGCGGCCGAACTGCGAGACGACTGCCTCTTCCGGCAGCGCCGCGAGATCGCCCAGCGTGCGCAGCCCGAGCTGCCGCAGGCGCCGGTGCGTGTCGGGATCGAGTGGCAACACGGCGAGCGGTTGGCGCGCGAGAAACATCCCTTCCTCCCCGGGCGGTACGATCACCGCGCCCCCCGGTTTGGCGCGACTGGCGGCGACCCAGGCGACGAACCTCCCCTTCCCCCACCCCACCCGGAACGTGGAACGTGGAAGTCGGAACGCGGAACAGGCGAAAGAATTTTCCGTCTCAGTTCCGCGTTCCGCGTTCCACGTTCCGCATTTTATTGCTTCGACGATCTGATCCGGCGAACCGTATAG
>QHTZ01000047.1:0-6917 GCA_003221005.1 Gemmatimonadota bacterium
CAACCCGCTCCCACTCACCGTCGCCACCGCCGCGCTGCTCGTGGCCCACGTCACCACCCGTCCGCTGAGCGGCGTGCCGCTCGCGTCCAGCGGCGTAGCCGCCAACTGCACCGTCGCGCCCACCGTAAGGCTCGGCGCCGCCGGACTCACGCTCACCGACGCCACGGGCAGGGGGGCCGGGGCGGCCACCGTCGCGGCAGCTGCGCCGCTCATCTTTTCGCACGTGGCGGTGATCGTGGCCGCGCCCGCCGCCATCCCGGTCACCAGGCCGGTACTGCTCACCGTCGCTACCGCCGGCGCGCTGCTCGCCCACGTCACCGTCCGGCCCGTGAGCGGATTGCCGTTGGCATCCTTCGGCGTCGCCGTCAACAGCAGGGTCCCGCCGACCGCGACGCTCGGCGCCGCGGGACTCACCGTCACCGTCACCACCACGCTCTGCAACAGCCCGACGAGCTGCTGGAGGTCGCACGCTGCCGCGACCCCGAGGCCCACGAGCAGCACATTCCTGAGCAGCGCCAAACGACGAGACAGCTTGTGCTTGAAGGTCATAGGGAGCCTCTAGAAACCGTGGCCAAGACAAAGACCCGTTGCGTCTGCGAGGGTTCGAGGGTGCTGTTGGCGGGTGGGATAACCAGCCGCGCTACTTGGGGCTGGGTCGAGCGGGTCACCTTGGCCTGCGGTACCCCGCAAGCGGCGACCGCCGCCCGCGAGGCGCTGAGGACAGCGCTTCGCATGCGCGCAAGCCGCTGAGACAGCTTGAAGGTGAAGGGCATCGCTCCCGCCTCCTGCCTGTCGTCCTGCTGGAGCCGAAACAAGAACGGGCCGCCAGCCTCGACCGTGGTCGATTCGCTGGCGGCCCGGCGGACATAGCGACGATGTCGCCTTAGTCCCGTAGCTCTGCGCCACCGCCTTTCGGCGGCTTTGCTCTGAGCAGCGTCAGTATCTTGCCGTCGGGTTGACGCAACGGGTGTGCCGCCCGCGCGTCACTTCAGGTATCCGTGGGCAGAACTCAGCCACTTACGGAACACAAAAATCAAGCAATTCAGGCAAAACCTTAAACACAATCATGATGTATTTTGCAATAAAACACGTATTTTGCAATGCTTGTTGGTGATTCGAGGGGCTGACTATGACCTGCGGCAGCAATCCAGAACGAAACGGCGAGCGACGCTCGCGGCCGGAACGCTCGCCAGTGCGAGCTAGTTCATCGGGCGGCGGGTGGTGACGACGAGGTTGTCGACGTCCAGCTCTTGGGTCGCGGGTCCGCCAGAGGCCCCACGGTTGAACGTCAGCTGGACGGCATTCAGCCGGAGAATCGTGCTGCTCCGGAACGTGAGCCCTGACCAGCTGCCGCGCCGGACGCCATCGAGCCAGAACGTCTGACTACCGTTGCCCTGCCCAGGCGTGTTCAGCTTCACCCACAACTCCACGTGATGCCACACGCCGCGGTCCAGCGTGAGGGGCGGCACGTAGGTCTCGGTCCCATCGCCGTAGCGCCCCCAGCACGTGACGGCGTCGGGCTCCCGCGCCATGGCCGGGTAGTATGTGTAGAAGCGCATCGGCCCCGGGTCGCCGGTTGCCTCGACGATGAGCCAGGTTGCAAAGAAGTCCGTTCCATTCGGGCAGATCCCAGCCTTGCCGAGGGCCGACCATTGATCGTCTGCGCGAGAGCCGTACAGCGCGATTAGCTTGGTCGCTCCCCGCCAAGCAGGAGGGAAGCGAACGTAGTAGCTGACGTAGAGGGAATCATAGCCCGGCATGAAGAAGCGTGTCAGCCAGCCGCCGTCGCCGCTGGCGACGTAGGTGACGGCGAGGTAGCGGCTACCGGACTGGGCGGAGCCGGGGTCCGTGACGACTCGCTGGCGTGTGGGGTCGACCCCATCCGGCCACGCCGCGAGCCTCCCCGATTCGAAATCCTCGACGAAGACGGTGTCCACCTTCCCCTGGCCGGGCACAGTCATCCGGGCGGCTCCCCGGTGTCGCTCGCTCAGCACGAACAGGCAACCCAGCACGGCTGCAGGGAGAACGAGACGGCGCGCGACGGTCTTGAGCGTGAGCGTCAGAGCGAATCCGGCTTAAGGTTGGGTCGGCTGATGTGCACCTGGTCGATCCGGTAGTAGTCCGTCTCGGTCTTGCGGACACCGCTGTTCCCGCCCCACGTCGGGGCAAACATGAACTGGACAAAGTTCGGGTTGTCGAAGTTCACGTTCGTATGGTCGCCCACCAGGGTCGGGGCCGCATCCCCGAGCTTCGTCGCCCACCAACGCACGATCCCGTCCCGCGCCGTGGGCGACGTGCTCCCCTTGAAATACAACTCGATCCGGTACCAGGTGCCCGGCGCAATCACATAGTTCCCGCCATGGACGTTGCCAAACAGATGCCACACGGTCCCCGAGCCCGCCGAGTTCGTCAGATGCCCGTTGGCTGCGACGAGGAACTCCAGGGTCACCGTCAGGACATAGGCGGGTTGGTGCTGATTGTTCATCATGACGATGAGATTGGCGGTCGGGCCCGGCGACGCATCGGTCCAGAACGAGATCTTGTCGATGCCGCTGGGATCGCCCTGCCAGGGCGCACTCGCCTTCCACCAAAACGCCGTGTAGTACTCCCGCCCCGCCGGGGCTGGGTTGGTGTAGAGGGTCCAGGGTTCCGTCCCGCTCAGCAGCCCCGCGGGGAACGTGATCTGGGCCACGCCGGGCGGGGACAGCGGGGCAGCGGAATCACTCACGACGGCGGCGAACCCTGTCCCCGGTGTCTGATTCCATACATTCCGGTCCCGCGCAAACTTTCCCCGCGCGCTGGTCACCAGCTGACTGTAGGGCCACTCCGTCAGCGTCGTGAACCCCGCCGGCTCGTTCGGCCACGCACCGCTGGGTGCGCTCGGGGGCGCGGCCTGTCGATCATTCGAGAGCCGCTCGCACCCGAGCAACAGCACCAGAACGAACACGAACAGACTGAGCGGGCGCACGCGCCACTTCACGGACTTCCTCCGGAGATTCGCGACATAGGGGATTTGGCATGATGCGTGCCAAGGTCGCACCGCGAGGGGCGGCACAAGAGTTGCCCCTGCGTCGAGGGCCTAACCACCTCGGCTACAGCGCGCCGACGGCGCGAATCCAGTGCTCGAGTCGCGTGAGGTCCTGCGCGGCGAGCCGACTGTGCGTGGGAAGCGTGCATAGCCGCGCGGCGAGGAGGCGGCTGCCCGGGAACCCAGCGTCCCGGTTGAGGCAGCGAGCGCTGAGGGGCTCGAGGTCGCAGAGGGCCTTCGGGTACCCGGGCGCAACGCCCAAGCGCTTGGCCATCGCATTGGCCGCGGCTCGACGAACCCCGGGGGATGCGAGGACGGGAAGCCGCAAGTAGCCGGGCTGCGTGTGAAGCGGCGTGCGGATGGTGTCAAACCCCGGGTGCCGGCGCAGCTCGACCAACAACCGCGCCGCGTTACGGCGCCGCACCGCTACCTCGCGCTCAGCCAACGCCCACGTCGCCGCGATCACGGGATAGGAGAGGGCGCTCGGTGCCCGCAGGGCGCGCGGCTCGCGATAGATCGTCTGGCCGAGCCGGAGAAATGGCAGCGCCGCCGGGAGGGCGTACAGGGTCGGACGCTCCAGAATCAACTGCGCGGTGATCGCCACCAGCTCCGGCCACCCCCGCCGCGGCTTCCGGAGGGCGCCGCGCAGACGCTCCACGACACGGGCTCCCGCCGCATCGTAGGCCAACAAGGCGCCGCCGCTCCCTCCCGTCAGTCCCTTCCCTCGCCCGAAGCTCAGCACGGCCAAGGACGCCTGACCCCCGGCCGGGCGGCCGTGCACCGTCGCACCGGCGGCTTGCGCCGCGTCCTCAATGACGATCGCACCCGCTTCCGCCGCGAGGCGATTCACCTCGACAAGGTCCACAGGGCAGCCGTAGAGGTGCGCGACTACAACGACAGTTGCCCCGCGACCCAGCGCCGCCCTCACGCTTGCAAGGTCCGGCGCGAGGGAATGTGGGTCCGTATCGTAGAGGACGACGGATGCGCCAGCACCCGCCGCCGCCGTGGCCAGGTCGTAACACGAAAACGCAGGGATCGCCACCGCAACGCCCCGTCGGTCGCCCAGGGCACCGCTGAGAGCCCCGGTCAGCGCTGCGGTCCCACTCTCAGTGAGGAGCGTGGCCTTCGGCTGGTAGCGGTCTCGCAGCAACTCGAGCACCGGGCGCTCGGCCCGCCGGGGATGACCATCGGTGATAACCGCGCGTAGGCCCGCAAGGACGGCGACTGGAGACACCGGCGAGTACACTGGCAGCTGGTGTCGCCAACCGCTCATGCGGGGCTCACGGTAGGAAGCGGATCAGTCTCGGGCCGAGCCGGTTCGCGATCGGCAGGGGGAGCCAGCGCCACACGCGCGGTCCCCAGGCGAATGCCTTGTCGTCCGACGACGGTGTGGCGGTGCGTCCCCGCGGAGCGTGCTGGCACCAGGGCAGCGGTACGTCGCGGCCGCCCCACTGCCGCTTGAACTCATGCGGGCCAGACCCAGGAGTCGATCGGCCGAAGTTGAACACCCGGACGCCACGCTCGATCAGGTGCTCCATGAAACGGCTGTAGAGGAGGAGGTTCGGCCTGCGGTGACCGTGCTGGCGGAGCCCGGATGACCAGGTCATTTCGAACTCGTCGCCCCACACAAAGCCACAGCCGGCGGCGATCGGCTGCCCCTCCCAGTACACCGCGCCGAACAGCACCCGATCCCGAAACATGGTCGCGCTGCGCTCGAAGAACGCCGCGGGCAGCACCGGGGTCCCGAGGTCCCGCATGTTGTGGGCGAACACTTCGTAGAACGGGCCTTGCTGGTCCGCGCCGAACCGCGTCTCCATCGGCTCCTTCTGCACCCGGCGGATCTTGGTCCGAAGCTTCGTCGAGAACGTGTGCTGCCACAACTGCTCCGGAGTCTGTGGTAACTCAAGGAGGACCGTGATCTTTCTCGAGCATACCGGCAGCCCAACACTCTCCCCATGGCGAGTGCGGAGCTCCAGCAGATCCGCCCGCGAACGCCGAGCCTCGGCCACAGCTTCGCGCACCAGCCGACGACAGGCGGCGGAAGTGCCGAGCGGGCCGCCGTAATTCAAAAACGGTAGCGACACCAGATAGTGGCCAAAGATCCGGCTCTTTACTCGAGCGAGCGGCAGAACGCCCTGCCATTGCCCGGCGTCATCGCTCGCGACCCAGAAGAAACACTCCGCGCCGAGGACGTCGCTGAGGATGTCGCGCCAGCCGGCGAGATGGCAAAAGCTGCTTCCCTCGGCCCGCGACACGAACTCGTCCCATGAGCTGGTGACGCCGTCGAGCGGCAGCACCGTCAGCTCCTGCTCCGACAGGATCCCAAGGTCGCTGGCGACCGCAGTCACCATACTGCCTCGGCGGCGGGCGCGCTGTAGACTCCGACCGAACGTTTCCGATCGACGACTCTCGCATCTAAGAGGGCAGCCACCGTGTCGCGTACGAGCGTGAACCGGAACTCCGTCAGCAGCCGCTCGAGTCGCTGCGCGGTCCATCGTAATCCGCCGTAGTGGCGCACGCGTGTGAGCCAGGAGACGTCAACCCGCGGCTGGGCAGGATCGAGCTCCCAGGGGTGCACATAGAACGTGCCGGGCACGCCACGGCGTTCGCACTGGCGCAGCCCAGCCCGCACGACGCCGTAGGGGAGCAACCGCAAGTAGGCACCGCCTGCGGCGGGGACGTGGAGGCCGCACCAGTGCAGCGTAGTCGGGGGAATCTCTGCGATCGAGCCGGCAGGGCGCGCGAGCCAGTGTGGGTCCGGCCGGCCGCCGGCATAGCCGTATCCTGGACGCCGCACCGGAAATAGGCTGGAGTCGTAGCGATAGCCTTCTTCGATCAGGATGTCGAGCGCCCACTCGCGACCCCGCACGATTGAAAAGCTCGGCGCGCGAAACCCGAGCACGGGCGCGCCGGTGATGTCCTCCAGCACACCCTTGCTGCGCCGAATCGACTCGCGGAACTGGAGCGGCGTCTGGTGCGTCACGCGCGCGTGGTCCCAGCCGTGTGACGCGACCTCGTGGCCCGCGTGAGCGATGGTACGAATCAGCTCGACCTGCCGCTCCGCCACCCAGCCGAGCACGAAGAACGTCGCGCGGGCCTCGTGCCGAGCCAGCAGCTCGAGCAAGCGAGCGACCTCCCCCACCACGCGGGACTCGAGGCGCTCCCATGCCGACCGCGCGACGCGGGATTCGAACGCCGAGACCTGGAAGTACTCCTCGACATCGATGGTGAAGTGGTGGGCGATCATGGCCTTTGGGGGGTGCAACCGGTGTGCCCGACCGCGCAGCGCTTCGGGGAGGTTAGTTCCCGCACGGCGGCGCCCTCGTGCGTCGGGCAGAAGCAGCAACTCGTCGCGGCGACGCCACGCCCTCACTATGTCGTCTCGGTCCGCTCACAGGATCACCGTGACCACCTTCGAGTCCGAGCCCGAGGCGGCGCGGCTGTCGGTCACCGTCACGCGGATCGTGTGCTGGCCCAGAGGCAGGACATACGTGTGCCCCGAGTTGATCGTGCCCGGGCTCGAAGCGCTGCCGGTGGTCGGCGACGATCCGTCACCCCAGTCGACCGTGTATGACCACGGCCCGTTGTCCGGGTCGCTGAACGACCACGTGAGCGTGTAGAACAGCCCGACCGCCACCGTCTCGTCCGGCCCGGCGTTCACGGTGGGCGCCGTGTTGGGCGAGGTGCAGCTCAGCGTGAAGGCCGCGGTTGCCGTGCCGCCCGACGGCACGTTGACCGTCTGCGGATTCGCGCTCGTCACGCTGCAGTTCGCCGCCACCCCGGAGAGCGCCACGCTGTGACTGCCCGCCGCGAGCCCCGTGAAGGTGATGCCGGTGCTGTTGTTCGTCGCAATCGCCTGGCTCGTGCTCCCGTCCACCGTCACCGTGTA
>QHTZ01000047.1:6963-12616 GCA_003221005.1 Gemmatimonadota bacterium
ACGTTGACCGTCTGCGGATTCGCGCTCGTCACGCTGCAGTTCGCCGCCACCCCGGAGAGCGCCACGCTGTGACTGCCCGCCGCGAGCCCCGTGAAGGTGATGCCGGTGCTGTTGTTCGTCGCAATCGCCTGGCTCGTGCTCCCGTCCACCGTCACCGTGTAACCATCAGGATCAAGACTCGAGCCCCCCGTGCTCGTCGTCACCCGCAAGGTGCCGGGCGGCGTCGTGCAGTTCACCGTGAAGGCGGCCGTCACCGTGCCGCCCGAGGGCACGTTGACCGTCTGCGGATTCGCGCTCGTCACGCTGCAGTTCGCCGCCACCCCGGAGAGCGCCACGCTGTGACTGCCCGCCGCGAGCCCCGTGAAGGTGATGCCGGTGCTGTTGTTCGTCGCAATCGCCTGGCTCGTGCTCCCGTCCACCGTCACCGTGTACCCATCAGGATCAAGACTCGAGCCCCCGGTGCTCGTCGTCACCGTGAGGTTCCCCGTCGTCGCCGAGCAGCTGATGGTGAAGGCGGCCGTCGCCGTCCCACCGCTCGGGACGTTGACCGTCTGCGGATTCGCGCTCGTCACGCTGCAGTTCGCCGCCACCCCGGAGAGCGCCACGCTGTGACTGCCCGCCGCGAGCCCCGTGAAGGTGATGCCGGTGCTGTTGTTCGTCGCAATCGCCTGGCTCGTCGTCCCATCGACCGTGACCGTGTAGCCATCAGGATCGAGGTTAGAACCCGAGGTGCTTGTCGTGGCCGTCAGGTTGCCGGAAGCAGACGCCGCCGCCGGGTTGAGGGCGAGGACGGAGGCGAGCCAGGTGCTGGGCGCGGTGAAGTTCCAGCTCCAGCGGGGATCCACCGTGCCGGCGCTGGCTTGCACGACGGTGTCGGCCTCGTCCACCAGGTTCGCGTCGGACTGCGTGGCGAAGACCCCAAAGCCGGGGGGGTGGTCGCGGTTGGCCAGCGCGTTCGACATCGTTATGGCGTAGGCGAGCGCGCCCGCGTTGACTGCAATCGCGCCCGGATCGGCCGTCGTGGGATACGACGAGCCGGAGCCCGAGGCCGAGCGGTGCGCGCCGAGGGCCTGGGTCGTCACCCCCGCCACGCCACTCCACGCCGAGATCAAGACCCCGCCGTCCGTCACCGACGTCGAGAGATTCGCGCGCACCGCCAGCACCTGGGCATCGCTCGTGTTTGGGTAGGGAAAGTTCTGCACGTTGGTCGCGACGTACGTGGCCATCGAGACACCGCCGGCCGTGACGTACTCGACCAGCGTGTAGGTATTGCCGACCCGCGTATACGGGCTCGTGGTCAGGACGTCGTCAACCGAATCGATGATGTTCGTCGAGCCAAGCCAGACGAACGTGGCGAGGATCGCATCGCCGAGGTGCGGGTTCGTGGGGTTGAACCCCTTGATGAGATAGGTGCCGCTCTCGTTGAGCGAGCCGTTCATCTTGTCGAACGTGATCCCCGTCCCCGGGGGCGGGGGGGGCGCCGTGATGCTGAACGCGGCGCTGGTGGCGCCCGTCAAGCCCGAGGCCGTAGCCTGCAGCGTGTACCCGGTCCCCGCCTTGTCGATGCTCAGATTCGAAAAGGCGGCGACGCCGCTTGCCGTCGTCACGGTCTTCGTCCCGGAAAGCGTCCCGCCACTCGGATTCGTACCCAGGGCAATTGTGACCGGGCCCGTGAAGCTCGCGTCGGTGTTGCCCGCGTCATCCTGAGCGGCCACTTGCACGGGGGGCGAGATTGCGCTGCCGGCGGTGGTAGTGCTCGGCTGGACGGTGAACACGAGATGAGTCGCCGACGCAGGTTGCGACGGCGGCGCCGTCGCCGGGTTGAGGGCGAGGACGGAGGCGAGCCAGGTGCTGGGCGCGGTGAAGTTCCAGCTCCAGCGGGGATCCACCGTGCCGGCGCTGGCTTGCACGACGGTGTCGGCCTCGTCCACCAGGTTCGCGTCGGACTGCGTGGCGAAGACCCCAAAGCCGGGGGGGTGGTCGCGGTTGGCCAGCGCGTTCGACATCGTTATGGCGTAGGCGAGCGCGCCCGCGTTGACTGCAATCGCGCCCGGATCGGCCGTCGTGGGATACGACGAGCCGGAGCCCGAGGCCGAGCGGTGCGCGCCGAGGGCCTGGGTCGTCACCCCCGCCACGCCACTCCACGCCGAGATCAAGACCCCGCCGTCCGTCACCGACGTCGAGAGATTCGCGCGCACCGCCAGCACCTGGGCATCGCTCGTGTTTGGGTAGGGAAAGTTCTGCACGTTGGTCGCGACGTACGTGGCCATCGAGACACCGCCGGCCGTGACGTACTCGACCAGCGTGTACTTATTGCCGACCGGCGAATAGGGGTTGGTCGTCAGGACGTCGGTCACCGAATCGATGATATTGGTCGAGCCAAGCCAGACGAACGTGGCGAGGATCGCATCGCCAAGGTGCGGGTTCGTGGGGTTGAACCCCTTGATGAGGACGTTGCCGCTCTGGTTGAGCGCGCCGTTCATCTGGTCGAACGTGATGCCGCTTGCTGTAACGTCCGTTTGGGGGGATCGGGGACCGACGGGACCGGGGCCGACCGACTCACTGCACGCCGCGGCCACGAGCGCGGCTGCGAGTATCCTCGGAAGCCCCGCGACCGTTACCCGTTTGCGCATCATCGGGCGCCCTCAGTGGAGAGAGCGCGCTCGCGCGGGATTGGTGTCCGCTGCCGCATGACGGCCGCCACGTTATGAAGTGTGCGCCCTGCGCCTGCACCCACCGAGCAGCTCGGCTGGCTCCGGCGCTTGTCAGTTCCTATTGCTGCAGCACTACCCCCTAGGTAGACCTCGTGTCAGGCACGCACATCAGAGCCCGATGTTGAAGCCGGCGCTTTCGACATTCAGGACCACGACACCAGACGTTGCCCGCAGCGTATACGAGTTCCCGGGCAGGTTGGGCTGGTCGATACACAGGTTGCCAAACTGAGCGACGCCGTTGACCGCGGAAACCGTCAACGTGCCGGACAGCGTGCCGGGCATGATCGCCCCGCCATTGTGCCCAATCGCCATCGTAACGGGGCCGTTAAACGCCGTGACAGTCCGGCCCTTGTCGTCCTGGGCCGTGACCTGCACGGGCGGCATTGTCACCGGGCAGGGCAGCGAGCTACTGGGCTGGACGGTGAATACCAGTCTCGTCGGCGCTTCGTTGAGCGAGAACACGCTGGCGAGCCAGCTGCTCGGCGAGTTGAAGGAACGCATCGGACTGCTGGGCGAAGACCCCAAAGCCCGGGGGCGGCTCGCGGCCGACCACGCTGTTCGCACTGGTGATGGCAAAGGCGAGCGCACCTGCAGCAACCGCAACCGGGCCGGGATCGGCGACCGTGGGATACGCGGAGCCAGTACCCGTGGCCGACCGGTGCGCCCCCAAGGCCCCCGCCAGAATGGGGTAGACGCCGCTCCACGCCGAGATCATCACACCGCCATCCGAGACCGGCTGCGACAGGTTCGCCCGCACCGCAAGGATGTAGGCATCGCTCGGCGCCGGGTAGGGAAAGCCCTGCACATTCGTCGCGACGTACGTGGCCATCGAGACGCCGCCCGCGGTGACGTACTCGACCAGCGTGTA
This sequence comes from Gemmatimonadota bacterium, assembly GCA_003221005.1. Classification (GTDB taxonomy): domain Bacteria; phylum Gemmatimonadota; class Gemmatimonadetes; order Gemmatimonadales; family GWC2-71-9; genus AG25. The sequence continues at coordinate 10,546 of QHTZ01000047.1, forward strand.
CCTATTCCCGACCGGCGTATAGGGACTCGTCGTGAGGACGTCGTCAACCGAATCGATGATGTTGGTCGAGCCGAGCCAGAGGAACGTGGCGATGATCGCATCGCCGGGGTGCGGGTTGGTGGGGTTGAACCCCTTGATGAGATAGGTGCCGCTCTCGCCGAGCGTGCCGTTCATCTGGTCGCCCCCGACGTCGAACACTGGGCGTCTGAAAGCGCTGCCACCCGGCGCCACTGACTCGCTGCATCCCACGACCAGCAGGCCCGCTGCCAGCAGTGCCGCCAGACCGGCGATCGTTGTTCGCTTGTTCATACCGCTGCCTCCTTGTGGAGCGCCCGCAACACACCGATGCCGCCGAGCAGGGCGCACCGACCGGCATCACGGGCCCCCGCTGAGGCAAGGTTCAGGCCAGAGGGCCAGTGCGCTCGATGCAGCGGAGTCGCGCCCGGTGCGGGGCGGATGCCGCGCCCCCGCTGCACTATCGTGCGGCAAGCGCGGTGCGTGAGCGCACCGATTGTTGGGTGACTCCACCGCGCGCGTGAAGCGGCGGTGGATTACGGCCTGGAGGTGAGAACCTGCACCAGCTCGGCCACGCAGCGCTCGATGCGCGCGTAGCTCTCCTCGTACACTTCAACGTCTTGGTCCACGGGATCCCGGATGACTGGCGTCGAGATTGACATCGGGTCCAAATCGCCGAGCGCTACGATATCGCGGTACAGCCGACCGAATCGGTCATGGATGAGGCGTCCCTGGGCCGGGTCCATGACGACGATGAGGTCTGCGGAATGTGCCAACTGTGCGGTCAGCAGCGTGGAGCGGTGCGCAGAGAGATCCACGCCGCGCCGTGCCGCCACCGTTACCGCCTCCGGCGGGCACGGGCGGTTGGGGGCGAAGAATCCCGCGGACTGCACGCGCGCTCCCCCCGGCGCGAGCTCCGCGGCCAGCAGCGCGGCGGCGAACGGGCTGCGGCAGATGTTGCCGTGGCACACGACGAGTACCGCGGCCGGCGCAGGGCGCCGCCGCAGCGCGTCCAGCGCGTGCCGCCGGCGCAGGGGGTGCAGGAGCCGGCCGGGCGCGTCGCGGAGCCGCGTCAGCACGTCCCGCGCGAGACGAGGCGTGGCGTCATGACTCCTTCGGTCCTTTACGGTCCTTCGCTCGATTGCCGTATCCATTTGCCCTCCAATTTCGCCAGCTGCAGGGCGCGCGCGGCGCGCGCCAGCAGGTCGTTGGGCTCGACGGGCATGTAGCGAACGTTGCCGACGGCGTCATAGCCGGCACGCAGCTCGAACGCCCGTCGCGCTCCAGCCTCCGCCGTTCCACCAGCCGGCACCGCACGGCGGAATCGCTCAGCGAGTTTGACCGCGCCCGCGGCGTCCGTTCCTGGCGCGACTACGGCAAACTCGGTGGGCCCGACTCTTCCGATCGCGTCTGAGCGGCGCCCCGTCGCTTGAAAGACCCCTGCGATACCCCGCACCAGCGCCGCGGTCGCCTCGCCTCCGCTGTCGCTGCTGTCCGGCTCGCCTTCGACCTCCGGCGCGAACATCACGCACGCCGCAGAAGTGTTGTGCTGTGACGCTTGGTAGATCAGGTCTCGCGCGCGGCGAGCCAACCCCCGCGCACTGTACAGACCGGTGACATCGTCCACCAGGTCCGTCTTGGGAGCGCGGTCGGCCTCGAGCTTCGCGAGGACGAGTGTATCCAGCCTGAGGAGCAACTCGTTCGGATTCAACGGCTGGGAGAGCAGCTCCCAGATCCCCGCTCGCAGCGCAACAATATGCTCTTTCGGTGTGGGTTGGCCCCTCGTGAGCAGGAGGATCGGCGTGCTCAGGCCGATCAGGGAATCGTCCCGTAGCGTGCGGCTGAGGTCGAGGCTCTGACGGTCGGCGAGTTTGTCGTCGAGCACGATTACATCGGGGCGCACGGCCCGGGCGCGCTCGAGCACGGGAGCGCCCGCGTAGAGGCGGAGGACGTCGTAACCATGTTGGCCGAGGAAGCTCTCGAGATCCCGCACGCCAGCATTCTGATCGCTGGCGATCAATATACGTGGGGGACGAGAGAGCTGCTGGCGATCGGG
>QHTZ01000099.1 GCA_003221005.1 Gemmatimonadota bacterium
TACGCGCGCGACGGCGCCCGCCTCACCCGCGCCCTCAAGCTGCGCCGCGACGGACTGCGGTTGGCCGCGGACCGCTTCTATGCGCTCCTCGCGAGCTCCGTGGACATCCACGGCACCGATGAAGCAGAGCTGGCCGTGGTGGACCGTCAGGGCGACGGCTCGGTGTCGGTCCGGCTGTACCGGCGTGACCGGGGTTCGAGTGCGGCGTCCGGGGGGGAGGGGGGGCCGGCGTACTACTCCCGCACCTTCCGGCCGGGGGAGACGCGCGAGGTGCGCCTCTACATGCACGGCGGAGACAACCGGGTGGTGGTGCGGGGCGCCGGGCCGGGAGACATCGCGGTGCGGGCGATCGGTGGCCCGGGGGACGATGAGCTTGTGGACTCTGCCCGGGCGGGGGGCGCGCGGTTCTACGACGACCACGGTAACAATCGCTTCCTCACGGGGCCGGGGACGGCGGTCGACCGGCATCCCTACGCCGAACCGTCCTTCAGCGATCCGACGCAGGCGCCGCCGCGCGACTGGGGCTCCCGCTGGAACCCGACGGTGCGGCTCCTTTACCTCCCCAAGCTTGGCGTCGTGGCCGGTGCCGGGCAGACGTACACGAAATACGGCTTCCGCAAGGAGCCCTACAGCACCCTCATGACCCTCGGGGTCAACTACGCCACCAGTGAACAGCGGTTCCAGGCCGAGTACCTCGGCGAGTTTCGCGGAGTCGGTCGGTCGCTACGGGCGACGCTCGAGGCGCGGGCGTCGGGCATCGATGTCGTCAGCTTTTACGGCTTCGGCAACAACGTCGCGGCCCCGGGTGCGAGCGAGTACTACGACGTGCGCCAGCAGCACTATCTCTTCGCTCCTTCGATCGTGGTACCAATCTCGGAGGCGGTCCAGTTCTCGTTCGGCCCGTTGCTGAAATACGGGCAGACGACTCCGCAAGCAGGCACGCTCATCGATTCGCTCCGGCCCTACGGCGTCAACGGCTTCGGACAGATGGGGGGCCAGGTGGAGTTCAGCGTCGACACGCGCAACCGGCCGCGAGCCCCCAGCCGAGGCGTTTCGTTGAGCGTGGGAGGGAGCGTGTATCCAGCCGCGTGGGACGTCACCTCCGCGTTCGGGGAAGGGCACGCGGAGGCCGCGACGTACCTCACGGCCTCGATCCCGCTGCAACCGACCCTCGCCACGCGCATCGGCGGGAAGAAGGTATGGGGGACCTATCCGTTCCACGAGGCGGCGTACGTGGGCGGCTTGAGCAGCGTGCGCGGCTTCCCCGAGTACCGCTTCGGCGGCGACGCTGCGCTGTACGGCAACGCCGAGCTGCGGCTGCTGCTCACTAAGTTCTACTTCCTAATGCCGGTGGACCTGGGCGTGTTCGGCCTGGCAGACGCGGGACGCGTCTTCGTGGCGGGCGAGACGTCGGACCGCTGGCACACCGCCACCGGGGGCGGGGTGTGGCTCGCGTTCCTCAGCCGGGGGAACACGCTGAGCGTCGCCACGGCGCGTAGCGCGGAAGCGACGCTCACCTACGTGCGGGCCGGCTTCGCGTTCTAGGATGGGCCGGGTCGCCGAATCCAAGCTCGACGTTCCGAGCCTCGCTCTGCTGAACCGCCTGGTCCAGGAGCCCCTGCCGCTCCGCCTGCGCGCCGGGCCGGTCGCAACGACGTTTCACCGCGACATCTACTTCGACGCGTCCGACTGGTCGCTGCGCCGGCGCGGGGTGACGTGCCGGTTCCGGATCCAGATGGATGACCGGCGCGTGCTCACCGTGCACGCGATCGGACGCTCGGAGGGCGCCGTGGCGCTCGTGCTCCCGCAAGTGTTCGAGGCGGACGTACCCGAGCTCGAGGGTGGCCAGGCGCTCACGGGGACCTCGGAGCCGGCACGGCGCCTCCGCGCACTGATCGAGCCTGGGCTGCTCTTGCCGCGTGTGGCGCTCGAGACCGAGCGGCGCGTGCGTCCCGCGGAGGCGAGATGGTTCGCGCGGGCGCGGTTCGAGCTCGTCTACGACGTGGTCACGGTGCGCACCCCCGAGCTCGCCGGGACAATCCAGGAACTCAAGATCCGGCGCCTGCGGGCCGGCCGGCCCAGTCAGGAGGACCTCGCCAGGGCGTTCGCCCAGGCGTACGAGCTGCGCCCCCTGCTCGTGGACAAGTTCCACCGGGCGGAGCGGCTGCTGCGGGAGCTGGAGCGCGAAGCGCTGGAACGGGCCGTCGAAGGGGGCCGCGAGGTGGCGGTCGTCGCTCTCCACCAGGGTTGCATCGCACTGCATTCGGATGGTGGCGAGCTTCGGGTCCCGGTGAAAAGGGGAAGCGGCGAGGATGCGTGCCGCCACGTGCTGCGGACGTGCTTCGGAAGCTCAGACGGCGAGGTACGCTGGCTGGGGATAGCCGCCGCGGCCGGTATCCGGCCTCCGCTGGAGGTCTGGCTCGCGACGCGCCTCCCCGGCGGGCTCGCGCGCGCCGACGGTGCGGGCCTGGAGTGGCTCCCGCTGGCCGAGATCGTGGCGCGCGTGGGGTCGCCGGTGTTGCGCGACGCAAGGACACTCGCCGCTCTCACCGTGGCGGCGCGGTCCGATTCCCTGCCTGAGTGGTCGGCCACCATCGCAGCGACGGCCCCGCCTGACATCCCTCGCACGTCCCTGTCGGCCAGGGGCGTGACCCGTGATGCACTGCGGACCGCGCCCCCGCTGGATCCGCGGCGCCCCGCCCCGGAGCAGCTGATCAACCCCGAGCTCAGCTGGATCGAGTTTAACAAGCGCGTGCTCGAGCTGGCGGAAGATCCGCGAGTGCCGCTGCTCGCGCGCGTGCGGTTCCTCTCCATCTTCAGCGCGAACCTGGACGAGTTCGTGATGGTCCGTGTGGGCGCCCTCAAACGAGCGGTGGTCACGGGTGAAGCAGGCCCGAGCGATGACGGCCTCACGCCGCAGGACCAGCTCGACGCCATCGCGATCCGCTTGCGCCCATTGCTCGAGCGCCAGGCCCGGTGTCTTGCGGCGAGCCTGGTGCCCCAGCTGGCCGAGCACGACGTCCGCATCCTGCGCTGGGGCGACTTGTCCCCGCGGCAGCGCGACGCTCTGGTGCGCTATTTCGCGGAGCAGGTCTTTCCCGTCTTGACGCCGCAGGCCATAACCCGGGCCCCGGGATACCCGTTCCCGCTGATCCCCAATCTCCGGCTCTCGCTCGCGGTCATGTTGCGCGATCCGAGAACGGGACCCATGCACTTCGCCTACGTCAAGATTCCGGATGGCCTGCCGCGCTTCGTGAAAGTGCCCGAGGACGGAGGGCTGGTGCCCCTGGAGGATGTCGTTCGGGCCAATCTGGAGGCGATATATCCCGGGCGGCGCGTCGAAGGGGCCTACGCGTTCCGCCTCACCCGCAGCGGCGAGCCCGACCCCGACGAACAGCAGGCGACGAGCCTGCTGCGGACGATCCAGGAAGAGACCAAGCGTCGGCCCTACGGGCCGGCCGTGCGCCTCGAGCTGGAGCGGGCGACGCCGGCGGCGTTACGGGAGCAGCTGCTGCGGGAATTGCGGTTCGAGGCCGCCGAGGACGTGAGCGCGCTCGGGCCGGGAGACGTGTACGAGGTGGACGGCATCCTGGACCTGGGAGGGTTGCGCGAGATCGCCGACCTGCCGCTCGAGCAGCTGCAATACCCGGTGTTCCGTGGCCGCTCCCCGCTCCCCGCAGGACGGTCGATCTTCGATATCCTGGCCGACCGCGACGTCCTGATCCATCACCCGTACGATTCCTTCGAGGCGACGGTGGAGCGCTTGCTCGCCGAAGCGGCGGCGGACCCGGACGTGTTGGCCATCAAGCTCACGCTGTACCGGGCGGGCGGGAGGTCTGGGGTCGTCGATTCACTGCTGCAGGCGGTGCGGGCCGGCAAAGAAGTGTTCGTCTTCGTCGAGCTCAAGGCGCGGTTCGACGAGGAGCGCAACATCGAGTGGGCGAAGAAGCTCGAGGAGGCGGGGATCCACGTCGTCTACGGGCTCGTGAACCTAAAGACCCACGCCAAGACCGCGCTGGTGGTCCGCCGGGAGAAGAGCACGGTCCGGCGCTACGTGCACATCGGGACCGGCAACTACAACGCCGCGACGGCGGCCCTCTACACTGACTTGGGCTTGCTGTCGTCCGACGAGGCGCTCGGCGCTGACTTGAATGCGCTGTTCAACGAGCTGTCGGGGTCATCCCGGGCTCCCGAGACCTCCTACCAGCAGCTGCTCGTCGCGCCGACGCACCTGCTGCCGCGCTTCATCGAGCTGATCGAGCGGGAAGCGGCACATGCCCGCGCGGGGCGCAGCGCTAGGATTTGCGTCAAGCTCAACGGCCTCACCGATCCGGAGATGATCGCGACCCTGTATCGCGCCTCCCAGGCCGGGGTCGCGATCGACCTGATCGTGCGCGGCGTGTGCTCGCTCCGGCCCGGCGTGGCAGGCCTCTCCGAGCGGATCCGCGTCATCAGCCTGCTCGGGCGATTCCTCGAGCACGCCCGGATCTTCTATTTCGCCAACGGCGGCGAGCCGGAGTACTACATCGGCTCAGCCGACTGGCGCCCGCGGAACCTGCGCCGGCGGGTCGAGGTCGTGGCGCCCGTGCGCGATCCCGAGTGCCGCCGCCGGCTCGACGACATCCTGGCCGCGGAGCTCGCGGACCCGACGGCATGGGAGCTGTGTCCGGACGGCGGCTATCAGCGGCGCAGGCCGGAGGCGACGGGGGACCAGCGCAGCGCCCAGGAGCGATTCATCGATCTCGCCGCCCAGACGGCCTAGGGTGCGGCTCCGGTTGCTGGCCGCGCTGCTCGCGCTCCCGGCGGCGCGCCTCGGCGCCCAGGGCGCGGCCTGCCGCGAGCCGCGCTACCGCTGGAGCGTCAAGACCGACACTTCCCTCGCCGCGCTCAAGCCACTGCCGGTCGCAATCCCCGTCATCCTGAGCGCTTGGGAGCCGCCGCCGCTCACCAGCCGCGATCGCTGCGCCAAACGCGGCGGACGCGAGCTTGCGCTCTACCGCGTCCAGGGCTGGGTGCGGCGCGTCGAGAAGATCAAGGACGATGGCGACTGGCACATCGAGCTCACCGATCGGCTCGATAGCCCTCGGGACTCGTGCATTGTGGCGGAGATTCCGCCGGCGCGGCTGAGCGCCCGCTACGCGCAGGCCCGCGCCGATCTCGACGCACTCCTTGGGAGCAAGAAGACGGTCAAGAACTTCAACCTCGCCCACCCCGTGCGAGTGCAGGTCACCGGAGCCGCGTTCTACGACGGCCAGCACCGGCGCCGCAGGGGTGGGCTGGAGTGGCTCGACGGGGAGCACGGCCGCTGCAACTCGTCGGCGCGGGCGTTGTGGGAGATCCATCCGGTGTATCGAGTCGAGCGCCCGTGACTCGGCTGACTCCAGTCCTCTGGCAACGCCCGCTCGGTCACGATACGTTCGCGTCGGCATGGCGTACTGTTCCGAGTGCTCTGCTCCGCTGCCGGCGGACGCGCTGGCGTGCCCCGCTTGCGGGGCCATGACCGGTGCGCGGGCGCACGCCGAGGACGAGCGCGTGGACGTCCCGCCGTTCGACCTCGCCCGCCTGCGGAGTGAGCTCGCCGCCTCGGTCGCCCCCCGCTACGAGGTGCTGAAGCAGCTAGGAGGCGGTGGGATGGGTACTGTGTTTCTCGCGCGCGAGCCCGCGCTCAAACGCCTCGTCGCCATCAAGGTGCTGGCTCCCAGCCTCGCGGCAGACCAGACCGCCGTGGCGCGCTTTGAGAGAGAGGCGCGCATGGCCGCGGCCCTTTCTCATCCGAACGTCGTCCAGGTCTATGGGGTGGGCGAGACGAATGCGGCGAAGCTCCCGTACATCGTCATGCAGTACGTCGCCGGGAAGCCCCTGGACGTACTGATTGCCGAATGGAAGGCCGAAGCGGAGAAGCAGGGGACCGGGGTCGGGGAACGGGACGCCCGGCGGATTCTGGGCGAGGTCGCGGCCGCACTTGCGGTGGCGCACGAGCGGGACTTCGTCCACCGTGACGTCAAGCCGTCCAACATCATGGTCGAAGCCGCGGCCGGTCGCGCCATCGTGGTGGACTTCGGTGTGGCGGCCGCGGCTTCCGCTGCCGCTCGATCCGACTACCCGGCACTCACGGCCCGTGGCCTGCTTTTCGGTACCCTCGAGTATATGAGTCCCGAACAGGCGGAGGGCGGCGTCGTGGACGCGAAGAGCGACGTGTACAGCCTCGGGCTCGTCGCCTACGAGTTGCTGTCGGGGGAACTCCCGTACTGGGCGGGGTCCGTTTCTGGGTGGATTGAGGCCCACGCGAAGACTGTGCCCGCGCCGCTCAGCCGGCGCCGACCGGACCTCTCGCCCGCGCTCACAGGCCTGGTGAGTCGCTGCCTCGCGAAAAGCCCCGTGCACCGTCCGAGTGCCGCGGAGGTCGCTCACGCGCTGCTCCCTTCGACGGAAGCGGACCCGCAATGGCCCCCGCCCGGCCTTGGAGCCCTGCGGGGTCGGGCGAGGACCCTGGGTGGCGTCGCCCTCGGCGCCACGGCAGCGGGACTCGTCGCCTTCCTCGTGCTGGCGGCCCCGCCCGACGCCATAAGCTTCGGTGCGGACTGGTGGATTCGATTCCGGCCGGTTCAGGAGGCGGCTGCCACGGCGCTCGGCGTGCGAAGTGTAGCGTCGACCGACGGCTCGGCGGCTGCGGCCCTCTGGCGGATCGTGGTCTGCGCCGGAATCGGGGGCTTCGTCATCGGCCTGTGGACGGTTCTCGCCCTAGCCGGAGGCGCGCTGCCTGTTCTCGTGCGGGGTCATCGAGTCGGCTGGACGTGGGACACCTTGACCGACGTGGCGGCCGACCCCGATGGTCGTACCGGCCTGCTGCTCGCGGGAGCGCGGGAGTGTGCGTATCTGCCGGCCTTCGATCGGCACGACATCCTGAATGAGCGCCGGCGGCGGGCCGCCGCGTGGCTGTGCGCCGGAGTCTGGGGACTCCTCAGCTTCGCGATCTGGGGGACGCTCGTTGCGACCGGTCTCCTCGCGGTTCTCGGCCTGTCCACGGTGGAGGGACTTGTCGTAGCGGCGCTTATCGCGGGCCCAGCGGCGGCGTGCTCGGCCCCTGGCCTCGCCGCTCGTCGGCGGGAGCGGCGCCTCCTCGGCGCTCTGAGCACGCGCGGAATACCCACGCCGTCCGCGCGCGGCGTCGCCCCGGTGGCAACTCCCCAGGCGGTGGCCGAGTGGTACGCCGGGGTCCCTGACGCCGGCTCTCCGGCTCTTGCTCGCCGTGGCGCGCTCGGTCTCGTGCTCAGCGGGGCTTGGTTGGCGGCGGCGGTCGCCGCCGCACTCGTGAGCCTCGGGCTCGGCGGGGTTGCGCTGGCCGCAGTGACTGCCGGGGCGGTGAGGCGGCAGCTCGCCGTTCAGGTCTCCGAGGTTCCTGCCACCCTGCGTCACCTCGACGAGGAGGATGCGGTTGGCGCTGCACGACCCGTGTGGGAGTCGTACCTTCCGCGGCCAAGGCGCGTCAGTGACAGCGTGGTGAACACTTGGGTCCGCGATCTAGCCGCCCAGCCTCCCAAGCTACGTGTCGAGCTACTCCGAAGCGGCGACTCCCTCCTTCCTCTTCTTCAAGCTGCTGGTCGGCGCGGGCTTTCGGCTGACACGCGGCAGGCGCTCGCGGCCCTGGTGCAGCTGCCCTGGGTGGGCGCGGTGCGCCAGATGGCCGCCGCCGAGTCCGTGGACGTCTTCGCTGCGGCGCTCGGCGGGCCCGTGTCTGAAATCCCGGCGCCGGCTGACGTGGCGGCGCGAATGCTTCAGCTGCAGCGACCCTTGCGTGACTGGGCGATGGCCAATGCCCTGGCCGCGGTCTTGGCCGTGGGGGACGGAGCGCTCGATCGCGCGGCCGCGCGGTTGGGGGAGAACGCTGCGCTGGCCGGGCACCTGCTTCGCGCCCCCGACGGGTCTGTGAATTCTTTGAACAGTTTCGGACTCGTGGTGCTCCAGAACCTCGCGTTGCGGCCGCTCGCCGTGATCGAGGAGTTGCGCCAGCGGCCCGTGCAGGCGCGTGCCCTGCGGGAGGCCGCGGATCGGTTGAGCCGCTATCTCGGCGAGCGGCCGGGGTGGAAGCAAGCGGCTGGGCTGGCCGGTGACCCGGGCGACCTCGGGCCTTTCACCCGGATCCTGGGCGATCAGCACCTCCTCCCCGGACATCGAGTGGAGCTGCTCCGGGCGGGCTTGGACGGCTTCTGCGCCAACGCACGCGAGATCCTCACCGGCCCTGCCGCGCCCCGCGCGGAAAACGTGCGTGCCGCAGGCGCTGCCATGCCAGGCGTGCGCTACGCACCGGAGCTCGCTGCGTTGGTGCTCCGGGCCTGGCCCGAGCCGAGCGCGTCCCCGGGGGGCCGGCTGTTCCAGTGGGGGCCCCGCGGAACGTGGGCGCGCCTGGTGTTCTGCCGGCGGCTGTAGTCAATGAGTCGCGCCCTTTGGTTGGGGAAGGAGTCCCACGCTCGGCGCCCTCGCCACACTGATCCGCTCCCTTGACCTCAGCCGTTATGCGTGAACGTTTCAACTAATGACGGTGCCCTTTCCCATGCTCTCCTGGGGTGGGTTTAGGGGACGTGCAGGTGGTAGGCTTGCTGCTTTCAGAAACGTGAGGCTGGGGAGGTGCCGCATGGTTCGTCTCCTGGCGATTCTCTGCGGGGTTGTGTCGCTGAGTGGCCTGCTGGGCGGATGCCGCGATGACCCGAGTGCTCCGTTCGCGCGGCCGTCGTTCGCAAGTACAACGATTGGAGGTGGGGGATTCGACGGCGCCAATAATGCCGGAGTCATTCCCGGAACTGAGTGGGCGCCCCACGGGTGGGAACCCGCACGCGACGTGAATGCCTTCGACGTCTGCTTTGCTCAGGGGTTTTGCTTTGCAGGCACCACCATCGAGCCACAGTTTTCCGCGGTCGGTAGTGTCGGCGCGGTGCTGGGTGCAGCCCCGAACCCACTTCCTAACCCCGGTTCGGAGTGCCGCGATCCGCGTGATAATCCAGACGACCCTAACGATAATCTCCCTCCAGTGCCTGACTGCTTTGCGCTCCTTACGACGGCGAATTTTTTCCGGGGCAGTCCCGACCCCGTCATCAACTTGCGCAGCGGGCTCCAAACGTGCTTTACCCTGCCCGCTAACACGGGTTGGGTGATGAATTTCGATTGGGCGCTCCTGTCGCGCGCTCCCGCGACTTCTCCGAGCACGGATGCATTCGCGGTCGTGCTGGTCGAGGAGGCCAGCACGTGTTTCACCGCCCCGGTGGCACCGCTTGAGGCGTTCCGGATCTCGCGGAGCGAACTGCAGCAAGGCGCGGTGCCGTTGAAGGAGGGCGGCTGCGGTAGCCTCACCCTCGGTGGCGTGCCTTCCGAATACCCACTCTGCACGGGATGGCAGAATTCCTCGATCGACATGTCTGCGTTCGCTGGGAAGCTGGTCCAGGTCTGGCTCTACGTGGACGAAGGCGGGATCGACCCAGGCGTCGCCACCTCGTTCGCGATCGACAACCTGAAGTTTGAAGAGACCGTACTGGTCGGTCCCGTGACAGGACCCGCGGAGCCGCTACCGGTGAATACGGTCGTCAACGCATCGGCGAATTTTACGGACACAGAAGTCCTGCCCCACACCGCGAGCATCGACTGGGGAGATGGCACGAGTTCCGCCGCTGACGTTACCGAGCCGGCAGGCTCGTCGCCGGGCTCTGCGAGCGGTAGCCATTCGTACACAACGGCCGGCATTTATTCCGTAACCATATCCGTTTCTGATGGCTCCGGGTCTCCCGGGAAGTCGAGTTTCGACTTCGTCGTCGTGTTTGACCTGACGGGAGGGGTCGCTGGGTGCGGTTGGATCGACTCTCCAGCGGGCGCGTATCCGCGGGATCCGACTCTGACGGGGAGGGCGAGGTTCGCGTTCCTCTCCCGGTACCCAAGGGGCTCCACCGTACCGAACGGCGTCACGTTCTTCCGGTTCCGCGCTGGCAATCTACGGTTTAGGAGCACGAGCTACGCCTGGCTCGCGATCGTAGGCGCCAAGGCCCAATACAAGGGCGTTGGGCTCATCAACGGTGGGGGAGACTTCGGGCTCCTTGTTTCGGCCATCGACGGACAGTTGCCAGGCGGCGGTGGCGTTGACAAACTCCGGATCAAGATCTGGCAGCGACGCACCTTACGTGTCGCATACGACAATCAGGCCGGGGCGCCGGACGGCGCAGAACCCGTTGCGCCACTGGCGCTGGGGCGCATTGTGATTCGCAACAGATAGCTGCGAAGTCGCGCGGATTGGTTATCGAGTGCCAGTGTCTACCGGCTGGCACTCGATTCATATGGGAGTTCTGCATGGCGCGTGGCGCAGATCAGCGCTGGCACCGCGCACCGGCATGGCTGTGCATCGCGGCCAGCCTGTGCGTGGCTCTCCCGGCCCTGCCCGCACTTCCGTCACTCTCCTGCCAGGTTACGGGGTTAGTGACCGCTCGAGACTCGGCCGACGCGACCGCCCGGGATGGGGATGCCGCCTACGAGCTGGGCACAAAGCAAGGAGCCGAGTCATCGATCCTCCACTATCTGCGTGCCGCAGAATCTTATCGCCGGATCGGCGCGCTGCCTCAGATGGCGGAGATGCTCAGCAACATCGCGTATGTGCATAACAGCCTCGGTAGGCCGGACTCTGCGCTTGTCTATTACAGCCGGCTCATCGTGCTCCTCCGCGAATCCCACCAACGCGCCGGCTTGGGCGAGGCGCTCAGCCGAGTGGGAGAGGTCTACCATGGGCTAGGGCAAATGGACTCGGCCCTTTTCCACTACCGAAACGCCCTCGTCCTCGCACGGGAAGCGCAAGATCGTCGAACCGAGGGTCGAACGCTCAGTAACATCGGGGTCGCGTTCCAAGCGCTCGGCCGTCCCGACTCCGCGCTCGGTTACCTCAACCGTGCGTTGGTAATTAGGCAGCAGCTCGGTGACAGCGTGGGGGAAGGCGTCACGCTCAACAATCTCGCGATGGTGCTTCAGTTGCTGGGCCGTCCGGATTCCGCGCTCGTTTACCTGCGTCACTCCCTGTTGCTCCGCCGCGCGGTGAAGGACCGCGCCGGAGAAGGGACGACGCTGAACAACATCGGCTATTCCTTCGAGCAGCTTGCTCAGCGCGACTCCGCTCTCGCCTACTACCGCGAGGCCCTGCTGGTACTCCGCGAAGTCGGGCGGCGTTGGACCGTGGGCATTACCCTGGCCAACATGGGTCGCGTGTGGCTCGAGCTTGGGCGGCTCGACTCGGCGTTGGTTTACTTGAACGAGGGACTGGGCTTGAAGCGGGAGGTCGGAGACAAAGCCGGCGAGACGTGGGCTTTGAATGACCTCGGTCGGGTTTATCAGTCCCTCGGCCAGCCCGATACGGCAGTGAGACTTCTGAACCAGGCGCTTGCTCTGCTGCGCGAGGTCGGCGATCGCGCGCGCGAGGGAGAAACGCTCTACAACCTTGCTCAGGTGTTTCACCGCTCCAAACGTGACTTCCGAGCCGCCGTCGCGTACTACGATTCCGCCTCAGCTACGCGGGCTCAAGTCGGCCGTTTCGCCGGCGGCGACGCTAACCGCCTGAGCTTCGCCGAGCAGGACGTCCAGCTCTACCAGAACTGGGCGCTGGCGTGGCTCGCATGGCCGAACGGCGTGGGCGGCGTGAGTGCGGAGGCGGGCGCCAGGGCTTCGCTGGCGGCGGCAGAGCGCGGCCGGGCGCAGGCACTCCTGGACCTGATGCGCGGGACGTCTCGGGAAACCGGCCCAGGCCGGGACCTCGCCACCGAAGGTGGGCAACTCCTGGCGCGCGCCACCCACGGCGGCGCCGCCGTGCTCTCCTACCTCGTCACTCAAGACACGCTGTTGTTGTGGGTGGGGGTGCCTGGGGGCGAGGTCGTCGTCGTGCGCCGCGCCCTGCCGCGCGACACGCTGGCGCAGCTCGTCGGGGCGTTTCGCGCTGCGCTCGGAGCGGGTGAGCGTGCGGGTCGCGGGCGGCTTGCGTTGCGGGGCGGCGGGCCGGTCGAAGGCGTGGCGTTCGGGGGGCTTGGCGTCCGGCAAGTGAACACATCGTCCCTCGACTCCGTCGCCCACACGCTGAGCGCGCTGCTGTTGCCGCCTGGCCTCGGGCAACGCCTGGGGGCGGCCCGGGAGATCGTGGTGGTGCCGCACGGGTCGCTGGGGTTAGTGCCGTTCGCGGCGCTGTTCCTCGACTCAAGCGCCGCGCCGCTCGGCAATCGCTACGCGGTGCGGTATGCCCCGTCGCTCGCCGCCCTGGGCGAAGCGGAAGCCCGAGCTGGCTTGCCCACGGGCTCGGCCCAGACTACAGCGCTTCGCACGGCGCTCGTGGTAGGGAATCCCGTGATGCCGACGAAGTCGAGCTCCGGCGAGACGTTTGCGCTCGGGCCGCTGCCGCAGGCCGAAGCCGAGGGGCGGTGGGTGGCCCAGCGGCTTGGGACGCCAGTTCTGGTCGGCGCCCAGGCCTCCGAAGCCCAGGTGCGGGGGCGCCTGCCCCGGGCAGCCGTCGTTCACCTCGCCACGCACGGCTACGCGTATGCCGCCGAAGCCCGCGCGCGCCAGTCGTTCATCGCCTTGGCACCCGGGGCCGGCCAGGACGGCTTCCTAACGGTTGGGGAGGTGTTGGACGATCCGGCGTTCAAGCTCCGTGCCGACCTCGTGGTGTTGAGCGCCTGCCAAACCGGCCTCGGTGACTTGAAGCAGGCCGAGGGGACTGTGGGGCTGCAGCGCGCGTTCCTCGCCAAGGGCGCCCGCAGCGTGCTGGTGAGTCTGTGGAGTGTGTCGGACGAGGCGACAGCGCTGTTAATGAAACACTTCTACACCCACTGGCTCGGCGACACGGATCATCCGTCGAAGGCGGAGGCGCTCAGGCGGGCGCAGGAGGACGTGCGCGCCCGGCCAGAGTTCCACGAGCCCAAGTATTGGGCGGCGTTCGAGCTGGTGGGGGCGGGGTGATGCATCCGGCGGCCGCGCGTTGACAGCTCTCGCCGACCGTGGCCAATTGAGACCGAGTCCGATGGACGGAGTGCTTCTGTGGCGAGGAGGTGAGGCATGAACCGGGCGGTGGTTACCCTGTTTGTCTTGTCGCTCTTCGGGAGCGATGGGGCGCGGCCCCGGGCAGCGACGGCCCAGAGCAACATCCCGGCAGTGAGCCTGCGGCAGACCGCAGCGGCGCTGGCTCGATCGGGGATCGCGCATCGCGACCCGCGGAGCGTGCTAGCCGCGGCGCAGCTACTGATCGTCGCCGAGCGGCCGTCGCCGGGGTTGGAGCGCGTGACCCCGCAGCGTGCGAGTGTGACCGCGGCCGGATTGCTGCGCGAGGCGGTTCGGATTGCCGTCGAGCAGCACGACGTCGTGACGGCGAACGCCGCCATGGAGCTCGCCGGGAATGCCAGGGCGGGGCTGGGCGACGCGGCGCTCGCGAGCGAATTGCGTGCGGCGGCGAGCCTCGGCGCGACGCGGGGCGCGGTCGGCGGCCCCGTCTGGGCCGACGGGGAGCTGGCCCCGGGCACCGAGGTCGAATACCGGATCACCTTCGAAGGCGACTACCAGCCCAGTCGCCTTGTGGTCACCGCGGGGGACGGGGCGGCCGACCTCGACTGTCACCTCTACGACGGCTCCCAGCTTGTGGGGAGCGACGCCGGCCACGCCCGGGAGTGCGGGCTCGCGTGGTCGCAACGCTTTACGGGGGTCCTCACCCTCCGCGTGCATAACTCCGGAGCGGCGACGTACTACGTGCTTGTGAGCAATTAGCCGTGCCGGCTGGCGACTCCAGGACTACGGCCCCGCGGCGACCGCTTCGAGCGCCCCCTGATTCGGGGGCGCTTGGTATTTGAAGAACCGGTACAACAGCCAGAGATCGAGCGTGCCCACGCCTGCCAGGACCGAGAACGCGGCACCGCCCTCGATCACGTGAAGCTGCTGTAGCAGCGTCGAAATGCCGAACCCCACGACCCACGCGTCGAAGCTCATGCAGATCCGCCGGAACGTCTCGGGCCGCACCTGACGAATGACCCACGTACCGAGCGGGATGCCGATGACGAGACTGGGAAGGATGTAGGGCAGCAGGCCCGCGCTCTCCGTGGAGAACATGCCCGCCAGGTAGTATGCCACGGCGGTGAAGGTGGATTCCGACAGCCTGACCAGCCCGAGCGCGGCTCGGAAGTCCCGCTTCGCGAGACCCTGGTTGTTCAACATGATCGCGAGGGGCGGTCCGGAGATTGTCGTCACCGAGTACAGCACCCCCAGGCCGCCGCCGAACGCCAACCCCACACGGCGCTCGGCGCGGATCGGCTTGCGGAACCCCGCGGCCTGGAGCAGAATCAGCGGCAGCAGCACCACGAACGTCGCCAGCTTCAGCCACCCGGGGTGGACCCGGTGCACCACTGACGTCCCCACGACGACGCCGGGGATCAGCCCGAGGATCATGGGGGCGACGCGGCGCCACACGTGCGGCACGCTCGACCGATTGACCCAGAGGACGTAGCCGTTGAGCACGACCTCGACCCACACCAGCGCCGGGTTGAGGATCCGATTGGTGTAAAAGAGCAGCGCCACCGGCACGGTGATCGACGAGAACCCGTAGCCGAGCGCGCCGTTGACGGTGGCCGCGAGCAGCGTGATGAGGATCAGAGCGAGCGAGGCTGATGTCATGGCTCAGATGCCCCGCCCTGCTGAGCCGCAGTATGCCGTGTACCGCCTGTCATTAGCATCCCTATCCCCCGGCTTCGCTGTCCGCTCCGTGTGAGCACGTTCGACAAAAAAGGCCCGGCGCACGCTGGGGTGGCCGGGCCTGGAAGTGCTCAGTGAGTGAAGAGGCTTAGGGATTCCTCATGTCGTCCACTGGCGCGCCGTGGCGTCCGTCCAACCCTGCGGCTGGCGGCGACAACAACACGCGCGACGACACATCACAGTCATGTTCACGTAACGGGCATGGAACCTAGACCGACCCGGGGCGCGTTGTCAACCCTGCACGGCGCGGCGCGAGCAGCGGTTGACACACCCGCCGCGCAGAATCGAGATTCCGCCATGGCCCGCGTCATCTTCTGGGATGTCGATACGCAATACGACTTCATGAGAGCCGAGGGCAAGCTGTACGTGCCGGAGGCCGAAACGCTCATCCCCAGGCTGAAGCGCCTCACGGATTACGCCCACGGCCACAACATCCGCGTCGTGGCGAGCGCGGACGATCACGTCGCGGGCCACCCCGAAATCTCCGACACCCCCGACTGGAAGAACACGTTCCCGCCGCATTGCATGCGCGGCACCCCGGGACAGCAGAAGATCCCGGAGACCGCCCTGCGGGACCCTCTCGTTATCGAGCCTGCGCGGGCGAATCCGGCCGCCCTGACCGACCGGGTGCGTGCTCACACGGGAGACATCCTGTTCCACAAGCACCGCTTCGACGTCTTCACGAATGAGAACGTGATGACCGTGCTCGAGGTGCTCGATCCTCAAGACATCGTGCTCTACGGCGTCGCCCTGGACGTTTGCGACAAGGCGGCGATCGAAGGCTTGCTGGAGCGGCGTCCCGCGACGCGGCTGTTCGCGGTCACCGATGCGATGAAGCCGATCGACAAGGATGTCGCAGAGCACCTGCTCAAGGAGTGGGGCGAAGAGGGCGTGCGGCTCGTGAAGACCAAAGAGGTCGTGGAGGAAGGGCTCGTCGCGGAGCTCGCGCGCGCGACCGCATGAGCGAGCCTGCGTTCGGGCGCTTCTTTCTTCCGGGTCCCACCGACGTCCATCCCGAAGTCCTGGCCGCGATGCAGCGGCCGATGATCGGCCATCGCTCCGGCGCGATGGAGCAGCTGTTGGCGGGGATCGCGCCGGGGCTGGCGCGCCTGTTCCGCACCTCCGGCTCCGTCCTCGTCGGCACGGCGTCCGCGACCGGGTTCATGGAGCTCGCGGTCCGGAACGGCGTGCGGCGCCGCGCCCTGTCGCTCGTGAACGGAGCGTTCAGCGAGCGCTTCGCGCGCATCGTGGGCGCGTGCGGCAAGGAGTGCATTCGCCTAGACGTCCCCTTGGGCTGCGCGATCGAGGCCGACATGTTGCGCGACGCTCTGCGGCGCACCCCGGTGGACGCCGTGACACTGGTGCATTCCGAGACCTCGACCGGCGTGCTCCAGGACGTCGAGGCTCTCGCCGCCGCGGCGCGTGAGTTCGACGACGTGCTCTTGCTAGTCGACGCGGTCACGTCGCTCGCCGGATCGCCGGTCGAGCCCGACCGCTGGGGCCTGGATTTCACGTTCACCGGCTCGCAGAAGGCCCTCGCGCTGCCACCCGGCCTGGCGCTGGGCGTCGCTTCCGAGCGGATGCGCGCGCGGGCGAAGACCCTGCCGGCGCGAGGGCAGACCAACACGCCCGCTATCTCGCTGTTCTATGCGCTCCAAGTGCAGCTCGCCCGCATCGAGCGGGAGGGCGGAGTCGAGGCCCGCTGGGCGCGGCACGACGCCATGCGGCGTCGCGTCGAGGAATGGAGCGCGGCGCGGGACGTGGCCTACGTGCCGCGCGAGGGACGCCGCAGCTGGACGGTGTCGTGCCTCAAGGTTCCAGAGGGCAAGACGGCGCAGGACGTCGTGGCGCCTCTCAAGCAGCAGGGGTGGACGATCGGCGCGGGGTACGGGGCCCTCAAGGACTCGACGATCCGCATCGGCCACATGGGGGATCACACTGTCGACGGACTCGAGGAGCTTCTGGGCCTGATTCAGCGGTCGCTCTCATGACGTTTCGCGTCGTCGTCGCCGACCGGGTCGCAGAGGCGGGCCTCAAGCAGCTGAACGATGCGCCCGACATCGAGGTTGCGGCCGTCGCCGGCAAACCGCATGAAGTGCTCGAGCGCGAGCTGGCTCAGGCGCACGCACTGATCGTGCGGAGCGAGACACGGGTCACGGCGGACCTGCTGACGCACGCGCCCAACCTGCGCGTGATCGCCCGGGCGGGCGCCGGCGTGGACAACATCGACGTGCACGCCGCGACCAGGCGGGGCATCGCGGTGATGAACGCGCCGGGCGCCAACACAGTGAGTGCGGCCGAGCATGCGATCGCCTTGCTGCTCGCCCTCGTGCGGCGCATTCCTTGGGCCGCCGATGCCATGCGCCGTGGCGAGTGGGACCGCAAACGGTTCGAGGGCTCTGAGCTCCGCGCCAAGACGCTGGGGATCGTGGGTCTGGGGCGCATCGGCGGGCACGTCGCCCAGCTCGCCCGCGCCTTCGGGATGCACGTGCTGGGACACGATCCCTATCTCGCCGGCGAGCGCGCCCTGGAGCTCGAGGTGAAGCTCGTGGGGCTGGACGAGCTGCTGCGCCACGCCGACGTCGTCACGCTGCACATGGCGCACACCGATCAGACCCACCGTCTGATCAACGCCGAGCGGCTCCAGTTGATGAAGCCGACGGCCGTGCTCATCAACACGGCGCGCGGCGACCTGGTGGACGAGGCAGCGCTCGCGACCGCGATCGAGCAGGGGCGGATCGCCGGGGCCGCGATCGACGTGTTCGCGGTCGAGCCGCTCCCCGCGGATTCGCCGCTCCGCAAGCTCGACCGCGTGATCTTGACGCCCCATCTCGCGGCCTCGACCACCGAAGCCCAGGAGCGTGTCAGCACCGAGACGTGCGGCGCCGTGCTGGACGCCCTGCTCCGGGGCGACCTGTCGTTCGCGATCAACGTCCCCGGGATCTCAGGCGACACGCTGCGGCGGCTCGGCCCCGTGCTCGACCTGGCGCGCCGGCTCGGCCGCCTCGCGCTCGCGCTCGGGGACGGGGCGGTGACGGCGGTCGAGCTCGCCTACGGCGGCGACGACGACGCGGCGCCGCGGCCCGTCCTCCTCGCCGCGCTCGAGGGGCTGCTCTCGGCGATGGGCGTGGAGCAGGTGAGTCTCGTGAACGCGATGCTCATCGCCGAGGAGCGGGGTATCCGGCACGCACGCAAGACCGCTCCCCCGGAGCCCGGATTCGAGACCACGGTAGGCGTGACACTCGAGACGGCGGCAGGGCGGGTGCAGGTGGCGGGCGCGCTCGTGGGCGACAGCCACGGCCGCGTGATTGTGATCAGGAACCGCGACGTCCCCGGCGTAATCGGCAACGTCGGCACGCTGCTCGGGAAAGCGGGGATCAACATCGGGAGCTACCACCAGGCGCGACTCGCCGGCCCGGGCCGAGACGCGCTCGCGGCAATTACGGTGGATCAGGCGCTCACGGACAAGGTGCTCGGCGCGCTCGCACGGTTACCGGATGTGGTGCAGGTGAGGCTGGCGAATTTGGGGGACGGTAACTGAAGGCTCGGTCGCCGATTCCCACGCTTCAGCGTCGGACACGGCGGCGCGGAGAATCCATCCCGCCTCACCGCGTGACGATGAACCAGTCCTGGCTGACCCCGACCATCCAGTGAATGACCGCGATGTACCACACGGAGCCGAGGCTCAGGCTCACGCGGCCGAACAGCAGTCCCGCCGGGAGGGCGGCGAACGTTTCCGGCAGCGGCCGGCCGAAATGGGCCGTGACTGACAGTGCGGTCTGAATCGCATTCGCCACGCCTGGTCCCACCCGGCGGGCGAGCCCGAACAGCAACACCCCTCGAAACAGCACTTCCCAAGCAGCGAAGTAGGGCAGCTCAGTCAGCGCGTAACGCACGAAGCCGCTGGCTGTGACCTGCGGGTCGAGCGGATAGACCGCGCGCACCGCGGCTGAGCCGGCGCCGATCTTCCCCGCGAGCACCGCGAGCGGAACGCCGACCGCGAGCCACGCGAGCCCCGCCCGCCAGCGGCCCAGCCCCAGCCCCAGCGCGCGCAGCTTGAGCCCCGCGAGCCCACGCGCGGCGGCCACGGGCACGAGCCCGAGCACGAGCAGCGACACCGCGAAGTGCCAGGCCGGGTCGAGCGGCCGCGCGGTCAAAGGGGACCAGCCGCGCCCCGCTGACGCCACGCCGATCGTGTCGGCGCGTGCGAGGTAGTAGAACGCCACGAGCACCAGGGCCGCGAGGACGACCAGCCACTCGGTGGCGCGCGGGGCCTCGGGGCGCGCGGGCGCGCTCATGCGGCCTCCCCCGCTCGCTCACGGCGACTAAGCAGCCACCCTACGGTCTCTGCGATCGCCGTCGCGAGTGAGCGCGGGGCATAGCCGAGTTCGCAGCGCGCCGGCGTGATGTCCACACGCCGATCCTCGAGGAAGACCCGCACCCATCCCGGTGTGATGGGCGCCATGCCGCCCAGCCGACCCCACAGCTCCGCCATCCGCGCGGCGGCGAGCGCCGCTGCGGGCGGCAACGCCAGGACCTTCCTGTGCACCCCGGTCGCCGCTGCTACGAGCGCCAGAAATACGCGGAACGATGCGTTCTCGCCGCCGAGCGCATAGTGGGCGCCGCTCGCGCCGCGGGCCGCGGCGAGGAGGATGCCGGCCGCCACATCTTCAGCGTGGACGTAGTTGGAGAGCACGTCTCCGTCGGCCAGGCGGACGCGGAAGCGACCGGCGAGGTACAGCGCGATCACGCGGCTTACCGCGTTGGCGTCGGTGAGCGGTCCGGGACCCATCACGCGCGTGGGATGCACGATGACCGCGCGGCGTCCAGCCGCGGCGTAGGACTCGACCAGGCGCTCGCCGGCGAGCTTCGACGTTTCATAGGGCGTGGGCAGCTGGCTCGCTCCGTTGATCGGGGCGCGCCGGTACGGCGGCAGCGTGAGCAGCGTGGACACATGCACCAGCCGCTCCACGCCCGAGCGCTGGGCGGCCTCGAGCAGCACGTCCACGGCGCGGACGTTCACTGCCGTGAACTCGCCGGGCTCGCGACTCCACGCGCGCGCCAGGGCCGCGAGATGCAGCACCGTGTGCGAGCCCGCCACGGCGCGGCGCAGGGAGGCGTCGTCTCGCAAGTCGCCCCGGATCACCTCCACCCGACCACGGACTGCGGCGTCCAGCAGCTCAGGCCGCCGCACCAGGACGCGGATCGCCGCACCCGCCGCGAGCAGGCGGCGGATCACGTAGCCCCCGATGAAGCCCGTCGCACCTGTGACGAGCGTGATCTCATTCATGGCATACTCTCCGAGAAGCGCGGGACCGCCGGACGCGGAGCCAGTGGCAGCGCGGGCCAGGGAATGCCTGTTGGGCGCCGCCACTGCTGCGTGAGCGCCGGGACCGTCACCAGCTGCAGCCCCACCCCCCAGACGACGCCGGCGAGCGCGTCTACCGCGAAGTGGTTCTGTGTGTACACGGTGGCGAACACGACCCCGACCGCCTCGATCGTGAACAGCCACGCCACTGGACGTGCGAACCAGCGCCGCGCGGACCAGGCGATGGCGATGACGCCGGCGACGTGGGAGCTCGGGAACGCCGTGCCCCGGGAATCGCCGGCGTGATGGAGGAGGTGGTTCAGCCGGTAGACGAGTCCCTCCGTGACGGCACCTGAGTGGCGCGCCGACGTGTACCCCGGGCCGTCCACGGGGAACGCGAGGTACACGACGTAGCAGCCCAGGTAGGTGACCAGCAGACGTAACGTCATGTCGCGTAGCGCGTCGCGCCGTCTGGTGAGCGCGGCCACGAGCGGCGGCCCCAGGACGACGGGGTAATAGGCGAAATAGATCCCCTCCATGATCTCGCTCAGCCACAGGCTGGGCATCCGACGCATCCAGACTGCGTTCAGATGGACGCCGAAGAGCCTCAGATCGAGCGCCGCCACGAGCGGATCATGCGCCTCCTGGGTCGAAAGCGCGTGCAGCAGCCCCAGCTCCGTCCAGAAGCCGAATAGCAGCAGCAGCGGATAGAGGTCGAGCACCACCTGCATGGTGGCCGACGGTCCTGCGGCATCCGCCCGGCGCACGAGCGCAGGCAGGAAAGCGGCGACCACGTGGGCCGCGCAGATGGGTGCGGTAAAGGGAGCCGGCACCCAGCTCGCCCATACCCCGGCGAGCAGCGCGTTGTATCCCGACACCACCCAGTCCACCGGCAGCGGGTGACGATCTAGAGCCATTGCGCCTCCCGATACCACGCTGCCGTTTCGGCGATCCCACGGGCGGCGGGATACTGCGGCCGGAAGCCGAACTCGGCCACCGCGCGGCCGGGATCGCACACCCAGCGCTCCTGGGTGATCTCGCGCACGCGCTCGCGGTTCAGGATCGCGGCGCGCGCGCGCGCGGCGGCGCACAGCTCGGCCCCGATCGCGATCAGCTGGGCGACGGGCCGCGGCACGCTCACGAGGCGAGGCTCGCGCGCGAGCGCGCGGCCCACGAGCGCGGCAAACGCCCGCCAGCTCACCGGCTCGGGATGCGCCAGGCAGTAGGTGCGACCGATCGCCCGGTTGCTCACCGCGGCCGCGATGAGTCCGTCCACCAGGTCGCGCACGTAGATCAGGCTGAGCTCCCGGTCCCACGCCCCGATCGTGAGGGCTAGCCCTCGCCGCACGAAGCGGAAGAACTTGAGCACGCCCCGCTCACGCGGCCCGTAGACGGAGGGCGGCCGGATGATGGTCGTGGGCACGCGATCCGCGTACGCGTGCGCAACCGCTTCCGCGAGCAGCTTGGAGTGCCCGTAGTGGGAGATCGGGAAGGGCACGGTGTCGGGCGACAAGAGATCGCCGTTGCGGCACGGACCGATGGCCGCGAGCGAGGACATGACGAGTACTCGCGGCGCGGCGCCGTTGTGACGCGCGGCGGCCTGCAGCACGCGCGCCGTGCCCTCCGTGTTCACTGCGTAGAAATCGGCGGGGGTCCGGGCTTCCGTCAGGCCCGCGAGATGGAACACGACGTCGGCGCCGGCGAGCACGCGCGTCAGCCGTGCCGGCTCCTCGAGTCCGATCTCGTGATAGTCGATCGGGAGGTCCGCGATCCAGCGCCGCGGCGCGCCCGTCCGCTCGATGCAGGCGACTGCGTCGCCTCGGGCGAGGAGGGTCTCGATCAGATGACTGCCGATGAATCCAGCTCCGCCGGTGACGACCGCGCGCATATGCATCTCCTGTCTTGTGCGCTCGTGGACACGGTCGCACCGCCGGGTCAAGGCCGAGTCAAGGCGCGAGGCGAGCGGGCAGGGTGAGGGCGAGCCGCGCGCCGCCCGGGCCCCAGGCGCGGCGCACGAAGCGGCAGAAGTCGAGCAGCAGACGCGTGTAGGATCGGTATTCGGCTGCGCCGGCCTGCGCGAGCTCGGGCGCGAGCAACCGGTGCAGACGGGGCAGGTTGTACCACGGCACGCCGGGATAGAGGTGGTGGACCAGATGGTAGTTGAGGTTGCACATGAAGAACGAGACGAACCTGTTGGAACGCACCGTGCGGGTCACGGCGAAGCGGCCGCCATGCCCTGTGAGGGCATGCTCGGCAAAGGTCCGCACGTTGGTCAGCTGAAGCGCCACCAGCGCCGGAATGAACCAGACGTGCAAGAGAATCCCGGGCGGCACCAGCGCGAACGCCACCGCGAACGTCATCACGATGAGGACGTACTCGACGATGATGTCCCGCCGCTCCTCCGGCCGGCCCCGCATTGCGTTGGACGGCCCCACCCGCCACACGCCGAACAACTCCCCAGCTAGGAGCACAAGTAGCAGCAGCCCGGCGACCACCCGGGGGTCGCGGCTCAGGTTCTCCACCTCGTCCGGATCCCCGGCGCCGCGCTCGTAGCGGTGATGCGGCAGATGGCCCACGCGGTACGCCGTCACGGAGAGCAGCGCCGGCAGTCCGCACAGGAACGCCACGCCCCGGTTCAACGTGCGATCCCTGAACATGATGCGGTGCACGCCCTCGTGCATCAGGATCGCGAGGCCCTGCAGCGTCGCGCCGATCAGGAAGTAGCACGCGAGCCGGACGGGGAGCACGGGCACGCTCACAGCCACGAGCCCGCATCCGGCCCAGATCCCGAGGAAAGCGAGGATCTTCAGGTTCCACCATGGATTGAGCCGGTGCAGCTCGCGGATGTGCCGCTTCTTCTCGACGGAAATGTCCCGCAGCGTCATCACGGCGTTGGCCACTCGTCGGCGGCAATCCGCTCCACCGCCGCTACCACCGCGTCTGGTCGCTCCTCGTACACGAAGTGCCCTACATCCGGCACGCTGT
Source organism: Gemmatimonadota bacterium (assembly GCA_003221005.1). Lineage (GTDB taxonomy): Bacteria > Gemmatimonadota > Gemmatimonadetes > Gemmatimonadales > GWC2-71-9 > AG25. The sequence goes on from QHTZ01000099.1 coordinate 23,036, forward strand.
CCACGGCGAAGCTCGGCAGCGCCGCGGCAAGCACGGCGACCTCGCGCGGCGGCGGGCCACCCGCGTGCGGCCACGCGCCTACGATGAGCAGGACGGGACAATGGATCGCGCCGAGGTGCGGGCGAAGCGCTTCCGGCTCCCGCGCCGCGGCCATCGCGAGGTAGGCCTTGAGTGTGGCGTCCAGGTCTCGCACCGCATCGGCCGTGTACCCGGCCACGGTGGCCTCAGTCACCCAGCCTGTATCGCGCGACGCCGCGGTGAGATAGTGGTGAATCTGATTTCGCACCCGTCGCACGCCGCCGAACAACTTGATCCACGGGGCGAACTTCATCGCGCGGCGGAACCCCGGCGTGGCAGCCGCCTCGGCGGGCCCGCCCTCGAGGGAGAGGACGGCGCGCACCAGATCGGGACGCAGGTACGCCAAGCGGTAGGCGATGGCGGCACCCACTGCGTGCGCCACGACGATCGCTCCCTGCACCCCCAGGACGTCGAGCACGCGCGCAACGCGGCCCGCCTGGGCCGCGAGCGAGTAGTCGGCGCGAGCCGGGCGGGCGGACCCGCCGATCCCGAGCGGCTCGATGACGATCGCCTGGTAGCCCGCGGCCGTGAGCTGCGGCACGAGGGTGCGGTAGGCGAACGCCGAGCCGAACAAGCCGGGAATGAGCACGACCGGCGTGCCCTGACCGGCCACGGTCACGCTGAGCGACTCAGCTGGCGCGACGGACACCCGGAGCTCGCCCGTCGTGTCCGCCAGCGCACACAGCAGCAGCATCCACATGCGTCGCTCCTCAGACTGCGACGCGCCCATTATGGCGCGACGCGGTCAAGCGGTCGTCAAGGTGAGAGAATGCAAAGAGGGGCACGGACGCGCCGTGCCCCTCAATCAGTGGTGGGGTGTCTCTAGAACCGGCTCGCCACGAGCGTCACGTCCGCGCCCTGCCACGCCTGCCGGAACCGCTGCTCGGCCTGGTCGGCGTCGGCGGTCTTCCCTTGCGCCCGCAGCGCCTGCAGCAGCCCGAACAGCGCCCAGCCGTTCTCGGGAAATCGCTTGAGGTCTTCCCGGTAGACCTGCTCCGCATCGGCGGGGCGGCCGGCCCGTAGGAACAGCGCGCCCAGCGAGTGGCGGATGGGATAGTACCAGATGGGCGGCTCGAAGTAGAGGATCCCATCTTCGATGCCTCTGGCCGCCTGGAAGTGGGTGATGGCTTCGTCGAGCTGCCCCTTCCGCGCGGCGATCTCTCCCATCAGCGCGTGCATCGCGATCTCGAGCACGGGCCTGCCTTCTCCGGTCGCTGCGGTCGCTGCCTGCTTCACGGCATCGAGCTCGGCCGCTGCTTCAGCCGATTTTCCGGTGGCCGCGAGGGCGACCCCGCGCGCGTAGTGCGCCATCGTACTGGCGTAGTGCAGGTCGGTGGGCGGCAGCGGCTGCTGGAGCACGTCGTCCCAGCGGCCGAAGGTCACCAATGTCAGGTCGAGGAAGGGAACGAACGACTGCACCATCGGCACCTGCCGTGCCACCTGAAGATCGGTCTTCGTCAGGAGCTTCCGGGCGGCATCTATAGCTGTCGCGCTCCGGCCAGCCATCGTTGCCGCGAAGGACAGGAAGTGCAGGTTGTGCGGGTAGTACCCGATGGGATATACCCCCATCGGACGCTGGTCCTCGATGTAGCTCTCGTCGGTGTGCACCGCGTGCACGTTGCTCTCGATGGCGTCGGCATAGCGGCCGACGCGGATGTAGATGTGCGCCGCCATGTGCACCATGTGCCCGTCCCCAGGCATCAGGCCCGCCACGCGCTCGGCGCAGGCGATGGCTTTCTCCGGGTGGACCGCCTCGACGGCGTGGATGTAGTAGTGGCACGCGCCCGGGTGATTGGGATTGCTCTGCAGCACGCGCTCGAGCTGGCTGACGATCTCGAGCGTGCCGGGGTACGGCTCGCCCGCGGGCATCTTCCAGTAGTTCCAGGGCCGGAGATCCATCAGGGCTTCCGCGTACAGCGTCGCGGCGTCGAGATCGTCGGGAGACTTGCGGACGAGGTCTCCCATGGCGCGCGCGTACGCGGAGTCGAGCGGCGCGCGGTTGGGCGGCGGCGCTGCCGCGTAGCGCTTCGCTACCGCACGGACGTAGTCGCGCTCGCGCGCGCTGGCCCGCGGCAGATGGGCGAGCGCGTTTTGCGCGGCGGCGTACGCCGCGACCCCGCTCGCCGAATCCATTGGCGCGTTCACGTGCGGCCCGTAGGCGAGCGCCTTCCCCCAGTAGCACATCGCGCAATCGGGATCGAGCCGGATCCCCTCGTTGAAGGCGCGGATCGCCTCGGCGTGGTTGAAGCCGAACACCAGGCGTAAGCCCTGGTCGAAGAACTGTTGGGCTTGCGGAACCTTCGTCGTGATTTCGTGGTGGTGATTGCCGAGATTGGTGTACAGCGGGACGGTGTCGTGCGTGGCGCGCGGTGCCGACAGGGCCAACGCCAGCAGGGCGCCGAGATGCGCGATCATGGCGGAATCCTCCTTCGATCGAGAACCCGGAAGAAGCCCTCTCTTATACTGCGACCGCCAGCTCTTGGCTAGTCTCGAGCCTCGCCTCTCCCCGCGCCCCGCGCTAGTTTGGCGTTGATGCTGGACGCCCTCGAGTCAGTGCGGGAACGGCTCGCGCCCCACTACGATGTCGTACGCGAAATCGGGGCCGGGGGCATGGCGCGCGTGTACCTGGCGCTCGAGCAGCACCCCCAGCGGCGCGTCGCGATCAAGGTGCTCGCCCCGGAGCTCGGCAGTCGGCTCCTGCGTGAGCGCTTCCTCCGTGAAGTGGACCTCTCCTCCAAGCTCAGCCATCCGCACATCGTGCCGATCTTCTCGGCCGGGGAAGCCGGCGGGCTGTTCTACTACGTCATGCCGTACGTAGAGGGGGAGTCGTTGCGGCTGCGCCTGCTGCGCGAGCGCAAGCTGGCGTTCGAGGACGCCCTTCACATCGCCCGCGACGTCGCGGACGCGCTCGCCTTCGCGCATGCGCAGGGGGTGATCCACCGCGACATCAAGCCCGAGAACATTCTGCTGTCGGGCGGCCATGCGATCGTCGCCGATTTCGGGATCGCGCGAGCGATCAGCGCCGCGGGTGCGCCGGCGCTCACGCAGACGGGGCAGTCCGTCGGCTCCCCCGGCTATATGAGTCCCGAGCAGGCGCTGGGCGTCCAGCTGGACGCCCGCACCGACATCTACAGTCTCGGGTGCGTGCTGTTCGAAGCGCTCACGGGGGAGCCGCCGGTGCCGAGCCTCGGAGAGCGGCGCATCCGCAACTGGACGGCCCTGAAATCGTCCGACGTGCTGCGTCAGGCGGACGCCCCGGTCATGCGAGCGGTCCGGCACGCCATCTCGAGAGCGCTTTCGCCGCTCCCCGACGATCGGTTCGCCACGGCGACGGAGTTCGCCGCGGCAGTCGGGGGCACAGGGCACCGGACGAGCGTGCCGACGCGCGGAGTCTTCGCGGGGCGGCGCGGACGGCGGATCGCGCTCGCCTCGGCGGGGACGCTCGCGCTGCTCGGCGCGGCCGGGGTGCACCTGCTCCGCACCCAAGGCCCCCGGTCCAACGAGCGGCGGGTCGCGGTGGCGGTGATCGAGAACCACACCGGTGACCGCGCCCTCGACAACCTGGGGTACATGGCGGCGGATTGGGTGACGCAGGGCCTCGCCCAAACGGGGCTGGTGGAGGTCGTACCGTCCATATCGGTGATGACCTCCTCGCTCGCCCCCACGGAGCACGGGCCCGCTGCCCCACACCTCGACGCCGCCGCGATTCGGGCGCTCGGCCGCGAGACCAGCGCCGGCACCGTGGTCTGGGGCGCGTACTACCGCCAGGGCGACAGCATCCGCTTCCAGGTCCAGATCTCCGCGGCGGAGGACGGCAAGGTCCTGCGGGCGCTCGACCCCGTCGCCGGGCCCTTGACTCAACCGCTCACCGCTGTCGAAGCCCTGCGCCAGCGTGTGATGGCCGCGCTCGCGACTCTGTTCGACTCCCGGCTCAACCGTTGGGCGACGAGCGCCAGTCAACCGCCCAACTTCCAAGCCTACCAGGAGTTCATCGGGGGCCTGGACCGGTTCGTCCAGTTCGACATGCGTGGGGCGATCGCGCACTTCGAGCGGGCGGCGGCGGTGGATACGACGTTTCGGCTCCCCCTCATCTTCGCCGCGAATGCATACATGAATCTCGGACGGTTCGCCGCGGCGGATTCCCTCGCCCACGTTGCCGAGCGGCACTCCGAGCGGCTCGCACCGCTCGACCGATTCTACCTCGCGTGGGTGCTGGCGATCTGCCGGGGTGATCGAGCTGAGGCGTTCCGGGCTTCGCGCGCGATGGTGAGTGTCGCGCCCGCGTCCGAGGCGCTCTACCTCGTCGCGGAGGACGCCATGGCGCTTAATCGTCCGCGCGAAGCGGTGAACGCCCTGACCGCGCTCGGTCCCGACCGCGGCTTCACCCGCGGCTGGTGGATATACTGGGACGACCTGACCGGCGCACTGCATATGCTGGGCGACCATCGGAGCGAGCTCAAGCAAGCGCTCGAAGGGATACGCCGGTTTCCCCACAACCTGCAGATCTTGACCACGCAGGTCCGAGCCCTCGCGGCGTTGGGCCGAACCGAAGACGTCGGACGCCTGCTCGCGGCCAGCGTGAACTTCTCCCCCGAGCTGGGTTTGACGTCGGCGGATGCGATGATGATTGCGGCCGCCGAGCTACGGGCACACGGCTACCCGGCGGCGGCAGACACGGCGCTGGGCCTGGCCCGCAACTGGCTTGCCGGCCGCTCGCCCGCGGAGTCGGAATCCGACGCGCACCGGTACTGCGTCGCCCTCGTCGCCTACGCTGCGGGACGGCTCGACGACGCCCGGCGCGAATTCGAGCGGCTCGTGGCGCGTGGGAGCCGTTGGACCGCAGCCACGGCGGGCGACGCGCCCGACCAGATGGACTATCTCGGGTATCTGGGCGCCATCGCCGCGCGCCAGGGAGATCGCGGACGTGCACTCCGCGTCGACAGCACGCTCGCGGGCCTGAAGCGGCCCTATCTATTCGGCCAGCACACGATGTGGCGGGCGCGCATCCACGCGCTCCTCGGTGAGCGGGAGCGGGCGATCGCGCTGTTGTGGGAGGCCCTCGGTCAGGGGTACCCGCACTTCCACGGTCTGCATACGGACCTGGCGTTCGCGTCGCTGCGGGACTACCCGCCGTTCGAAGAGCTGGTCAAGCCGAAGCCGTAGCTCCCCAGGCAGTCCTAATCCGCCGCCTGCCGCTCGGGCGGCGGCTCCTCGTCCGCGAGCAGCCGGAACGATTTCACGGCATCGCTCAGCTTGTCGGCGGCCTCGGCGAGCCGGTTCGCGGACGCGGCGATCTCTTCAGTCGAGGCGCTCTGCTGCTCGCTCGACGCCGCGATCTCTTCGGTCGACGCGAGCAGCCCTTCGGTCCCCTGCGCCACGCTGCCGAGCCGGCTCGTGATCTCCTCCACCAGCGCCCGCACCTCGCCCGTCATTTTCGCGATCTCGCGGCTCCAGGCGTCGTTCGCGGTGGCCTCCGCCGCGACCGTGCCGAGCCCCTGCGCGGCCGTCTGGGCCGCTTCGCGCGCGGCGGCGCCGCCCTGGGCCAATGCGATGAGGCGCTCGCGCGTAGCGTGAACGCGTGCCAGCACACCGCGCACCATGTCTGCGGTCTCGCCGGCCGCCGCGGCGGCCACCGAGGCAAGCTTTCGCACCTCGTCCGCCACCACCGCGAAGCCGCGGCCCTGCGGGCCGGCCCGCGCGGCTTCGATGGCGGCGTTGAGCGCGAGCATGTTGGTCTGCGTGGCCACCGTCTTGGCTTGGGTTACGAACTTCTGAATCTCACCCGACGCCGTCGCGAGGGCGTCGGCCTCCTCCGCGCCTCGCGCGACCTCGTCGGCGAGCTTGGAGAGCTGAGCAGTGCTCTGATCGAGCACCTCCTTGTTCTTGCGGGCGAGCGTCGCGAGGTTGGTGTTGCGGCGCACCGAGTCTTCAGCGCCCGCGGCGAGGATGGTGAGGATTTGCAGGATCTTCGCCGTGTCGTCCGCCGCCGCACGGACCAGCTGGGCCTGCTCCGCGGCGCGGCGCGACAGATCCTGGCAGGTCGCGGACATCTCCTGGGTGGAGGCGCTCATCTGCTCGGTCGACGCCGAGATCTGCGCCGCCATCGCAGCTGCCTCGTCCGCCGCGCCCCGGATCGCCCCTACGAGGCGCCGCAGCGCAACCACCATCGAGTGAACCGAGGACAGCAGGTCTCCCACCTCGCTCGACCCGGTGCGGTGCGTCACGACGGTGACCGAGAGATCGCCACCCGCCACGCGACTCGCTACCGCCCCCGCGGCCCGCACCGGCTCGGTCACACGTTCCGTGACCCAGGTGCCCAGGCGCCACACGAGTAATAGGGCGAGGACGAGCAGCGCCGCCGCACCGAGCCAGATCGTGTGCAGGGTCGACTGCACGGCGGCGTAGGCGCGACTGGTGGGTTGTCGGAACAGCACCCACCATTTTCCCTGGTTCGCGGGCGCAGAAACCACCAGCTCCGGGCCGCGGCTCGTGCGCACGACCAGGGTCACCGGCCGCTCCTCGCGGGGGATCGCCTGCTCCTGCGCGCCCGGCTCCGGCTGAGCCCGGTTGGGCGTCGCGATCACGTGGCCCATGTCGTCCACCAGCTCGAGGTAGGCGCCGTCACCCAGATCTGAGGTGGCGAGGAGCTGGCCCAGGCGGTCGAGCGCGACCCCCGCGCGCAGCACGCCTGCGGGGCGGGCCGCACCGGGCGCGCGCACCGCCACCGCGTACTCGACCGCCGAGCCGGACCGCGACGAATCCCCGGGACTGTAGCCCTCGAACGCCCCGTCGCGCAGCGCCGCCTGCCACCAGACTTCCTGCTGATAGGTGCCGAGCCCCAGCCTGCCGGTCGACGCGACGACGCCGACGCCGTGGCTATTCGTGAGCACGAGCTCCGCGATGTCGGAGCGCTGCGGATAGTCCCGGAGGAAGACGGCGAGCTGCGGGTCAGCGCTCGCGGCATCGCGGGCCGCCGTGACGACGAGCGGCGAGCGCGCCAGCACGTCCACCTCGTGACGGCGCTCGCGCATGTAGCTCGACGCCAGCGTGGCGACGCGTGTGGCGATTTCGCGTCCCCGCGCGTTCGCCAGGCGCTCGAGGGTGCCGCGCGCGTTCTGGCCGCCCACCAGGGCGACGCCGACCGCGAGCGACACGGCGGCTGCCACTCCCGCGAGGAGCAGGCTCGACCGCAGACGCTGGTGCGACGACGTCGCCATGTGGGGTTGGAGGGGCTAAGGTAGGGATGGTTACACACCGGGGCAAGTCCGTTTAATTTCAGGCACTTATGGGAAGCATCCCGACCTACGACCCCGCCGCCGTCGAGGCCGCGTGGCAAGAGCGCTGGGCCCAAAACCACACCAACGAGCCCGACCTCGACCACCCGTCACGGCCATTCTACAACCTCATGATGTTCCCGTACCCGTCGGCCGAGGGGCTGCACGTTGGGAATATGTTCGCGTTTACGGGCGCCGACATTTATGGGCGGTTCCAGCGGCTCCATGGTCACGACGTGTTCGAGCCGATCGGGTTCGACGCGTTCGGGATCCACTCCGAGAACTACGCGCTGAGCATCGGGGCGCACCCGGCGCGGCTAATTCCTGAGAACATCGAGACGTTCCGCCGCCAGCTCAAGCGCTTCGGCGCCATGTTCGACTGGCGGCAGGAGCTCTCCACGATTGACCCGCGCTACTACAAGTGGACCCAGTGGATCTTCCTCCAGCTCTTCAACGCCGGACTCGCCTTCCGCAAGAGGGCGGCGGTGAACTGGTGCCCCGTGTGCAAGACGGTGCTCGCGAACGAGCAGGTGATCAACGGCTACTGCGAGCGACATCCGGACGTGAAGGTCGAGCAGCGGTTCCTCGAGCAATGGTTCTTCGCCATCACGCGCTACGCCGAGCGGCTGCTCGGGAATCTGGACCGGCTCGACTGGCCGGAGAGCACGATCGCGATGCAGCGGAACTGGATCGGGCGAAGCGAGGGTGCGGAGCTCGTGTTCGAGACGCCCGCCGGCCAGAAGATCACCGTGTTCACCACCCGGCCCGACACCGTGTTCGGGGCGACCTACTTGGTGCTGGCCCCGGAGCATCCGCTGGTCGATGCGCTCACCGCCGTCGAGCAGCAGCCGGCGGTGCGCGCGTACCAGCGCGAGGTCGCGGCCAAGGACATCGTCTCGCGCAAGGTGGGGGACAAGACGAAGACCGGGGTGTTCCTCGGCTCGTACGCCCGCAATCCGGCCACGGGCGAGGCGATCCCGATCTGGATCGCGGACTACGTCCTGATGGAGTACGGGACCGGCGCGATCATGGCCGTCCCCGCGCACGACGGGCGGGACTTCGAGTTCGCGACCCAGTTCCGCCTCCCGATCGTGCAGGTGGTGCGGCGAGACGGGGAGGCGCTCCCCTTCGAATCGCTGGACGGCGTTCTCACGGCTTCCGGGCCGTTCGACGGGCTCCCCGCGGCCGAGGGCGGGAAGCGGATCGTCGCTTGGCTCGCCGGGCGGGGGCTGGGCACGCCGCGCGTGCAGTACCGGCTGCACGACTGGTGCATCTCGCGGCAGCGCTACTGGGGGCCGCCGATCCCGATCATCCACTGCGAGCGGTGCGGGCCCGTCGGGGTGCCGGAGCGGGATCTCCCGGTCGAGCTCCCCCTGATCGAGGACTTCCGCCCCGACGACACGGGCGTGAGCCCGCTGGCGCGCCACCGCGAGTGGTACTTCGTGAAGTGCCCCAAGTGCGGCGCCGCAGGGCGGCGCGAGACCGACGTCTCGGACACGTTCCTTGACTCGGCGTGGTACTTCCTCCGCTACCCCTCCACCGACGAGGACGGCCGGCCGTGGGATCCGCGCCGCACTAAGACGTGGCTTCCCGTGAGTACCTACATCGGGGGCAACGAGCACGCGGTGCTGCATCTCTTGTATTCGCGGTTCATCACGATGGTGCTGCGGGACCTCGGGCACCTTGAGTTCGAGGAGCCGTTCCCCAAGCTGCGCGCCCACGGGCTCATCATCAAGGACGGCGCGAAGATGTCCAAGTCGCGCGGCAACGTGGTGATCCCGGACGCCTACATCCAGAAGTGGGGCGCCGACGCCTTCCGCATGTATCTCATGTTTCTAGGGCCTTTCCAGGAAGGCGGCGACTTCCGGGACGAGGGGATTACGGGCGTCCGTCGCTTCCTGGACAAGGTGTGGACACTCGTGTACGACGCGGCCGGCGCGCCGCCGCAGCCCGTCCCGCTCCCGCCGGCCGTGGATCGCAAGCTGCACCAAACCATCCACAAGGTCACCGTGGACACGGAGCGGCTTGACTACAATACCGCCATCGCCGCGATGATGGAGTACGTCAACGAATTGCGGAATGCGGAATGCGGAATGCGGAATGCCGTGGAGCCGCTAGTAGTGATGCTCGCTCCGTACGCGCCGCACGTGGCGGAAGAGCTGTGGCAACGGCTCGGACACGACACTTCGGTGTTCGACGCCGACTGGCCCGCCTACGACGCGCGGCTCGCGGCGTCGGGGGACGTCGAGATCGCGGTGCAAGTGAACGGCAAGGTGCGTGCGCGACTCACCGTTGCCCGGGGCCTCGACGAAGCCCAGGTCCGGGCGATCGCCCTGAAAGACGACACCGTGCGCAAGTTCGTGGATGGGAAAGCGGTGAAGAAGACGATCTACGTGCAGGATCGGCTGCTGAATCTCGTGGTGTAACGAGGGACGGGGGACGAGGGACGTGTAGATCCGCTGCCACTCGTCCCCCGTCCCCCGTCCCCCGTCCCGCGTCCCTCCTAGAACACCTTCGCGACCATCTCCCCGACAAAGTACCCTACGCCCGCCACTCCGAGTCCCACGACGAACATGTCAGTCCCGCTTCGGATCACCCCCCGGCCGGTGAACAGGCTGCGCGCCGCGCCGACCAGGAAGTGCGACAGCATGGCGATCGTGAACGCCGTCCACGCCGCTGCGCGGGCCGGCAGCACCAGGAACGGTGCGACGGGGATCAACGCACCGACGGCGGTCGCGGCGCCCGTGAGCCACCCTTCCTTGAACGGCGTCGCGTGCGCCTCGCCGATCTTCAGCTCCTCGCGCACCTGCTCCCCCAGCGCGCGCTGCGGGTCCTGCATGACCTCCGAGGCCATGCGGTGCGCCGTACGGGGATCGACGCCCTTGGCCTGGTAGAGCAGCATGAGCTCCTCCTGCTCCACGTCGGGCATCAGTCGGATCTCTTCCTTCTCCATCGCGATCTCGTGCGCGTACACCTCGAGCTCGCTCTTCGCCGCGAGGTACCCGGAGGCACCCATCGAGAGCGCGTCCGCGATCATCCCAGCGAGCCCGGACACGAGCACCACGTGCGGCGCCACGTCCGCCCCGATCACACCTGCGACGAGTCCGAAGTTGGCCGTCAGCCCGTCGTTGAACCCGTACACCACGTTGCGCAGGAAGCCGCCCGACTCGGTCCGGTGCCACGGCTCGGAGCTGCGCCCGGCGAGACTCGCCAGCGTCTCGGCGTGCTCGGCCGACTCGCGGGCGAGGGTGAGCGACACCTGCCGCGCGTCCGCCGCCCGCGACGCCGCGTGCAGGTCCATGTAGCCCTTCACCTCGCGTCCCTCTTCCCGCAGCAACAGCGGCAGCAAGTAGCGCGGCCCGAAGCGTCGCCCCAGCCACGCCAGTATCCGCGCCTTGAAGGACGGCGGCGGGTCGGTCGCCACCGGTCGGCCGTTGTTAGAGAGCAGCTTGGCCCAGAGCTCGGTGTGTCGCCGCTCCCCGTCGGCGAGCTGCCGGTAGATTTCCTGCTTGCCCGGGTCGGGCTCTTGAGCCGCAAGCTCCCCATAGAGGTAGGCGGCGTCGGATTCGTCTTGCCAGTGGTGCAGCCATTCGTGTAGGCTGTGCCGATCTGGCGCTAGGCGTGGGGCGGGGGCGGGGGCGCGGGCCGTCATCATCTAGAAGATAGTCGCAACTTGCAGGATGGCAATAGGTTAGACGATGTCACTGGATGCGGTCGTCCGCGCGTACTTGAGCGCGACGGCTTACGTCGTTCACGCATCTTAGCTTGCAGGAGATGACGATCTCACTCGCCGTTTCGGACGTTCTGATCGCCCGAGCCAAATCCGGGGACGTGGAGGCTCTCGAGGCGCTGTACCGCGCCTTCGAGACGCCCGTCTACAACCTGGCGCGCCGCATCCTGCGGAGCCCCGAGGACGCGGAGGACGTGCTCCAGGAGACGTTTCTCGAAGTCGTGCGGAGCATTCGCTCGTTCCGGGGCGAGGGGCACCTGTGGAGCTGGATCCGCCAGATCGCGTCCTCGAAAGCGCTGATGCGCATCCGGCGACATCAAGTTCGGGCGGAGGAAGCGTTCGACGAGGAAGCGACCGCCGGTTCGCCTCCCGTAGGCGTGCCCGCGCGCGTGGACCTCGAGCGGGCGTTTGAGCGGCTGAGCGAGACGTCGCGCGCGGTGGTGTGGTTTCACGACGTCGAAGGGTATACGCACGAGGAGATTGCGGAGATGATGGGCAAGACGGTGAGTTTTTCGAAGTCGCAGCTGGCGCGGGCCCACGCGCGGCTGCGGCGCATGTTGGAAGGGGAAGGGGCGACCCGATGATGCACTGCACAATTGAGGAGCTGCTCGCCCTGCGGGCGAACGAAGGATCCGTGTGGGCGCGGCAGCATCTGGAAGCCTGTCCCGCGTGCCGCGCGGAGCTCGAGGCGCTGTACCAGCGCGTGGCGCAGCTCAAAGCGCTGCCGGTACTGGGGCCCGCCCGGGACCGCTGGCCGGTGATCCGCGACCATCTCGCGGCGCAGCAGCTGCGCCGCCGCCGGCGCTGGACCGCCTGGGGCCTCGCGGCAGCGGCGGCCGTGATCGGGGTGATCGTGTTGCGCCCCTTCGGGGGCGAGCAAGCGTACGGGGACGAGCTGGCGCAGGCCAAGCGACAGTCGGCCTCGCTCGAGGCGCAGCTGCAGCGCTACGACCCCGATTCGCGGGTGGAGACCGGTCGCGCGGCCGCGCTCGCCGCCGAGCTCGAGGACCGGATCGCGGCGGTGGACGCGGAGCTGGCGCGGTTGAATGTCGGCGCGCCGGCTGACCGGGGCGATCGTGACCTGGTGAAGCTATGGCAGGACCGCGTGGGCCTGATGCAGCAGCTCATGGAAGTCCACGTCACGCGCGCGTCCTACGTCGGGTTGTAGCGGGCCGTCGTGGAGATCATTCGGAAGGGTAGGAACTACATGAAGACGGCCACCGCAGTCCTTGCACTCGCGACCCTCATCCTAGGTGGGGCCGGTAGCGCAGCAGGCCAGGAGCCTCCGCGCGTCCCCGCCGCACCCGCTCCCCCTCGTGCCACGCGCCACCCCCGCGCGTGGGCGTTCTCGATGGACGACCACCACGGCCGGCTGGGGGTGCTCGTGAACACGGATGCCAACCCCGCGATGGACAGCGTCGGGGCGCGACTCGAGGCGGTGACGCCGGGTGGCCCCGCGGCCAAGGCGGGGCTCAAGGCAGGCGACGTCATCACGCGATTCAACGGTACCGGGCTCGCCGGCCCGCGGGGCGATGATGACGAGTCAGGTCCCGGCCAGAAGCTCGTGCAGCTGGCGCGTGCGCTCGCTCCCGGCGACACGGTGCAGATCGAGTATCGCCGGGGGGGCGGGACCGACGTCAAGAAGACGACGCTCGTCGCAGCGGAGGTGGGCGGCATGGGCCGCATGATGGATATGGACCGCGTCGAGCTACGGGCGCCTCACGTGATGGACATGCTCCCACACGAGGGCGAGTTCTCATTCTGCTTTGGGGACGCCTGGTGCGACATGGAGCTGGTCAGCCTCAACCCGGACCTGGGCGAGTACTTCGGGACCAAGGAAGGGGTCTTGGTCGTCAAGGCGCCCGCCGACTCGAGCCTGCCGCTCAAGAGCGGGGACGTGATCCAGGCGATCGGCGCGCGCAAGCCCACGTCCGCTTCCCACGCGATGCGCATCCTGCGCTCTTACGACACCGGCGAGACGGTCACGATCGAGGTCATGCGGAAGCAGAAGCGGACCAGCATCACCTGGCACGTGCCGAGTCGCGGCGAGCGCGGACGCCCGTACATGCGGGTGCACCGCGACTCGGACGAGGACGACCCTAACTAGCTAACGGGCCACGCAGCTCAGCGTGGCCCGCTGTGCGTCGCGCCGCCGCGCTCACTTGCTGCGGCGGGCGTGCGGGAGTGCCTGGTCGAAGGCGGTGAACTCGAACGGCTTGGGGATGTAGGGCCGGCCGGTGGAGGCGAGGAAGTTGCGCACCTGCTCGTCCACCAGCTGGCCGGTCGTGAAGATCACCCGCTCGGCATGGGCCGGGTCCTTCACCCGCAGCTCCTCGTACAGCTGCTCTCCGGAGAGGTCGGGCATCCGCATATCCACGACCACCGCGTCGAAGGTACCCTCGCGCAGCCGCGCCAACGCGTCTCGGCCGCTCGCCGTGGTCTCGATCTCGTGCCCGCGCGAGGCGAAGTAGCGCTGCAGGGCGACGCGGACGGAGGCCTCGTCGTCCACCACGAGAATGCGGAGCCGCTCGCCAGCGGCCGCGCTGGTCGGCGTTCCGGCGAACTGCTCGCTCTCCTGTGACGCGACGAGCGGCAGCTCGATCGTGAAGTGGGCGCCGCCCGTGGGGGCGTTTTCGGCCCAGATCTTTCCCTCGTGCTCGCGCACGATGCCGAGCGAGATCGAGAGCCCGAGGCCGGTGCCTGACCCCGTGGGCTTGGTGGTGAAGAACGGATTGAAGATCCGCTCGAGCAGGTTCGGGGGGATCCCGGGGCCGCTGTCCTCCACCTCGATCCGGATGACGTTGCCGGCGCGGCGCGTGCTGACGAGCAGGCGCTGGGTGTTCCCCTGGCGCTTCTCCATCGCCTGTTCCGCGTTGGTGATCAGGTTTAGGAACACCTGCTGCAGCTGGTGCGCGTCGGCCATCGTCTCGGGAAGGTCTTCGTCGTAGTCCCGCACGACTTCGATGCCCCGGACCCGCAGCTCGTATCCCCGGAGCTCGAGCGCGTCGTCCAGCACCTGATTGAGGGACGTGGAGGTTCGCTCGGGCTTGTGCTGGCGCGCGAAGGTGAGAAGGTTCTGCACGATGCGCGACGCCCGGCGTGCCTCGGCGTAGATCATCTCGGCGGCGGTGCGCTGGTCGGGGGGGAAGCGCTTTTCCGTGAGCAACAGCTGGGCGAAGGCGGAGATACCCGCCAGCGGGTTGTTCAACTCGTGCGCCACGCCCGAGACGAGCTGCCCGATCGCGGACATCTTCTCCGACTGGATCAGCTGCTCCTGCAACATCTTCTGATCGGTCACGTCACGAATGAGGCAGAGCACCTCCTCGTCGCGCTGCGGCGTCGAGTACGTCACGGAGATGGTGCGGATCTCCCGGTCCTTGCGGTAAAACGTCGTCTCGTACTGCCCCGTCTCCCCCGCCAACGCCTTCTGGAAGTGGCCCAGTACCTTGGGAAGCTCGTCGTCGGGGAGCATCGGGGCGAACCACTGCCCGATCAGCTCCTCGCGCCGGTACCCCGAGAGCAGCTCGCCGGCGTGATTGACCGTGGTGAACCGGCCGCTCGCGTCGAACGTCACGATCGCGTCGGACGCCGACTCGACGAGGTTGCGGTAGCGCGCCTCGGAGCGGGCGAGCGTGTCATGGGCCCGCTTTTGGTCGGTGATGTCTCGCAGCATCGCGACGGTCCCGACCAACTCGCCGTCCAGCTCGAGCGGCGTCGTCGAGACCGCCACGTCGCGTTCGACCCCGTCCAGCCGTATGATCTTTGTCTCGTAGCGCTGTTCCTCGCCCCCCCGCGCGCGCTGCTCCCGCTCCTCGACGTGCGGCCGCTCCTCCGCGATGACGAGCTCGTTGACCGCCGTGCCCGGCAGGTCTTCGAGCGGCCGCCCGAACAGCTCGGCGGCGGCGCGGTTGACCGTGAGGATGCGGCGGTCGGTGCCCGTGACCACGACCGCGTCCGCCAGCGCCGCGACGATCTCGCGAGCGATGGCGAGCGGATCGAACGCTGCCCGCTTCGCGGTCGCGGCCGATTCCCGCAGCTCCCGCGACGGCGATGTGCGTTGCCGCCTACTCATGTCTCATACGATGCCGTCATGGCCTCCCGCATCAGCTTGAGGCTTTTCACCGAGGCGGTGCTTACCTCCTCGGCCTCCTCGCCCTTCGCCACGCAGCGCTTAATGATTTCGAGAGCATGCAGCGGGTGCTCGTCGTCGTACTTGGCATGCTCCTCGAGCCACCAGCGGCCGCGCGGACCGATCTTCTCGTTGTTGCCCAGGCCCCGCAGCGCCTTTTCCGAGATCTTCTGCGCCACTCCCTCTACCGCATAGTTCACGGCGCCGACCGCCGCGGCGAATGCCGCCGTACGGCTCATGGCCGTGAGATAGTCGTGGAACACCCGCGTTTCCGGAATCATCGGCTCCGGGATCTTGAACCGCTCCCGCGGCACGTTGAACCCGTCGCCCATCGCCCGCCACATGGCGTCGTGGCGCTTCTCCACCCTGATATTATCCCTGAAAAACGCTTGCCCCTCGGCCGGAGAGCGATCCAGCAGCATCTGGAGCCATTGCGGAAAGTCCCGGATGATGGGGTAGAAGGCAACCAGGAAGTTCTGAACCTTGCCGTCGGCTAGGTGGTTCTCCGACGCCTCTACCACCACCTTCGTGTCGAGGATCGCCTCACGATGCGGCTCCAACGCCGCATCCAGATCGGCGACCCAAGGCGGGTGGGGAGTGACCTGCACAGTCATGCGAGCTCCTTACAGGGCGCGAGCGGTCGGAAACAGGGGACCTAGCAAGCGCACTAATCTACACCCGGCATGGAGTGACGCAAATTGAGATAGCGTGGTGACTTGGGACACATCAGGTGGACCCTAGGAAGCCCTCCAGTTGCACCAGTTTGGGCTGACCCTCGCCCATTGACACGATATATCTACACGCAGTAACTTGACGTAACATCTTACCACAGGTGCAATCATGACACGCGGACTCGGATGGGACGCCTTCGGCTTCGGGTTTGGCCCGCGAGCCTGGGCCTGGTCGGGGCGGCGGCGCCGCCGGCAATGGTTTGAGTCCGGGGATATGAAGTACGTGATCCTCAAGCTGCTCCAAGACAAGCCCCGACATGGCTATGAGGTCATGAAGGAGCTGGAGGAGCGGATGCACGGCTGTTACAGCCCCTCTCCCGGGACCGTCTACCCCACCCTGCAGTGGCTCGAGGACGAGGGCCTGGTCACAGCGCGAGACGTGGATGGCAAGAAGGTTTACGAGGTGACCGACGCGGGGCGACAGTTTCTCCAGGAGCACCGCGACGTCGTAGACGACATCTTCGAGCGGGTGCGCGAGGCGGTGGATCGGGTGGCTGGCGGGGGGATGGTCGACGTCAACCGTGCCCTCGGGCGGGTGGTCAAGGCCGTATACCGCGCCGGCTGGAAGGTCGATGAAGCGGCGCGGAAACGCGTCGCCGAGCTGCTCGCCAAGGCGGCGGAGGAGATCGAGGGGCTGGCAAACTGACGGAGACGCAGATGGAGCGCGGCAGGCGGCAGGCGATCGTGATGGGCGGCAGCATGGCCGGATTGCTGGCCGCCCGTGTCTTGAGCGACCACTTCGACCACGTCACTGTGATCGAGCGGGACCGCTTCCCCGAGGGCCCTGAGCATCGCAAGGGCGTGCCCCAGGGGCGACACTTTCACATCCTGCTCAAGCGGGGCGAAGCTGCCCTGGCGCGCTTCTTCCCGGATCTGGCGCCGGCGCTCACGGACGGCGGGGCTCCTGTCGTGGACATCGGCGCCGACATGCGCATCTACCAGTACGGCGACTACAAGGTCCAGTGCGCCACCGAGGCATGTCTGGTTTTTCTGAGCCGCCCGTTTCTGGAGTGGCACGTGCGCCAGCGGGTGCTTTCCCGCAAGAACGTCGCGGCGCTCGACCAGTGCGACGTCGGAGGACTCATCACCAATGGCGATCACACGCGTGTGAGCGGCGTGACCGTCCAGCGGTCCCCAGGACGGGGGCAGGAGACACTGGAGGCCGACCTCGTCGTGGACGCTACCGGACGGGGGTCGCAGTCGGCGGCATGGCTGGAAGGGCTGGGGTATCCCCGACCGCCCGAAACGACCGTGACCGTGGACCTCTCGTACACCAGCCGCGTGTACCGGCGCACGCCTGCCGATCTACCGGGCGCCAAGGCCGCCTACGCCCTCCCCAAGCCACCGCACGAGAAGCGCTTCGGGGCGCTCTTCCCCATGGAAGGGCAACGCTGGATCGCCACGCTCGGCGGCTGGCTGGGAGAGTGCGCTCCGGCGCACGAGGCGGGGTTTCTGCAGTTCGCCCGAGGCCTTCCCGCGCCCGACATCGCCGCTGTCCTGCCGCGCCTCGAGCCGCTGACCGACTTTGTCGTCCATCACTTCCCGGCGAACCGCTGGCGGCACTACGAGCGCCTGGCCCGGTTTCCCCTAGGCTATCTGATCGTGGGCGACGCCATGTGCAGCTTCAACCCCGTCTACGGGCAAGGCATGACGGTCAGCGCGCTCGAAGCGCAGACGCTCGATGACTGTTTGCGGGAGCGTGGCGATGGCGACCTGAGCGAGCTGTCGCGGAATTTCTTCGGGCGCGCGGCCAAGGCGGTGGCCGAAGCCTGGCTGATGACGGTCACTGAGGATTTCCGTCACCCGGGCGTCGCGGGCACCAGGCCGCGCGGCAGCGGCGTGATGAACTGGTACACGGGGAGGATCTACGAGGCGGCGGTCTACGACGCATACGTGTACCGCTCGTTTCTCCAGGTCCTCACCATGCTGCGTCCCCCGGCGAGCCTGCTCGGACCGCGCCTGTTGCTGCGGGTAATGAGTGGGGGCCGGGGCGGAGGCCGGAGACCGAAGGTCTAGCGACCGCGTCTGTTGCGCAGCTCGTCGAGCGCGCCTTTCACGTACACGCGCGTCATCTGCTTCCGCCACGACAGGTCGAAGTCGGTGTTGTCGAGCGGCTTCGCCGGGCGGTAGGCCGACTCGGCGGCCGCCGCGATGCGCTCGTCCGAGAGGTGCTCCCCTCGCAGCGCGGCGCCCGCTTCGGGCACCTCCAGGGGTTGGCTTGCCACCCCGCCCAGCACGATCCGCGCGTCGGCAACCACGGCGTCATCCCAGCGAACCCACGCCGCGACCCCGAGGACCGGGAAGTCAAAGGACCCGCGGCGGCGGAGCTTGCGGTATACCGCGTCCCACCCGTCCGGCGGCGGGAGGCGAACCTCGACCAGGATTTCGTCGGGGTGCTTGGCCAGATAGTTGATGCCGTCGTTCTGATAGAGACGCGCGGCGGGGACCATGCGCTCGCCTCCGGGGCCGACCAGCAGGAATTCCGCGCCGATCGCGACCGCGACGGGCGCGACGTCGGACGAGCTCACCGCCCAGCAGCGGGGGCTGGACGGCGCCACCCAGCAGATCGCCCCGTCCTTCTTCATGCAGAAGTCGATCGCCTTCCGCCACTCGTAGGTCTGGTTGTAGTAGTTGCAGCGGGTGTCGAGGCACAGGTTGCCGCCCAGCGTCCCCATGTTGCGGAGCAGCGGAGTGCTCACCAGCTCGGCCGCGTGCGCGACTGCGGAATACTTCCGGCGGATTGCCGGATGGGCGGCCAGGTCGGTCAAACTCGTGTTTGCGCCGACCACGCATCCCGCATCCCGCATCTCGCATCCCGTGAGCTCCCGGATTCCCATCAAAGAGATGACGGTGCGCGGCTCTTGATGTCGCCGCTTCATGTTGGGGTAGAGGTCGGTCCCGCCGGCGACGTACATCCCGTCCGCCCCCGCGTCGGTCTTGGCGGCGACGGCCTCGCGCACGCTGCGAGGCTGGCGATAGGTGAAGCTGGGAAGGCGTAGCACTAGCGATGTCTCGATGCTGTCGCTATGGTGTCTACGTCTTCCCAGGGCGGCGGCACGTACGTCGGCTCAGGCCAAGGGATGGCGGGGAAGCTGGTGGGGCCGTAGCGGGGCGGCTCTCCCTTGGCTTTGCGCTTGAGCGCCTTGAGCACCTTCTCGGGGGTGATCGGGACTTCGTCCACGCGGACCCCCACGGCGTCGTACACGGCGTTCGCTACCGCCGGCATGACGGGGAGGAGCGGTCCCTGTCCGGCCTCTTTCGCGCCGAACGGCCCATTCGGGTCCGGGTGCTCCACGATGTAGGTGACGACGTCACACATCTCGAGCGTGGTCGGGCTCTTGTACTCGAGCAGGCTGGGGATCTTGTGCACCACGTGGCGATTGGCCCGATACGGCATTTCCTCCATGAGCGCTTCGCCGAGTCCCATGTAGACGCTGCCTTCGATCTGGCCGATGACCGCCGCCGCGTTGATGCAGCGCCCGACATCGTGGGCGATCCAGATCCGCGGCACCCGCACGATCCCGGTGTCGGGCTCGACTACCACCTCAGCTACGGCCGCGCTGTACGAATACGCGGGCGACGGTCCCACTCCCGCCCCGCGGTAGCGCCCCGACGCGGGGCTGCGCGGCGGCGTGTACGACCCCATGGTGCCTACCGTTCCCTGTGCCGCTTCGGCGAGCTGGACCGCCTCGGCGAAGCTGATGGCGCGGGTCGGGTCTGCCGCGTCGCAGACCCTCCCGTCGGCGAACCGCACCCGCACGGCGCTCACACCGAGGCGCTCCCCGGCATAGCGGGCGAGGATGTCACGTGCCCGTTCGGCGGCCTGAATAGCCGCGTTTCCGGTCATCAGCGTGACCCGGCTCGAATAGCTCCCCAGGTCCACCGGCGTGAGATCGGTGTCGGCGGCTACGACGGCGACGTCGAAGGGGTCGAGCCCCAGGACTTCCGCGACGATGATGGCGAGGACGGAGTCCGAGCCCTGGCCGATTTCGGTGGAGCCGCAGAACACCGTCACGCCCCCGCCGCGGTCGCACTTGAGCTGCACGCCCGAGTGCGGCATGTCGTTCCAGTACACGGGCAGCCCGGCGCCCGTGAGGTAGCTCGAGCAGGCGAGCCCGACGCCCTGGCCGAACGGCAGCTTGCGGAAGTGGTCCTTCCATCCCGACCCGTCCACCACCTTGCGGATACAGTCGCCCAGGCCGATCGAGCCGACGCGCAGGTAGTTCGCCGTGACGCTGTCGGGGGGGACGAGGTGGCGGAGCCGCAGCTCGGCGGGATCGAGGCCGAGCTGCTCTGCGATCTTGTCGAGGTGGACCTCGAGGGCGAAGCGGGGTTGCGGCGTGCCGTGGCCGCGCTTGGGGCCGCACGGCGGCTTGTTGGTGAAGGCGCGTGCGCCCTGGAACTTGTACCGGGGAATGTGATACGTGACTGTCTGGAGCGCCCCCGTGTAGTACGTGCTCGCGACGCCGTAGGACCCATACGCTCCGCCGTCGAGCAGCGACCGGAAATGCATCGCCGTGATGGCGCCATCGCGCTTCACACCCGTCTTCACCCACATGAGCGTCGGGTGGCGCCCGCGGTGGCAGTAGAACACCTCCTCCCGCGTCAGGGTGATCTTCACCGGCCGGCCGGTCACCATGGCGAGCTTCGCCACCACGATCTCGTGGCTGAAGGGGTCGCTCTTGCCCCCGAACGCGCCGCCGTTGGGCGTCGCGATCACGCGGATGCGGGCGGGCGGGAGCTCGAGCACCTGGGCCAGGGCGCGGTGCACGTAGTGTGGTGTCTGCGTCGAGCTCCAGAGCGTCAGCTTGCGGTCCGGCGACCAGTCCGCCACGGCCGCGTGCTGCTCCATGGGGAGGTGCGTGCTCCCCTCGAAGAAAAGCAGGTCCTCACGCACCAGATCCGCCTCGGCGAAGCCGCGCTCCACGTCGCCGAATTCGAGGGAGACGACCTTGTGGAGATTGCCCCCGTGTCCGTAGTCGTGGATGCGCGGGTCCGGGGTCTCGACTGCGTCCTCCGCCGACGCGATGGCCGCGAGCGGCTCGTACTCGACCACGATCAGGTCGAGCGCCGCGGTAGCGATCTCCTCGCTCCTGGCGGCGACGGCGGCAACCGGGTCTCCGACGAATCGCACCTTGTCGAGCGCCAGGGCGTGCTCGTCCTGGCTCACGGGCAGGATGCCGAAGGGGATCGGGAGGTCTCGCCCGGTGAGCACCGCATGCACGCCGTCGAGCGCGAGGGCACGCGAGACGTCAATGCGCCGGATACGGGCGTGCGGCTGGGTGGAGCGCAGCACCTTGGCGAACAGCATGCGGGGCAGGAACAGGTCATCGGCGAACTTGGTGACGCCGGTGACTTTCGCGGTGGCGTCGACCTTGCGGAACGCCTTCCCAATGCGACGGAAGGACGGGACGGCAGGGGGACCCATGCTAGTGTCCTGTATCCCCTTTCCGTCCTTCCGTCGTTCCGTCGCTTTTCTCTTACCGGCGGCCATAGAGGCTCTCCGGGGCCGGTGTCGAATCTTCACCACGCAGGCGGGCCGCAGCCATTTCCACCGCTTCGTAGATCTTGTCGCGCAGCAGCGCAAGGGCGGTGAGCAGGAACGCCGGGGTGCAGTAGCCGCACTGCGCCGCGCCCAGCTCGGCGAACGTGTCCTGCAACGGGTGCAACTGCCCGCGCGCGGCCATCCCCTCGACGGTTTGCACTCGGCGCCCAGCGCACGCCTGGCCGAGCACGAGGCAGGACAGCACGGGCCGGTCGTCCAGCAGCACGGTGCAGGTGCCGCATTCGCCCAGCTCGCAACCGTGCTTCGTTCCGGTGAGGCCGAGGTCCTCGCGCAGCACTTCGAGCAGCGTCTTGTGGGGGGCAAACGCGACCTCGGCCGGCTCGCCGTTAAGGTCGAGCGCGATCTTGACCTTGGCCATACGCGAAACCTAACAGCCTTGGCGCCCCGGCAGTGCAGCGGTATCATTCGCGGCATCCATGGTCCCTCGAGCGATCGCCGCGCCGCTGCTGACACTGGGTCTCTGGGTCGGTCCAGCTCGCCACCTGACCGCCCAAGCGCCCGCCTACCGCGACAGCGCGGTGCGCATCCTCCGCACAGTCCCCCTCATCGACGGCCACAACGACATTCCCGACGCGATCCGCGAGCACGGCGGGCTCGACTCGGTGAACTTCGCGGTACCGCAGCCCAAGCTGATGACCGACATCCCCCGGCTCAGGGCCGGCGCAGTGGGGGCCCAGTTCTGGGCGGCGTACGTTCCGGTGACGACGCTCCATGGCGGCGAGCACCCCGGCGTTTACGCGCTCGAGCAGATCGACCTCATCCATCGGCTGTGTCGCAAGTACCCTCAGACGTTCGCAATCGCGCTGACCGCCGCCCAGGTTCAGGCAAACTTCGCCCGGGGACGCATCTCATGCCTCATCGGGATCGAGGGCGGTCACGCGATCGAGAACTCGCTTGGAGCGCTGCGGATGTTCTACGCGCTCGGCGTACGCTACATGACCCTGACACACTGGGAGACGATTGATTGGGCGGACGCCGCGACTGACAGCGCCAAACACGGCGGCCTGACGCCGTTCGGCGAGGACGTGGTGCGTGAGATGAACCGCCTCGGCATGCTGGTGGATCTGGCGCACGTGTCGGACGGCACCATGAGCGCGGCGCTGCGCGTGTCGCGCGCCCCCGTCATCTTCTCGCACTCTTCCGCCCGGGCGCTGTCCAACCACGTGCGCAATGTGCCCGACTCGATCTTGCTGCGGGTCAAGGCAAACGGCGGCATCGTCATGGTGAACTTCTATCCCGCGTTTGTGTCGGAGGCGCTGCGCCAGCATGAGGAGAGCGGGCAGGCGCGGGTGCGCGCATTCCGCGCGGCGGGGCTCGACAGCGCCGCGATCGCGGACTCGACCCGCCGTTGGGCGGCGGCGGCACCGCACGCTACCCTCGCTCAGGTTGCGGACCATATCGATTACGTCCGCAAGGTGGCCGGCGTGGACCACGTGGGCGTGGGCTCGGACTTCGACGGCATCACCACGACGCCCGACGGCCTGGAGGACGTGTCGAAATTCCCAGATCTGATTGCGGAGCTGCTGCGCCGTGGCTGGACGGCACAGGATATTCGCAAGCTGGCGGGGCTGAACCTACTGCGAGTGATGAGCGAGGCAGAGAGGGTGGCTGGGCAGGGTCTAGCTGGTAGTCGATAGTTCTCCCCGTCTCGCTTTTGCCTATCCTGCCACCTGTTTTCCTGTCGCCTCAAACCCCTTTCTCGTCATCTCGCCCCACACCGCCCGCTGCCTCCATACCGTGAAGAATGCCCGTAGCCGCCACCACACCGTGCGCTGGCGGTACCCGAAGTTCTCGAGCATCGCGAACAGCACGAGGCGCGCAAGGTCGCCGAGGCGGCGGTAGCGGCGGAAGCTGACCTCCTCGAGCACCACGGCCCAGAGCGACAGCAGCATCCCGTAACCCCAGGCGACGAGCATGAACAGCAGGGCGAACGAGGTGCTCACTACGCCGGCCGCTGCCCCCGCGACGGTGATCACGTACCCCAGGACCTCGACGAGGGGCGCGAGCATCTCGCCGAACGTGTAGAACGGCACGGCCACGAGTCCCACGCGGCCGTACCGCGGGTTCAGCAGCATGCCCTTGTATTCCCACATCGCGGCGATAAGGCCGCGATGCCAGCGCTCGCGCTGGCGGGCGAGGACGCGCGCCGATTCCGGTACCTCGGTCCAGGCCACCGGGTCGGGGATGAAGGAGATCTCGTAGGGGATCTTGCGGAGTCGCAAGTAGCGGTGCAGGCGCACGACGAGGTCGAGGTCTTCCACGATACTGCTGCTGTGGTAGCCTCCGACCGCGAGCAGGTGGTCCTTGCGGAACAGCCCGAACGCCCCGGAGATGATGAGATTGCCGCCGAGGCGGTTCCAGCCGAGCCGGCCGAACAGGAACGCCCGCAGGTATTCGACGACCTGGACGCCGGGGAGGAAGTGCCGAGGGACGCGCGCGTCCGTCACGCGGCCATGCTCGACGACGCAGCCGTTCGCGACGCGCACCGTCCCGCCCACCGCCGCGATCTCACGCCCCAGCAGGAAAGGGCGCGTGAGCCGCAGCAGCGCGTCGGGCTCGATCAGGGTATCGGCGTCCACGGCGATGACGAGGGGGAAGCGGCTGGCGTTGATGGCAGTGTTGAGCGAGTCCGCCTTGCCGCCGTTTTCCTTGTCGATCACGAGGAGACGGGTCCGCGTCCGGGAGCGGTACAGCGCGCGCAGCGTCCGCGTGGGGAGCGTCTCGGGGTAGGTGCGCGGGACCTCGTACAGGTCGAAGGCGTGCCGCAGCGCCTCGAGCGTGCCGTCCTGCGAGCCGTCGTTCACGACCACCACTTCGTAGTTGCGGTACTCGAGCGTGAGGATCGCGGTCACACTAGCCTCGATCGTCGCCTGCTCGTTGTGGGCGGGGACGAGGATCGTGATCGGGGGCAGCGCGTCGCTCTGCATCAGGCGCTGGAAGTCGTCGTCTTCGGCGAGCCGCGTCTGCTCCCAGATCTCGGGGACCGACAGCACGAGCAGCAGGGCGTAGAACGAGTTCAGGGCCAGGAAGTAGACCAGGATCACGAGGTCGGTCGTCTGAACCAGCTCGGTCATGCCGCGAACTCGGCGAGCGCCTGCGTTGAGAGCCCGAGCATGAGGTGAGCCATGTCGCGGGCGTTCTGGTCCGGGCCCACGTCCGCCTCGAGCAGCGCGTTGCGACCGGGCGGGCCGAAGCGCGTCAGCGCCAGGCCCGCGCGCAGCCGCACCCACCACTCGGGATCGCGCAGCGCAGCCTGCACCAGGGGTAGCGTCTGCGGGTCCCCGAGCATGCCGAGCGAGCGCACCGCCTGGGCGCGCACCGACCACTCGGCGGCGGCGGCGGCCCGCGTCAGCGTCGCGATCGATTCCGCGTGGGGATAGCTCCCGAGCCCCCGCACCGCCTGGGTACGGACCTCCGGGTCGCGATGATCAGCGAGCGCCGTGAGGCGCTCGCGCAGCGCGGGCTCTTGGAGCCGGGCCGCGAATTCCGCCAGGCGCGCCAGGGCGGGGTCATCGGTCCGGCGCAGCATCTTGAGGAGCAGCTGCACGACGACCGGTCGGGAGCGCCGCAACATGCCCGCGTAATACGCCCCGACCGTTGGGGCGAGCTTGGGCAGCCGCTCGAGCGCCGCGGTGGCGAGCGCGGCGCTCTCGAGCCGCTCCAGGGTGGCTACGGCCGCGATGTGCACGGCGGGGTGGGGATCACGCAGCAGCTTGAGGACGCGGGCGGTGTCGGCCGGCACCGCCGCGATGGACAGGAAGCGCGCCGTCTCGAGGCGCTTCCACCACCGCGCCGAGCCGCTGTTGGCGCGTACCAGCCGGGCCCACCATTGATGCGCGAGCGTGGCGGCGAGCCGCTGCCACCGGTCCCCCGGCACCCGCGCCGACCAGCTCACGAGCGCGTCCACGGCCAGCGGGGCCGGCAGCCGGGCGAGCCGCAGCAGGACCATACCCACGTCCGCCTGGCCCAGCGCCCAGCGCTGCATCACCGCGTCGACCGCCAAGCGGCGCGGGTGGACCCGGGCGCGACGCCGCAGCCGAAACCAGCGGTTGAGGACGATCAACACGATCAGGGAGGCCAGCAGCACGCCCTGCACGAGCCCGACGATCGCGAGGAACTGGCGGCTCGTCAC
The DNA here is from genome assembly GCA_003221005.1 of Gemmatimonadota bacterium. Lineage (GTDB taxonomy): Bacteria > Gemmatimonadota > Gemmatimonadetes > Gemmatimonadales > GWC2-71-9 > AG25. Next base: position 48,676 of record QHTZ01000099.1, read on the forward strand.
CTCCCGACCCAGCGGCGGATCTTCTCGAGCGCTACCCGCAAACTGATCGGCTTGACGAGATAGTCGAGCGCGCCCGCCTCGAGGCCCCGCAGCTGCTCGGCTTCGTTCCCGTGCACCGTGGTGAACACCACCCGGAACGTCCCCGGGCGCTCGCGCTGCAGCGTATCGAAGATGGAGTAGCCGTCCAGCGCCGGGAGGTCGACGTCGAGCAGCAGCAGCGGGTGCGCCTCCCCGGAGTCGAGGGCGAGCAGCGCGTCCAGTGCCTCGCGGCCGTTGCGGAACAGGCGGAAGCGGTAGCCGCGGGATTGCAGTCCGTAGCTCAGCAGCTCGGCGAGCGCCGGGTCGTCCTCGACGAGGATCACCTCAGGCGTCTCCGGCCCCGCCCTGGGCCGGTCCGCCGGCATGGATGCCGGTCCAGGCTGCGGCGCGGCCGGGGTCGATATCGGCGCTTCCAGTCCCAGGGCCCCAGCCAGGCGAAGTACGAACCAGCGCGCCAGCGAACCCCGGTCTGCCTCGGTGTCGCCAGGCCGCGCCGCCCAATCTTTCGCGGTCTCCTCCATCCCGGCCGCCAGCCGCGAAGCGGACCAGAACCCGTACGAGCCGGCGGACCCGTGGATCTTGTGCACCTCACGGCGCAGCGCCTCCAGGGCCTCGACGTCGTCGTTCCGGGCGGCGAGCCGGTCGGCCAGCTGGGCGAGCAGCTGCAACTGCCCGCGGGCGCTCTGGAGGTACTCCTCGAGCAGCCCCGGTGGCAGCTCCGCTGGGGTCGGGTCGGCGGACATAGTACAACATGGGGAATCCGGCTCCGGGAATGCCATAGCCGCAGGGGGGATGTCGCTGGCTATAATGGGGTTTGGGGGCTATGCCGCCGCACAACGCCGCGCCGGATCCCGAGGCCGTGGGACTGTGCTTCACCTGCCGCTGGAAGCGAGCTCTCACGAGTCGGCGCGGCTCGACGTTCTTTCGCTGCGCCCGCGCCGAAACTGACCCCCGCTTCGTGCGCTATCCCCCGCTGCCCGTCCGCTCGTGCAGCGGCTACGAGGAGGCCATGCTCTACGTCGTCCTGAACCACTACACCCAGCCGCTCGCGGCCGTGGACGCCGTGCGTGCGAAGCACCTCGAGTACCTGGAGCGCTACGCCCGCGAGGGCGTGTTTTACGCCTGGGCCCGGCGCGATCCGCCAATCGGCGGCGTGATCGTCGCTCTCGTCCCGGACCGCGCGACGCTGGAAGCGATCCTCGCGCAGGACCCCTATATCCGGGCGGGCGTCGCGCGCGCTGAGCTCGTCGAGTTCCACGCCGCGAACGTGCGCGGCGCGCTGCGCACCTGAGTCAGACGGTTCCTGACGGTGCGAGGCGTAACCTCAGTCCCCACCGGCAAGTACCGCGCATCACGCCGTGCGGTCTTGGGCGCCGCTATTGCGCAGGCTCCCCTCGGTCGCCACTATGGGGCCGCGCCCCCCCGAAAACGAGCGAGGTCTTTCGTGGTCCATCCCACGCTGGTGGAGCGGGCCAAACTCTTTCTGTATCGCTACTTCGAGCGGATCTTCGTGCTGCTGCTCGTGGGCGCGATGGTGGTCATCCACACGCTCGTCGAGCAGAAGTTCGCCTTCCTGAGCTTTTACTACCTGCCGGTCATTCTCGCCGGGTTCTACGGCGGGCGGCGGTTCGCCGTGGTCTCGGGGGTGTTCGTAGCGAGCCTGGTGTTCTTCTACCAGGCGGTCCAGGGGCTGGACATGCTCCCTGGTCTGTACGCGGGCGCCCTGCTCGGCCTCGTTCCATGGGCGGGGTTCCTGATCCTCACCGGCTACGTCGTTGGTCGGCTCGCCGAGCAGCGCGAGGCGAGGCTCGCCGAGGTGAAGAACGCTTACATGGCGACGCTCGAGCTCCTGGCGTTTCACATCGAGTCGTCCGAGAAGCACCTGCAGGGGCACAGCAACCGCGTCGCGCAGCTAGCGGAGGCGATCGCGCTCGAGCTGAAGCTGCCGGAGGAGGAACGCGAGAACCTGCGGGTCGGGGCGCTGCTGCATGAAGTGGGGACGCGCGACCAGCGGCTGCTGCGGCTCCTGTCCCGCTCCGAGAGCGACGCGGCCGTTCCCGTCGCGCGCGCGATGCACGGGGCGGCGGCGATCATCGCCGAATACGCGCACTATTACGAGATCGTGGGCGAGGACTGGGACATCGATGCGCTCTCGATCCCGGTGACCGTGAAGGTCCTGGCGGTAGCGGACTCGTTCGAGACACTCCAGATGTCGACGCCGGTGCGCGAAGCGTTCCCGAAGTGGCGGGCGCTGGAGGAGATCGAGAAGGGGGCGGGAAAAACTTTCGCGCAGGACGTGGTCCGGGCCCTCCGCGTCGTCGCGGGCCGGCCCGAGGTGTCCACGCCCCTCGCCGGCCTCAAGGTCGTCTAGCGGGTCTCGGGCTCCCGGCGCCCACTCGCGACGCCGCCGGCCACGCCGGCGCCGAACGCGATGGCGGTCGCCACCGTGACGAGCGGTAGGGCGGCGACGGGGAGCGCGAGCGCGGTGGCTGCCACCCCGGCGACGAGCGGTGCCGCGGGTCGGCGGATGGCATCCACGAAGCGCAGCCGGCGCCGCACGAAGCTGCGGGCCCCCAAGAACCCGCTCCCCAGGGCCGCAGCGGCGAGCAACAGTCCGATCATGCGACCTCCTTGTCCGGACGTCTACGCGGCTCGGGGACGTCTGGTTTCACGCGTGAACGACAGCGGTCAGCTATGTAGCCGGTGGCGGCGCCGCTGCCACCGCCATCCCCATGACGTGGTAGCCCGCGTCCACGTAGACGATCGAGCCGGTGATCGCGCGGGCGAAGGGGCTCGCGAGGAACGCTGCCGTGTGGCCCACGTCCTCCGCACGGATCGGCCGCGGTAGCGGGGAATTGGCGCTGGTGTAGGCGATCATCTGCTCGATGAACCCGATGGCGCTCGCCGCGCGCGACGCCCACGGCCCTGCCGAGATGGCGTTCACGCGCACCCCGAAGCGGCGGCCCGCCTCGTAGGCGAGCGTGCGGGTGTCGGCCTCGAGGGCCGCTTTCGCGGACGACATCCCCCCGCCATAGCCGGGAATCACCCGCTCGCCCGCCATGTAGGTGAGCGAGAGGAAAGAGCCGTCAGGACGCATCAGCGGCCCGAGGTGGCGTACGAGCGAGATGTTGCTGTAGGCACTGACGCTGACCGCATCGAGGTACCCGCGGCGGCTCGTGTCGAGCAGCGGTTTCTTCACCTCGGGGGCGTTGGCAAGGCTGTGGATGACAATGTCGAGCCCCCGGGGGCCGAAATCCTGCTGCAAGCGCGCCGCCGCCCCCTGTACGCTGAAATCGCCCACCTCGCGGTAGCGCTTGTTTTCCCGCACCTCCGCCGGCGCGTCCGCAAGCGCGTCGAACGCCGCGTCGAGCGGGTAGATGCGCTCGAACTCGAGCTTGCCGCTGCCGTCCGACAGCTGCAACGAACCCGCGATCTTGCCGCGCTCGAGCAGCTTGGTGAAGATGCCGAGGGCGGGAGGCCAGGTGCCGACGCAGATCGACGCGCCGGCTTCGGCCAGCGCCTTGGCGATCGCGAAGCCGAAGCCGCCGTCGTCCGCGACGCCCGCGACGAACGCACGCTTCCCCGTCAGGTCGATCTTCAGCATGGGCTTGGGCTCACCAGCGAATGGCCGCGCTCCCCCAGGTGAACCCTGAGCCGAACGCCGTGAAGATCAACAGGTCGCCGCGTCCCACGCGACCGTCGGCAATCGCTTCGTCGAGCGCGATGGGGATCGAAGCGGCGGTGGTGTTGCCGTACTTCTGAATATTCACGTACACCTGATCGTCGCGCAGCCCGAGCGTCTTCTGCACCATCTCGATGATCCGCAGGTTCGCCTGATGGGGAACGAGGAGTTTCACGTCCGCCGCCGTCAGGCCGTGCGTGCGGAGCGCGAGCTGGACCGCCTGCGGCATGAGGACCGACGCGAACTTGAACACCTCGCGCCCGTCCATCACGGCGTGGTGCTTGCCCTCGCGCAGCAGCTCCTCGCTGACGTAGGGATCGTGGGCCAGGCCGGGCGCGTCCACCCACAGCTTCTCGGCGTGGCGCCCATCCGCGAACAGGTGAGTGGACAGCACGCCGCGCCCCGGGGCGTCCGTGGCGCCCAGGATGGCGACACCCGCCCCGTCGCCGAACAGCACCGCGGTGTCGCGCCCGCGCGTGGTCTTGTCGAGGCCGCGAGAATGCACTTCGGCGCCGACGAGCAGGATGCGGCGGTACTGCCCCACCCGGATCCACGCGTCCGCCACGGCGAGGCCGTACAGGAAGCCGCTGCACTGATTGCGGACGTCGATCGCCGGGATGCCCGAGAGGCCGAGCTCGCGCTGCAGGAACACGCCGTTGCCGGGCTCGAAGTGATCGGGCGTGCAGGTGCAGTACACGATGCAGTCGAGATCGCTCGCCTTGAGGCCGGCCTTGGCGAGCGCCCCGCAGGCGGCCTCGCGCGCGAGACTCGCTCCGGTCTCGCCGTCGCTCACCCAGTAGCGGGTGCGGATGCCGCTGCGTTGCGTGATCCACTCGTCCGAGGTGTCCATCACCTTGGCCAGGTCCTCGTTCGTGACGCACCGCGCGGGGACGTGGAAGGCGGTGGCGATGAACTCGGTGCGGGGCATGGCTCCTCAGGCAACCGGTTGCGGGGCGCGAGCGAATGGGGAAGATTTCGCCCCCGGCGCGGCAAAGCAAGGGAGCCATGCAGCTCACGGTCAGCCGAGCACAGCTCGAGGCGGTGCGCGGCGCCAAGCATCTGCCCGACGTGCTGCAACGCGTGCTCGGCGCTGCGCGTCCGCTCGGCGATGGCTACGTCCTCACGCTGACGTACGAAGAGGCCACCGCCCTGAACGAGCTGTGCGCGTGGAACGTGCACACCGACGCGGGCGGCGCGGTGACGCCGGCGTCGCGCCCGTTCGACGAGGTCGTCAAGGCGATTCTCACGCATCCGGAGTACTGAGGCGGCAGAGGCGGCAGAGGCGGCAAGGGCGGCAAGGGCGGCAAAGAGAAAGGCGGAGCGCATGAGCTGGTTGCGACAGCTGGTACTGATGGGGCTCGTTACCCTTCCCCCGTTCGTCGTCCCCCGTCCCGTTGTTGCTCAGAAGCGCGCTCTCACGTTCGACGATTTCATCGCCCTCCCGAGCGTCGGCGATCCGCAGCTTTCGCCCGACGGCAGGCGCGTGGCCTACACCGTCACGACCTACTCGCTCCAGGACAACCGCGGCACGGGGCGCATCTGGATCGCTGACGTCGCGACCGGCGAGGCACGCCAGCTCACCCAGGGGCCTGGGTCGGACCGGCAGCCGCGCTGGTCGCCGGACGGGAGCACGCTCGGCTTCGTCTCCACCCGCCAGGGGAGTAGCGGGGGGGGCGGTGGCGGCCCGCAGCTGTGGGTGCTGACCCTCTCAGGAGGTGAGGCGCGCAAGGTGACGAACCTGCCGGACGGCGTCTCCGACCCGGTGTGGCTGCCCGACGGCAAGGGGCTGCTCGTGACGAGCGACATCAAGTGGCCCGCGGAGCAGGAGATCGACCGCCGCAACGGCAACTATCCCACAGATGCGCGGCTGTGGACCGACCTGTTCTACCGGCACTGGGACGACTGGCGCGCTGGCAGGCGGCAACACGTCTTCTCCGTGAGCCTTGCCGAAGGCCACGCGACCGATCTGATGCCGGTGGACCGCGACGTCCCCACGATCGCGACTTCAGGCGACGGGGACGTGAGCGTCTCCCCAGATGGGCGGGAGATCGCGGTGGCGATCCACGGGGAGCCGGTCGCCGACAACACGAATGTCGACATCTACGTCATGGTGAGGGATGGGGGACGAGGGACGGGGGACGGGGCAATGCGGCAGGTCTCGAGCGGCCGGGGTTCGAAGCGGATCGGTCACGCCTCATGCTGCTGCGACGGAAGGACGGAAGGACGGAAGGGGGAAGCCCGACCGAGGTCACAGCGGGGTGGACGTTGTCGGTGGGCTCCTATGTCTGGTGCCCAGACTCGAAGTGCATCTACGCGGTGGTGGACGAGCGCGGAGCCGAGAACGTGCACCGCATCGACGTTCCGTCCTTCCGTCATTCCGTCGCCTTTTCGGGCGGCGTCAACACGGGCGTCGCTGTCGCTCCCGACGGGAGGAGCTTCGTCCACCTGCACTCGAGCGGCAACCATCCGGCGGAAGTGTGGGTCACCGGGCGGCCGCTCAGCCACCACAGCGACGCTGGGATCGCCGGCCTGGACCTGCGTCCCCTCGAGCCGCTCGGCTTCGTCGGCGCGCTCGGTGACTCGGTATTCGGCTGGCTGCTGAAGCCGCCGGGGTTCGACCCCGCGAAAAAGTATCCACTCGCCTACTTGATCCACGGGGGCCCGCAGGGGGCGTGGCACGATGAGTGGCACGCCCGCTGGAACTACCAGATGTTCGCGAGCCGCGGCTACGTCGTCGCCGCCGTGAACTTTCACGGCTCGACGGGCTACGGCCAGAAGTTCACCGACGCGATCTCGCAGCACTGGGGCGACTACCCGTTCGAGGACCTGATGAAAGGGCTCGACGCCGTGGCGCGCCTGCCGTACGTGGACTCGACCCGCATGGGCGCGGCCGGCGCGTCGTACGGCGGCTACATGGTCTACTGGCTCGCGGGCCACACCAACCGTTTCAAGGTGCTGGTGGATCATGACGGGGTCTTCAATCCCACCAGCATGTACGGCAGCACCGAAGAGCTGTGGTTCGTGGAGTGGGAGTTCGGTGGGGCGCTGTACGGCAACCGCCCGCTGTACGACAAGTGGTCGCCGCTCGCCTTCGCCGCGAGCTGGAAGACCCCGATGCTCATCGTCCACTCCCAGCTCGACTATCGGGTGGACCTGTCCGAGGGGTACCAGGCGTTCAGCGCGCTCCGTAAGATGGGGGTACCCGCGAAGTTCTTATACTTCCCCGACGAGGGACACTGGGTGCTACGCCCTCGCAACCGCCGCATCTGGTGGGGGACGGTGCTCGACTGGCTCGACCAATACCTGAAGCCGGCAGGGGCTGCGGTTGGAGCGGGGGCGGGGGCGGGGTCACGCTGATGGGCGGCGAACGCTTCCTGACGACGCTCACGCGCACGGCGGCCGGGGCGCTGCTGCTCGGGCTGCTGTTGGTCCTGGTGCTGCCGCGTCACGCCGGACTGCTGTTGGACTATGTGGACGCGTTCACGCTCGCGTTCTGCTTCACGTTCATCGGGCATTACGTCGAGGTGCTGCTGCTGGCGCTGCCGCAGATCGAAACCGGTGCCGGTCGCCTGGTGCGGGTGGCGGGCTGGTTCGCGGGCGGGCTGTGGTGCTACGTGGTGGCGCGCTGGCTGTGGCTCCGCTACGGGCGCGACCTGAACGACCTGCCCGGCCTCGTGTGGGGCGGCGTGTTCTTTATCGGGCTCGAGCTCGTGGTGCATGCCGCATTGAAGGCGCGCGGCCAGCCCAACTTCTACCAGCCCGCAGCGGAGCCCTAGCGCCCGGTGCCCGCCCCCGCCCCCGGCTTCGCCCAAACGTTGTTGTCGCGCCGCACGTCAGGGAACGACTGCTGCGGATCGATCTCGACCTGGACGACCGCCGTCGGCGCCGGCCGGATGTAAACGTAGCGGTTCCGCAGGAGCCAGATTTCGACCGGCAGGCGCACCCAGGCCTTCGCGCCGTCGGCGAAGCTGAGGCGCAGGTCCACCGGCATCGGGAGCGCGCCCGGGCTCGAGAGGAAGACGGCGGCGTAGGCCGCCCCCGCTGAGTCCCGCAACGCGGTCACCGAGTCCACCGCCTGATCGACCACGTCGGTCGTGTAGAACCAGCCACGCCAGAACCACGACAGGTCTTCTCCCAGTCCATCCTCCATCGCGCGGAAGAAGTCGGCGGGCGTGGGATGCCGGAACGCCCAGCGCCGGATGTACTCGCGGAACGCGGCGTCGAAGCGCGTGGTGTCGTTCAGGATGTGGTGGCGCAGTAGGTAGAGACCCGTCGCCGGCTTGGTGTATTCCACCTGGCCGAGCAGCCGCGGCTCCACGCGGTCGGCGGGGAGCATCGCCGGCTGGTCGAGGCCGGTCGTCGCGAACCGCGCCCAGTCGCGCGCGTCCCCGCGGCCCTGCAGCGTGTCGTGGTAGAACGTCATGCCGGAGTAGATGTTGATGAACGTGTTGAACCCCTCGTCCATCCACGCGTACAGCCGTTCGTTCGAGCCCACGATCATCGGGAACCACTGGTGGCCGAGCTCGTGCGTCGTGACGCCGAACAAGCCGCGGCCGCCGGAGCGGTCCCCGCAGAACACGATCATCGGGTATTCCATGCCGGCGACAGGGCCGGCGACGTTGATCGCCGTCGGATAGGGATAGCGGAACCACTTCTCGGAGTAGTGCTTGATCGTGTGGCGCGCGTACGCGGTGGAGTTCTGCCAGTCGGCGTTGGCCTCGGGCGGGTAGACGGACTGGATCAGGACGCCGTCCCACCCGCTCGCGTCCCAGATGAAGTTGGGCGCCGCCGCCCAGGCGACGTCGCGCACGTTCTTCGCGCTGAAGCGCCAGGTCAACGTCGTGCGCTTGCCGGGAGGACGCGTGAACGGCTGCCCTACCTCGGTCTTCGCGATGATGGGCGTGGTGCTGTCCGATCGCAGCGCCCGCGCCAGGCGGGTGCGCTGGGTGGTCGTGAGCACTTCGACTGGATTGAGCAGCGTGCCCGTGGCCACGACTACGAAGCTCCGGGGCACGGTGATCTCGAAGTCGAAGTCGCCGTACTCGAGATAGAACTCGCCCTGACCGAGGTACTGCTCCGTGTTCCAGCCGCGGACGTCGTCGTACACGGCCATGCGTGGATACCACTGGGCGCTCTCGTACAGCCAGCCTTCGGGGAATTGCTCGCGCCCCATCCGGTCGGAGCCGTGCTCCGGGATCTGGAAGTGGTAGGCGACGTCGAACGTCGCGGTGCCACCCGGGGCGAGGGGGCGGTCGAGCTCGGCCCGGAGCATCGTCCCGTTTGTGGTCGTGGCGAGCGGGACGCGGTTGACTGCTTGGCCCACCCGCCGCGCTGCCCGGAACTCCTCGATCGTGAATCCGCCGATGAAGCCACCGCCCGCGAACCGCGCCCCTGGCGGGTTGATCGCGGAGCCACGGCTGTCCTCACGGTAGATGTTTTGGTCCACCTGCAGCCACACGTAGCGGAGCGTGTCCGGGGAGTGGTTCGTGTAGCGGATCGTCTCGCGGCCCGCGATCGTGTGCGTCCCGGTGTCGAGCGTCGCGCGGATCGTGTAGTCGGCGCGCTGCTGCCAGTAGCTCGGTCCCGGCGTGCCCGCGCCGGTGCGGAGCAGGTTGGGAGCGGGGAGCTCGAGGCGCCGGAACGGCGACGTGTCGGAGACCTGGGGCGGCAGAGCGGGGAGTGCGCGCGGCTGCTGTTGCAAGGCGGCGATGACGAGCACGAGTGCGAGCATGATGTGAGTCCTCGGTTAAGGCGCGTGTGCATCGCGTGCTTCCTTCAAGTATCCACCCGCTACGCCGCCCACGACCATCGTGAGCCCGAGCCAGCCGAGGCTCGTGAGCCGCTGGCCGAACAGGAACAGCGCGAGCAGGGTTCCCACGACCGGCTCGATCGTCGCCGCGACGGCGGTCGGGGCCGCGTCGATGCGGCGCACGCCGGCGAAGAACAGGAAATTCGCCGCCAGCACCGTGGCGAGGGCGAGCGCCACGATGTAGACCCAGCCACCGAGCGTCGGCGGGGGCACGGGCGGATGCCCTGCCAGAGGAAGCACCAGCCCGAGAATCACGGTTCCGCCCGCGATTTCGAGCAGCAGGACGCGGGCGGCGCCGTAGCGTGGCACGGACCAGCGGGCGAGCAGGGTCGTGCCGGCATACGAGAGGGCGGCGAGCAGTCCCCCCGCAACCCCCGCGACGAGGCTCGGCGTAGCCACGCCGGCGAGGCCCGAGCCGTGGCTGCCCCCCTGCACCGTGAGCGCCGCACCCGACATCACCACGAGCGCGAGCAGCAGGCGCGTGGCAGTGAGCGTCTCGCCGAGCAGCGGCTGCGCCAGCACGGCGACGATCACGGGGGCCGTGTACAAGAGCGCGGCCGCGCTTGCCACCCCGGCGCCCGCGATGCCGAACTGATAGGCGACCTCAAACAGCGCGACGAGCGCCCCGCCGCCGAGGCCGACGAGCAGCAGCCCGCGGCGGTCGATCCGGAAGAACCCGGGGTGGAACATGCCGTACGCGATGAGCCCGAGTGTGCCGAGCAGGATGCGCCAGAAGCCGATGCCGGTCAGCGCCGCGCCGGCGGCGTACAGCGCGGTGCTGAGCGGGCCGGTCGTGCCCCACAGGGCGCCCGCACCCAGGGCGAAGAGGTAGCCGGCGAGACGGGTGGTGCGGGCGGGATAATGGGGCGCGGCAACGTCCATGGACTCGTCCTGGGAGATCGAGTTGGGAAGTCTAATACACTACGGGTGACATGACCGGTGCGTTCACCCGCCGTGCGGCGTCACACCAGCTCCCCCCGCAGCACCGTGACCGCCTGGCCGCCGAGGATGACGCGGTCGCCCTGTGGCCGGACGCGGACCACTCCGCCCCGGGGCGAGGCCTGGTAGGCGACGAGCTCCGGCTTGCCGAGTCGCGCGGCCCAGAACGGCGCCAGGGTGCAGTGCGCCGACCCAGTGACGGGATCTTCGTTCACCCCTGCGCGCGGCGCGAAGAAGCGGGAGACGAAGTCGAATCCCGGAGTTGATGCGCGGCTCGTAACGATGACGCCGCGCGCATCCGCGCGAGCGAGGGCGGCGAAGTCGGGAGCGATCCGCCGCACCGCGGCTTCGCTCTCAAGCTCCAGCAAATAGTCGAAGCGGCTGCGTCCCACGCTGCGCGGCTGCACGCCGAGCGCCTCGACGAGCCCGGGGGGTGGCTCGGCGGGCGTCGCGGGAGTGGCCGGGAAATCGAGCTCGATCCAGCCGTCCCACCGCTCGGCCGTGAGCAACCCGCTCTTGGTGTGGAACCGCGCCTGCTGGTCGGGCGCGAGATGGTGGTCTTCCCACAGCACATGCGCGCTCGCCACCGTGGCATGCCCGCACAGCGCGACTTCGACCGCCGGCGTGAACCATCGCAGGTCGTACCCGTCGTTCTGGCGGACGAGGAAGGCTGTCTCCGACAGGTTCATTTCCTGTGCGACGTGCTGCATCCAGCCCTCGTCGCGCGGGCTGGGGAGGATGCACACAGCAGCCGGGTTGCCGGCGAAGGGCTTGTCCGTGAAGGCATCTACCTGGATGATCGCGAGTCCCATGGGCGTCTAAGTGTAATGGACGGGGAGGTTGTGCACGCCGGCGCCCGAAGAGCGCGAGTGAACTCGCGGCTCGGCGCTCGCCCGTAAGCGGGCGGGTGACGTTACCCGGCCGCGCGCTTGGGGAGGGTGCCGAAGCGGCGCTCCCGGGCGCGGAACTCCTCGATCGCCGCCGCCAAGTCCGCGGGTGCGAAGTCGGGCCACATGCGCTCGGTGAAGTACAGCTCGGCGTAGGCGCATTCCCACAGGAGGAAGTCGCTGAGCCGCTGCTCGCCCCCCGTCCTGATCAGGAGATCGACGTCGGCCGCCGTGTCGCCGTAGGCTTCTCCGAGCCGACGCGCGAAATCGGCGCGCGTGTGCTCGCCGGGGGCGAGGCGGCGCGCCGCCTCGACGATCGTGTCGCGGGCCGAGTAGTCGACGGCGAGGCGAAGATGCAGTCTGCGGTTTCCCGCGGTGGCCAGCTCGGCCGAGGCGAACAGCGTCAGTGCGCCGACGCCGAGTGTGGGCGCGGTTTCGACGATGGGGCGCACGGCGCGGGCGCCGGCGCGGTGGCCGTGCGTGCGGGCGAGGCCGCGGCGCGTGGCCCAGCGCCCGTTACCGTCCATCACGATGGCAACGTGCAGTCCAGAAGTACTCTGCTTCATAAAGTCCGTAGGCAAATAAAAAACGCCGTCAGCGCTCGCGCGTCGCGCGGATCAGCGCCTCCATGTGGTCGAGGTAGTGCTCCAGCGCGCGGCGCCCCGCGGGAGTGAGCCGGTACTCGGTCTGCGGCACGCGGCCGGCGAAGGACTTGGTGCACTTGATGTACTGCGCGTGCTCGAGCTTGCGCGCGTGCACGCTCAAGTTGCCGTCGCTCGTCTTGAGGAGCCGCTTCAGCTCGCTGAAGGTGAGCGCGTCGTTCACGGCGAGCGCGCTCACGATCCCGAGCCGGACCCGCTCGTGAATCAGCCGGTCGAGCTGCGCGGGCGGCGGCTGCCGGCGCCCGCGGGGGACGGGGCGCTCGGCCGCATCCGACCGCCTGGCCGCGGTCGACTTAGCCACCGTACCTCCGCGCAATGATGGCGCCGAACACGATGTGCAGGCCGCCGAAGCCCGCCGCCATGCACCAGTTGCCCCACGCCGGCGGTCCGAACAGCGCGACCACGCCTACCAGCATGAAGCACAGCCCCATCACCGGGACGATCCGCACGGAGAACGTGCCCGCCGTCGCGACGCCCGCGCCATACGACATGAGCCAGGTGGTGGGGAGCTCCCGCGTCACGCCGGCGCGGTACAGCGCGATCGTGAGGAGGCCGCCGACGACCATGGGTGGGAGGAAGCTCAGGCCAAAGCGGCGGGCGGGGCCGGAGAGGATCGGGTCGTTCGCCGCATGGGCCTTGCGGGCCAGCGCCCAGCCGCCGATCACCAGCGCTACGACGGCCTCCGCGAGCCAGGTCGCGAGCCACAGCTCGACACTCGGCTGGCGCGCGGCGAGCAGCGCGGCCGCGAGCGCCGTCGCCCCCACCGCCACCTGGCCCCACCCGGGCACGGCGGTGAAGGCGCCCGCGCGCTCCATCGTTTCCCTGATGAAGCGCAGGTTGTCCATCGCGCGGTCGTGTAGCGGATGGGGCTGCGACATGAGCGAGAGGCTAGCTTTCGGCGCGACTCGTGTCAAGTACTTTACGTTACAAAGTCTACGCGTGAGGCGGCGGCTTGCGCCGCAGCAGCGCGCGCAATTTGAGGCTTCGCGCCAGGATGCCGAGCCCGGGCGCGTCGCCTTCGCGTCGTGGCGTGGCCCGATAGATCAGCACCAGAAGGATCCAGGTCAGCCAGCTCACCCGCTCCGGCCAGCTGAGCGAGCGCAGCATGAACCAGCCCTGCGTGTAGGGCGCGGTCCAGGGCAGCCACTCGCCCTGCAGCAGTACGAGCGGCCGGACGAGGACGCGGTTCGCCTCGTACCCGTGCGCGCTGGGGCGCGCCAGATTCCACAGACACGTCACCTTGCCCCACCCGTGATTGTCGCTCCCGCCCACGACCAGCAGGTCGTGCTGCCGCGCCAGCGCGTCCACGCGCGCGCGCGCTTGATCGGGGAACCCGATCGCCTTGGGGGCGCAGTTCGCGATTTCGAACCCGTCCACCCCGGCCCGCACGAAATCGTCGAGATCGTCCCAGTGGTTTTCCCAGTACTCCGGGATGGACGCGACGGCGATCGCGCCGCGCCGGTGGAGGTCGGCGAAGATGGCCAGCAGCGAGCGCGTGTCCCGGTTGTAGCGGTCGCGATCGATCGGAGTCAGTTCGCCGAGGGCGAGCAGGTGCTGGCGGTACACGCTCCACTCCACGCCCGGCAGCAGCCGGATCGGCGTCTCGATGTGGCCGTCATACAGATGGTTGTGATCGGTGACGTACGACGCCTCGAAGCCCTGGGCCGCGTGCCAGCGCGCGAGGTCAGCGGCGGTCCATCCCGGTCGCCCATCGTGCGACGCTTCCGTGTGCGCGTGATAGTCGATGACTGTGAACGACGAATCGGCGACCGCGATGCGCGGAACAGGGCGGGGCAGCAGGACGGTCGCGAACGCGGCACGCTCCAGACTGCGAGCAGCACCTGGGCGCGCCCAAGGCTCAGGAAGGTGAGGGCGTCCAAGACGTCCGAGAGGGGTGCGAGCAGCAGATACCCGAGGGGTCGGGTCAGGTCCGCGTCCGCCGCGGGGGCGCGGGTCACTGCGTCCACCAACGCCGGCAGTGGATCCACGGAGCTCCACACCACCAACACGATCAGCGCGAGCGCGATCGGGTGGCGGCGCAGCAGGTTCACTCGTAGAATCCGAGGGTGAGGGCGATGGAAGCTATTGCCGGAAGCGCCGCCGTGTCGAGCCTCTCCCGGTTCGCCGGGATCCCGGACCTGGTGCTGGGCCCGCTCGCCCAGCGCCCCGACGCCGATTGGTACCGGGCGCCGCGCGGCAGGTGGTGCCCGGCGCAAATCGTCCAGCATGTGGCGCTGGGTATCGAATACAGTGCACGGACGTTCGAGGCACGCCGTCACCACGCGCCGATGCGCCGCCGGCGGCGTTCGGCGCGGCAACTCGTCGGCTACGAGCTGGTGATGCACGTGGGCTGGCTGCCCTCGGGGTTCCAAGCCCCGACGGCGACTCGCCCTGCCGAGCGCCCGGAGCGGCAGGCGGTCGAGCGGCAGCTCTGCGACGGGGTCGAACTGTTGCAGACGCTTGCGGGCGAGCTGCTGCCGGCCCGCGGCACCGACCTCTTCGTCAAACACCCCGCGCTCGGCGACCTCACGCTCCCCGAGTGGCTCGTCTTCCATCTGTGGCACTGCGCGCACCACGCGAAACAGATCCGGGCGCGTCTAGAGGCATGAGCCGCAGCAAGAAGGACAAGGTCACAGTCCGTGTACCGAACCCCGAGGCCCCCGTGAAGGGTCGCCTCAGGACACCGTCGCACAAGGTGCATCGCTCGAAGAAGGCGTATCGGCGGCAGGAGAAGCATCGGCGGCCCGCTGAGGAGGGTGAATAGGCCCGTGAGCGCAACGTCGCGAGTCCTGACGCTGATGGTCTTGTGCGGACCGGCTCTCCTGACGGGGGTCGAGGCTCAGGGCGTGCGCGTGGCGGGTCACGTCACGATCCTTGAGAAGCACCGCAAGCCTGCGGGCGACGTCGGTGACGCAGTTGTTTACCTCGAGGGCGGCGCGCCGGCGGCGGCGCGCCCCGGTGCGTTCGAGATCGCGACCAGCGACAAGGAGTTCGTGCCGCGCGTGCTGGTCGTGCCTCTGGGTTCGACGGTGAAGTTCCCCAATCACGACCCGTTCGACCACAACGTTTTCTCGGTGAGCGATCCCAACCAATTCGACTTGGGCAAGTACGGGCGCGGCGACGCGAAGGGCCACATCTTCGCGAGCCCGGGCTTGGTGCGGGTGTTCTGCAACGTCCACCCCCGCATGGTGGCGTTCGTGCTGGTGATGGCGACTCGCTTCTTCACCCAGCCGGCGGCGGAAGGCAGTTTTGCCATCGAGGCTGTGCCGCCCGGGCGTTACACGCTGCACGTCTGGCACGACCGCACTCCCGAAGTCGCGCGGGAGGTGGTGGTCGGCTCCGCGGGGGTCGCCGACCTCCCGATCGAGCTCGACGCCCGCGGCTTTCGCTGGGTGGCCCACAAGAACAAGTACGGCGAGGACTATCCCACGAATGCTGGGCTTCGGCGTGACGTCGCTGCGCGCCAATCGCACCGCCGACGAATCCATCCATCGGGCGCTCGCGAATACGCGACGCGCCGTGGTCGACTTCCTCGCCGCACGCACTCGCGCCCTGGCGGGCTTGAGCCAAGTCTCCGCGCGGGTCCCCCAGTTCCGCGAGCGCCTGCTCACCAGCCGCGAGCGCGCCAACGTTCTGGACCAGGCGCAGGAGTACCGCGACCTCATCGGCGCCGCCTGGATCCTCGTGACCGACGACCAAGGCATCCTCCGCGCTCGGACCGACTATCCGGAGCAGTACGACCGCGACCTGTCCCGGGGCGCTCTCATCGGGGGGGCCCTGTCCGGCACGGAGACCGAGGGAGCGTGGCTCGACGACGTGGCGCGTCGGCTGTACATGGCCGTCGCGACCCCGCTCGCCGCGTCGGCCCAAGCCGCGCCCCAGGGCGTGCTCGTGGCGGCCTACGCGCTCGACGACTCGCTCGCGCAGGCCGTGAAGCAGGCCACCAACTCCGACGTCGTCTTCTTCGCGCTCGACACGCTGAACCATCCCTACGTCGTGGGCAGCACGCTCCCGCGGGACGAGGTCGGCGCGGCGCTCGCCGCCGACAGCGGGGGGATGGGGTCCCTCACGAGCGATTCGAGCGGGATGGAGCTATCGGCGCAGGTCGGGGGCGAACACTTGATCGGTCTCGGGGGACCGATTCGCTCGGCGGGGAACGACGTGTACGGGGGCTTCGTGCCGTTCCGGTCGCACGAGGCCGAGCTCGCGGCGTTTCGCACGCTGCAGCGCACTATGGTGCTGGCGCTGGCGTTCGGCGTGCTGCTCTCGCTCGCCCTCGCCTTCTTACTCGCGCGCCATATCGCGCGGCCCGTGCAGCGGCTCGCGCTCGCCACGCGTCGCGTGCAGGACGGCGACTACTCCGTCGACGTCGAGGTGAGGTCCGGCGACGAGATCGGCGTGCTGTCGCAGGCGTTCAAGAGCCTGGTCGAAGACCTGAAGGAGAAGGCGGCGCTCGTGGAGTACATGATGTCGGCGTCGGGCGCGATGGCCACGCAGCCGCTCAGCGCGATGGCAGCCCCAGCCGCGGGGGGCGAGGGACTCAAACCGGGGACTGTGTTCGCGGGCCGGTATGACGTGAAGGAAGTGCTCGGGACGGGCGGGATGGGGGTCGTGTACCGCGCGTTCGATCGCGAGCTGCAGGAGCCGGTCGCCATCAAGACGTTGCGCCCCGACGCGCTGGCCGGTGACGCCGTCGCGGTCGAGCGGTTCAAGCAGGAGATCCGGCTGGCGCGCAAGATCGCTCACCGCAACGTGGTCCGCACTTACGACCTGGGTGAGACGGGCGGGATGTACTACCTCACCATGGAGTACGTGGAGGGAACCTCCCTCAAGCAGCTCATCGCGTCGCGCGGCCGGCTGCCGATCCCCGTCACGCTGACGGTCGGGAAGCAGCTGTGCCGCGCGCTCGAGGTGGCGCACGAGCAGGGCGTGATCCACCGCGACATCAAGCCCCAGAACATCGTCGTGGAGCCGAGCGGCTTTCTTAAGGTGATGGACTTCGGGATCGCGCGGCTCGCGCATCCCCCCCAGGGGAAGGGGCTGACGCAGGAGGGCACCTCGATCGGCACGCCGGACTACATGTCACCCGAGCAGCTGTCGGGCATGGAGCTCGACGCGCGCAGCGATCTGTACGCAGCGGGCGTGGTGCTGTTCGAGTGCGTGACGGGACGAGTGCCGTTCGAGGCCGAGACGACATGGGCGCTGGTCGCGAAGCAGCTCGAGGAGGAGCCACCAGATCCGCGTGGGGTCAACAGTGACATTCCGGAACGGTTGGCTCGCCTCATCCTACGGGCCATGGCGAAGACCCCAGGCGACAGGTACCAGTCGGCGGGGGAGATGCACGATGCGCTTGCTGCCATCGGATAGCTAAGACAAGCGGGGCAATGCAAAGACTAGACGCACAGTGGTGAACAGTCAGAGGGGTCAGTAAGAGCTTTTCCTGACCGCTCACGGCTATCAACCGCTATGCGTCTGTCCGTCTAGCTTTTGCATTGCCCCGCTTGTCTAGACTCCTGCAAACCACGGATACCCCTGATCTTCCCAGTAACCGCCTGGTCGTTTTTCAGTGAATGTCATCGAAACTAGGTACTTGGTCATTTTGTATCCCAATTTCGTCGGCGAGTACAGCCGCAGCGGTGCTCCGTGTCCGGGCTCGAGCGGTTTGTCGTTCATTGCGTACGCGAGGATCGTCTGCGGGTGCAGCGCGCTCGCCATATCCCAGCCGTTCGAATAGTCGGAGTCGAATGACACGAAGTTGATGTAGCGCGCATTGGGGAGCGGCTGGCACCGCTCCACCATGGCGGCGACGGGGACGCCATGCCACGTCGCGATCGCCGTCCAGCCCTCCACACAATGGTGCTTCACCGTGTAGGATGCCCGCGGCATCCGCATCAGATCATCGAGCGACAGCACCAGGCTCTGCCGCACCAGCCCGTCCACTTTGAGGCGCCAGGCGCCGGGGTCCGCGAGGACGGGCATCGTCCGCGACACGAAGTAGCGTGGGAACGAGGTCGAGCGCCAGGACGGATCGTAGGTCCGCGCGAGGCGCGTCGGCGAGTACAGGATTTTCTCTCCTACCCAGTCATTCAGGCGACTCACGGCCAGGAGCTGGGGGCGAATCGCGTCGCCGCCGTCCCAGCCGCACGCCGCTACCAGCGAGGCGGTCCCGGCGCCGGCCGCGAGC
>QHTZ01000100.1 GCA_003221005.1 Gemmatimonadota bacterium
CAGGACGCACGCTTCACCGCCACCAATTCGGGTCCCTGGTACGCGTTCGCGGTGGTGTTCAAGCCGACGGCCTCCGACGCAAGTCCGCCGTCGACCCCGACAGTGGTGAGCGCCAGCCCAACCGGCACCAGCATCACCGTGTCCTGGACAGCATCGAGCGACAACGTCGGTGTCGCCGGTTACTCGGTATACCGGAACGGGTCCCTGCTGACGACAGTCGACGGTCCGACTCTCGCCTACGTGGACGGCAGCGTGGGCTCCGTCGCCACATACACGTACACGATCGACGCGTTCGACGCCGCCGGCAATCACTCGGCGAGGTCGGCGCCGGCCACGGTGACGACGCCAGACTGGGTGCCGCCGGCCGTGCCGGGCGGGGTATCGGCGACGGCGGTTTCCCAGACGCAGGTCAATATCGGGTGGAATGCCTCGACGGACAACGTGGGCGTCGCCGGCTACGACGTGTTCAGGGACGGCGCCCTCCTCGCCACGGTGGGAGCCTCAACGAGCGGCTACAGCGACAGCACGGTGAGCGCCTCCACCACGCACTCGTACACCGTCGACGCATTCGACCTGGCCGGCAATCACTCGGTCGCATCGGCGCCCGCCTCGGTCACCACTCCCGCGCCGCCCGACACGACGCCTCCGGCGAGCCCACCGGGCGTGGCCGCGACCGCGACGTCGCCCACCAGCGTAGTCGTGAGTTGGTCGGCGTCTTCCGACGATGTCGGAGTGACCGGCTACGACCTCTACCGCGACGGGGCCTCCGTCGGCACGGTGGGCCGGTCGACGCTGCAGTACACCGACACGGTCGCGTCAGGGAGCACGCACTCGTACACAGTCGACGCCTTCGACGCCGCCGGCAACGTGTCGGCGCAGTCGGCGCCGCCGGTGTCCGTGACAACGCCGACCTCGGACACGGCACCCCCGAGCGTACCCAGCGGAGTCACCGCGAGCGCGAGCGGGCCGGCGGCGGTTCTCGTCACCTGGACTGCTTCGACCGACAACGTCGGCGTCGCCGGCTACGACGTCTTCCGCAACGGCATCATCCTTTCGACCCTCTCCTCGACGACGCTTTCGCTGACCGATAGCGGCGTCACACCGGGAGGCAACTACAGCTACACGGTCGACGCATTCGACGCCCAGGGCAATCACTCCGCAGCGTCGTCTCCCGCCGCCGTGCACGTGCCCGCGCAGATCAAGTTCGTCCAGGGCAAGGTGGCCACGACGGGCTCGCGTGTGACTTCGATGACACTGTCGCTCGGCGCAGTCGCCGCCGGCGATCTGCTGGTCGGCTGGTTCGCACAGTACGACGCCGCCGGCCAGGTGAATGTGACCGACAACCTTAACGGCCTATGGACGCGATCATCCGCGGCCACGACGTGGAAGGGCACCGCGGGCGACATCGCCCTCTATTACCTGGCCAATGTCTCGGCCGCGCCGAGCCTGACCATCAATGTCTCAGCCGCGGCGGCGACGTACCTTCAGGCGTCGGTCTCGGAGTACTCGGGTGTGGCCGCGAGCGGACCGCTCGACCAGATTTCAGTCAACAAGGGAACGAGCACGACTGCGGATTCCGGCCTCACCGGTGCGATCGGCGCGGGTGAGCTCGTGTACGGCGCCGTCGTGGCGAGCACCGGACCGGGCACGCTCGCGCCGGGATCCACGCAGGGCGTCAACTACGTCGCGCGAGCGCAGTCGAGCTCAGGCTCGCAGGGCGAAGAGGACGTGCTCTCGAGCGTCGCGGGTCAGCAGCGCGCGGGCTACACGTTTGGTACGTCGGTGCCCTGGTTCATCGTCTGTGCAACCTTCAAGGCCGCGTAGCGAACCGAATCGAGACAGAGGCGTGGGACCGAGGATCCCGCACCGGAAACGCTAGGCCAACGCCCTCCGCGGGATGGCGACGGTCAGCTCCGTCCCCGCGCCGGGATAGCTGGTCACCTTGAGGTCGGCGCCGAGGAACAATGCACGCTCGCGCATTCCGAGCATGCCCATACCGAGAGGCACTGATTCGTCGAGATCGATCCCGCGCCCGTTGTCGGTAATGACCGCGAGGAGGCGGTCCATCGTGTCTGTGAGCACGACGTTGGCCTCGGTTGCACCGCTGTGCTGGCGGACGTTGGTCAGGCCCTCCTCGATGATCCGATAGAGATTGACGGCGGCGGGTGATTTCACGCGCCTGGGCCACCCCTCGCTCAAGATGAGCTTGGTCTTGATCGACGTGCGTGCTGAGAATCGATCGACGAGTGTTCGGACCGACTCTTCGAATCCCTGACCGATTTCGGTTGGGTCACTCCGCAGTTCGTAAAGGACCTCGCGGAGGCTGCCGAGAACCTCGCGTGTCGACGTCTGCAGCGCCTCCATCTGGCGTAGCACGCTCTGCCGTCCGTGCTGCTCGGTCTTGTAGTGCTCGAGCTCGATGAGCATCGTGGTGAGGGTTTGCGCAACGCGGTCGTGAAGTTCGCGCGCCAGGAGGCGGCGAAGGTCGTCGTCCTGCATCCCGGCATAGCCTCGTTGACTGCGGTTTGGCCGATGCCGTACCGAATCTCGGGATGCAACCGCGGTCGGCACTGAACTTACCCCACCCCTGGCATTAAGAATCCGACGCCGACCGCACCCACCCGCCTCGCGAGCAGCTGCCGCGCGATGGCCGTTTCATAACCTTAAGTATCTTTCAGGCTTGCGGCAATGGATAGTACTGACCATTTTTTGGACGCGCCTTGATCAATGGCTGTTAATCGAGAAGAAATCTGCTAAGCAGGTACATAAAGGTCGGCAATCTCTAGCCGGCGGGGCGTGGTCGTTTCTATCCGGGAGCGAACATCGCCGAGCGGGCGGCCATATGTCGATCGCCATGGCGTGGCCAGGGACAGTTGGCCATCCGGGTTGGGGACATCGTTGCGGACCTCCATCGAGCGAAGTCCCATCGGGTCGTGCGAATCTGTCTCGGGACAATTCGGTAGCCGCGCCATCCGTTGACGAGAGCCGAGTCCTCCGCTCCGGGACGTCCGTCCCATTTTCGAGGCCCTAGCGCCGGTCCTAGATTGCGCCGGAAGGACTCGATAGCGCTTGTTGATTTTCAGGTCAGAGAAGTCAGGTGAATTCATCGCGACAGCGCGGAAATCGCCGTCGCTCTTGTTGCTTGAGCCGCATCCGCTCTACCGTGCTGCGCTGAGGAGCCTTCTCGAGAGTCCGCGCATCAAGGTCGGCGTTGACTCCGCCTCATCGCTCGAAGAGTGCACCACACTTCTCTTGGAATCGGCGTTCGACCTGGTCGTGGCCGCGATCACGCCGGAGCTGACGCCGCGTCGCGTCCTCGCCGCGGTTGCCCAGGCGCGTATGGGCGTGCCGGTCCTGTTTCTGGCCGAATCACGCGATCTGCAAGGCAGGATCGAGGCAATGCGCGCCGGCGCGACCGGAACCCTGACCCGCAACGCGACGCCCGAGGATTTCGTGGCCGCTATCCAGGCCGCGCTGCGCCCGCCGCAGCATGGACGAGGCGCTGGCCGATCGCTTGCTCTCGAGCGCGGCCAGCATCGACCGCTCGCTCGACCACGCGGCCCTGTCGACCACCGAGCGCGAGATCCTCGGCCTGCTCGGTGTGGCCTGGTCGACGCGCGCAATCGCGGACGCGCGTGGCATCACCCCGAAGTCGGTGCGCAACCACGTGACCAACATCTATCGAAAGCTCGGCGTCAGCAGCCGTCCGGAAGCGGTGCGGTACGCGGCGCGGATGGGGATTCGGCCCGCGGCGGAGCAGGTGACCCACCCATGACACATGTCCCATGCGTCCTCGGGGCTCCCGCACAGGCGGGGCGAATGTCACGCACCAATTCGAGGCGGGCCGATGGCCGTCCTTTCCAGCGCACGGCACCTGGGCAAGTCGTGCGTTTCACGCCGCGTTCGCCGGAGGTGGAGGGCTGAGCACCCTGACGCCGTCCGCCCCTGGTATGGACATCGAGGACGTCGTGCGCCGGATCCTCTTCGCTTACTGGCCGCTCATCGTCCTGTTGGTCGGCATCGGCATCGCGGCGCCTGGCGCCTACCACCTGAATGACGAAACGACCTATACGGCATCTGTGCGCTTCGTCATCGACGCGCCCGACCCCCAGGCGGTCAACGAGTCGACCGCCGTCGCCGACACCGCGCGGTCGATCGTTACGAGCCCGAGCCACGTCGCCGTCGCGCTCACGACGGCCGGCGTCACCAAGGACCCGGTGAGGTTCGCGAGCCGCAACATCGAGCTCCAGCCGCTGGGTTCGTCCGGCGTCCTCGTGCTCAAGGTCAAGGACACCAACCCGAGGGCCGCCGCCGCGATCGCCAACCTGCTCGCCGCCGACGCGATCGCGACCAGGATCGAGATCAGCCGGTCGCAGGCGCAGTCCATGGTGGCCGCGCTCACCGCGCAGATCTCGGACCTCGACGCACGCATCGCCGCGCTCGACGCGCAGACAGCCAACTTTCGCGCCATCCCGGTCGACGAGCTGAACGGCCTGTACGCCGAGCGGGCGACCCTGGCCCAGGAGAGGCTCACGCTCGAGTCCGAGCGGCTGCGGATGAGCTCATCCCTGGCGCTGCGACCCCAGGGCGGCGTCGTCGATGCGGCGGACGCGCCCACGGTGCCCGACGCCTCGAGAGCGCCGGTGGACATGGCGCTGGGAGGCCTCGGTGGGCTGGTTCTCGGAGTCCTGGTCGCTGCCCTACTCGCGACCTTCCGGCCGCGGATCAGCGGCAAGCGCAGCCTGCAGGCGGCCCTCTCGGCTCCGGTCCTCGGAGACGCGAGCGAGTCGGAAGCCGTCGGTGGGGCCAAGCTGACGACGAAGATCCAGCTCGCCGCCAAGCGCGCCGGCGTGACCCGGCTGCAGCTTGCGCCCCTGGGCCGCGGCGAACAGTCGGACGCGGTGACCAGGCTGCTGGCCGAGCGCATGTCGCTCGACACGGGTCTCGCCGAGACCACGGCCCCCGGCCACGGTCAGGCGAAGAAGGGTAACGACAAGCCCCTCGTCGTGAAGCGGCTCGATCTCTCGTTCCCGAGCAGGAACGGCGACTTCGCCCATACCGGTCTGCTGCTGGTCGTGCCCAATACGCTCGACAAGAAGGCTCTGGCCAGCGGCGCTGACCTCGTTGAGCTAACTGGGTGGCCGGTGGCCGGCATTGTGACTTACGAGGAAGACCAGGGCGACCGTTCGGCGTGGAAGGCGTCGGTTGCATATGTCTCGCGGAGGCTGCCGTGGCGCTCGCGATAGAGACCGAGCAGCCCATCCCGTTCGCGCGCACTGTGATCACGGCGAGGGCGCGCCAGGCAGCCTCGCGTGTCATGGCTTCGGGCTGGGTGACGACGGGCCCAGAGGTGGTCGCCTTCGAGAAGGACTTTGCGCAGTGGGTCGGCGCGCAGCATGCGGTCGGGGTGGCCTCATGCACCGCCGCGATCGAGATTTCGCTACGCGCGCTGGAGCTGGCGCCGGGTTCACGCGTGCTCACGTCGACGATCACCTTCTGCGGCGCGATCCACGCGATCATCCACGCGGGGCACATTCCGGTTCTGGCGGACGTCGATCCGGTGACGCTGATGCCGAATGCTGACACCATCGCCGCCGCGCTCGGGCGAGGGGTCGATGCGATGGTCGTGACGCACTACGGCGGTCATGGCGCACCGGTGATGGAGCTGGCTGCGGCTGCTCGACTGCCGCTCTCGCGAGTGGTGGAGGACGCCGCGCATGCGCTGGGTACGACGATTGGCGCGAGGCGGGTCGGCAGCATCTCCGGCGCGACGTGCTTCAGCTTCTACGCGACCAAGAACCTGCCAATAGGTGAGGGTGGAATGATCACGACAGACGACGCGAGGATTGCGTCGCTGTCGAGAACGCTGCGGATCCACGGCATGAGCGGCGACGCGTGGAAGCGCTACATGCCGGGCGCGAGCTGGCGCTACGACGTGACCGAAGACGGGATCAAGGCCAACATGACCGACGTCCAGGCGGCGATCGGGCGCGTTCACCTCAAGTCCCTCGCCTCGTGGCAGCGGCGCCGAGAAGAGCTCGCCGCCCACTACGACACCGGCCTGTCGTTCGTCCGGGGCATCGTCCCTCCACCGCATCCCGCAGAGGGAAGGCATGCATGGCACCTCTACGTGATCAAGGTCAAGCCGGAGTTCGGCGTCACGCGGGACAAGCTGATCTCCGCGCTGACGGCGCAGGGGATCCACTGCTCGGTGCACTTCATCCCGAACCACCTGCAGCCCTACTTCCGCAGGTTCATCGCTCGTGGTTCCGACTTCTCCGCTGCCGACGCTGCGTTCAGGGAAATCGTTTCGCTGCCGTTCTATCACTCGCTCACGACGAGGGAGATTGACCGCGTCTGCGCGGCGATCGCCGAGATCGGAGCGTTCAGTCGTGTCACGACCACGACGCCGACCCCGGCATTCAGGTGGTGAGTTGAGCACGCTCCAGGAGATTGGAGACGCGGCGGTCGTCAATGGCGATGCCAACGGCCACGGCACCAACGGCCACGCCAAAACGAACGGCAACGGTCGCAACGGCAATGGCGCAAACGGCCACGCCGGGGCGCTCACGTGCCTGGTGGTCGGTGCCGGCAAGGCAGGGCGCATCATCGCGCGCGACCTGAGAAACCTGCCCGAGTTCGGGCTCCGGCCGATCGGGTACCTCGACGACGACCCAAAGCGCCAAATGGTGGCCGGCCTGCCCGTCCTCGGCACGCTCGGCGACCTGGCGGAAGTCTGCCGGCAGCGGCACGTCGAGGTGGTCGTCATCGCCATCCCCTCGCTGCCGTCGACCGCGATCCGGCGCCTTGCCGAGAGCGCGGCCGAGGCGGGCACGCATGTCCGCTACCTGCCTTCGTTCGTCGCCGCGCTCGAGCGTGAGACCCTGATCCACGAGCTGCGCCACATGCGCATCGCGAGCTTGCTCGGCAGGCAGGAGATGCATGTGGTCCGCACCGACTCGCAAAGCGTCGTGGCGGGCAAGCGCGTGCTGGTGACCGGCGCCGGCGGCTCGATCGGCAGCGAGCTGTGCCGGCAGATCAAGGGTTTTGGCCCGTCGGCGCTCTATCTGCTCGACCACGACGAGTCGAACCTGCATCGCGTGCAGATGCAGTTGGAAGGGAGGGCGCTGCTCGACACCGACGACTTGATCATCGCCGACATCCGCGATGCCGGCCGGATCCACCAGATCTTCAGAGCGGTGCGGCCCGAGGTTGTGTTCCATGCCGCCGCGCACAAGCACCTGCCGCTGCTCGAGAGGCATCCCGCCGAAGGCGTGAAGTCCAACGTCCTTGGCACCAAGACGCTCGTCGGTGCAGCGCTCGAGGTTGGGGTGGAGAGGTTCATCCTCATCTCGACCGACAAGGCGGCCGACCCGGTCTCGATTCTCGGCGCCACCAAGCGGCTGGCCGAGCTGATCGTGCAGTCGCGGGCCGGCGGCACGACGCGTTTCGCCTCCGTGCGGTTCGGCAATGTTCTCGGCAGCCGGGGCTCGTTCCTCACGGTGCTGTCAGAGCAGATCGAGAAGGGCGAAGAGATCACAGTCACGCACCCCGAGGTCATGCGGTTCTTCATGACCGTCGAAGAGGCGGTTGGCCTCGTCATCGAGGCGGCCAGCATGGCAGAGGCGGGGGAGACCTTCGTTCTCGACATGGGCGAGCCCGTGCGCATCGTCGACCTGGTTCATAGCTACGCGAGCCAGATGCACGTCGACGCGCGCAAGCTGCAGATCCGTTTCACCGGCTTGCGACAGGGAGAGAAGCTGAGCGAAGACCTCTTCAGCAAATCGGAAGAGCGCCGGCCGACCGCGCATCCGAAGATCAGCGCGGTCTTTCCCGGTGCGCTGCCACCCCATTTCGCCGACCGGCTCGACGAACTCATCTTCGCAGCCTCCGCTAACAGGCCGCCGCACGAGATCAAGCGTTACCTCGCACGCGCGCTCCCGGACTACAGCCCTCCGGGCGACGCGCCGGTCGAAAACGGCAGCCTTCAGGGCGTCTATCCGGACGACTTCTGATCATGTCGCCGGCGGGCGTGCCGATCAACGTTGCCGTCGTGGTCACCCGCTTCATTGCCGGAGCCGGTGGAGTCGCGCTGCGCGGCGCGCTGGCGCTGGAGTCTGACCGGTTCCACACCACGGTGATAGCGGCCGAAGGCGGCAACCTGCTCGAGGACGCCGCTACGGGTGGCCTGTCGGTCATCCCCCTCCGCCACATGCGGCCGGACATCGCTCCGCGCGCCGACCTCGCGGTGCTGCGCGAAGTCTCCGAGCACCTCGAGGCCGGACGTTACGACGTGGTGCACACGCACAGCGCAAAGGCGGGCATGGTCGGCCGCGTCGCGGCGCGCTGGAACCGGGTGCCGCTAATCGTGCACACGTTTCACGGATTCCCGTTTCACGCTTACCAGTCGCGCGCGCGCCGGTCGTCGTACATCGCGATCGAGCGGTGGCTTGGCCGCATCACCGATCGCTTCCTGGCCGTTGGTGCGGCAGTGGCGGCGGACGCGGTGCGGCTCGGCATTGCGCCGCCTGAGCGCATCCGGACGATCGGAAGCGCGGTCGATCCGGTCGAGCCTCGGACCGCTTCATCACGTGCCGAGGCGCGACGCCTTCTGGGTGTTCCACAGGACGCAAGGGTTGCAGGCACCGTCGGTCGCCTGGACTTCCAGAAGGCGCCGCTGGATACGGTCAAGGCATTCGCGCTTCTCGACCGCGACGTCCATTTCGTTTGGGTCGGAGGCGGTCCGATGCTCGGCGAGGTCCGTCGTGAGGTCGAGGGCCGCGGGCTCCAGGAGCGCTTCCACCTGATCGGAGAGCGGCGCGACGTGGCGCAGCTGCTGCCCGGCATCGACGTCTTTGCGATGGCCAGTCTCTACGAGGGACTGCCCTGCTCGGTCGTCGAGGCGATGATGTGTGGCGTCCCGGTGGTCGCGACCGCGGTCAACGCGGTACCGGAGGTCGTTGTGCCGGGTCGCACCGGGCTGCTCGTCGCGCCGCGAAGGCCGCGCGACCTCGCCGCGGCCATCGGCCATCTGCTCGACAACCCGGACCGCGCCGGCGCGCTTGCGGCCGCCGCCCGCTCGAACCTCGGCGACCGCTTCGACGTCGATGTGCTGGCGCACGATCTGCGGGAGACCTACCTGTCGGCGCTCGGCAGCCGCGACCGCAGTGCTGCGGCGGCGACCACGCAGCTGGCGCAGACGGCATGAGAAGCCTCCGGCTCGAGACCGCAGGCGAGGTGGTCGCCATCGAGACGGGTCTCCCGTGGACAGGCCGCCTGCTCGAGGAGGCGGCCGATGGCACGCTTGGGTCGAGCTCGACCCAGCCGACCATTTCGATCAAAGTCGAGGCGGAGCGCGCGCCGTTCCCGACCGCCGGCTTCTCGGTGCTCACGCGAGGCGCGTGGAGCCGGGCGGGGGACGTCGTCGTCGAAGACGTTTGCGGAACCGGTCTCGACCTTCGCCTGGTCGTTGGGACCGACATCCCGAAGTTCACGTTTCGCTGGCGGCCGCGTCCGCGGCGCCGGCTCGAGGGTGCGCTCCTGCCGTCGCGCTTCCACCTTCTCGTCCGTGCCGCCCTCGTGCAGTACCCCGTGATCTGGTGGGCGTCGGTCCAGGGGAGGGCGCCCCTACACGCGGTCGCTTGCACCTTCGGCGAGGCGGTCGCGCTGCTTGCCGGGCCGGGAGGGGTCGGCAAGTCGACGCTGCTCAAGGCCGAGTTGGAGGACGGAGGGTCGGCGACCAGCGACAACCTCTGCGTCGGCGACGGCCGCGCCGTCTGGGGTCTGGTCGAACCGATGAGGATCGAAGGGGCCGGTGGCCGGAAGATGCCGCATGGCCGAGCTGAGACGCCGCTCACAGGGCGGGTTTCCCAGCTGGTGCCGGACCGCATCATCGTCGTGCGACGCGGCGAGGGTGACGAGGCCCGGCTGCGGCCGTGCGACGCGGAGACCGCGTCGAGGTCTTTGGTCAGCGGCACTTACATGGCAGGGGAGCTGCGCCGTTTCTGGGGGTTCGCGGCAACGCTTGCCGCCGGCACCGGCGTGGGCCCCTCCCATCCGCCCGTCGTCGAAATCGCTCGCAGCTTCGCGACGCGCGTGCCCTGCTACGAGCTCGACCTCGCACGACGGCCTGGATCGCGTCTTGCGCAAATCGTCAAACCGATGGAGGCAACTGCATGAACCTGAAAGTCATCGCGGCCGGTCCCGAGAGTCCGGCCCATCTAGAGGATCCGAATCGATTGGCGGAGCTCGACTCGCCGGCTACGGGCGCGACATCGAATGGTCACGATGCCGCGCACGACGAGGACGACCACCACCACGGCGTCGATCGCAACGTCCACCGGGCGCAGTTTCAGGACGCCCGGATTTTCCAGAGCAAGGATTACCGCGCGAAGGAAGAGACGCTGGCGGTGCTGGCAGAGGGAATTCGCGACACGGACCTGGTGACGGCTCCGGTCGTGCTCCCGGACTTCTATCACAAGGCACTTCTGGAGATGCCGTCGAGCATCGCGGTCGCTACGCGAAACTCAATCCGGCCGACGCTCACCAGCGCCGCTGTGAACTGCGGGATGGCGCTGATCACCTTCGATGCCGAGCGCCCGAGCCGCGAGCGCATCGCCGACTTCTACGAGTCGGTTCGCAAGACCTACCCGTTTCCGCCGACCCTGCGCCCCGACATCACGTACGCCGAAGTCCTGGAGAGCGCAACGCGCGGCGCCGAGTTTGCGGTCGGCCGGTGGGGGCTCGACCCGAACGACCTGCTGGCGATCGAGGAGGGCGGCAAGCTCGACCTCGAGTCCTTCGGCGGCAAGGCCCGGCTCAAGGAGGAGGTGCCCTGGCTGATGTTGCAGCTGAGCCGCCTCCGGTTTGGGACGATCGGGCCGAGCACCCACTTCGTGGAGCTGCAGGAGGTCGAGGAGGTCCTCGATGACGACGTGGCTGCGAAGCTGGGCCTGCACAAGGGCCAGATCACGCTGCAGTTCCACGCGGGCGGGGGAACACTCACAGGCGCGATCGGGGCGCTATACGGTCCGCGGCGGGCGGGGAGCCAGCTGCTGAAGACGATCATGAGCGCGCAGCGGCCGCTGCACCATCTTGCCGGCGCGCGGTCTTTTCGAGAGCTGCGCGACCGCTACACGCTGTACTTCGGCAACGACTGCCCGCCCGTGCCGCGAGACAGCCCAGAGGGCGAGCGCCTGATGGTGTCGAACGCCGCGGCGATGAACTACGGATTCGCGTTCAGGCTCAAGACGTACTCGGACTTGCGCGAGCTCGCCGCAAAGTATTTCGGCGCCGCCAGCCACCTCGTCGTGGACTCACCTCACAACTCGATCTACGAAGAGGAGATCGACGGCGAGACCGCCATCGTGCACCGGCACAACACGTCGCGCGCCTATCCGGCCTCGCGAATGACCGGACATCCGATCTTCAGCCAGACGGGGCAGCCGGTGCTCGTTCCTGGCACCAACCGGACGTGCTCATACCTCTGCGTGGGCGCGGAAGGATCCAGGGAGGGGCTCTACTCGGCCTGTCACGGGACCGGCAGCATCATCGACGACTTCGTGGCCCGCGGACTGTCGCATGAAGACCCGGCCGGCCACACGACGCTTCGGTTCAGCTACAAGGAGCCGGAGCCAAAGGTCGTAAAGCACCTGGACAATCGCGGCGTCGACGAGGGCATCGCGATCCTCGCCGGCAACAACCTGGTGAAGCCCGTGGTCCGGCTGCGGCCGTTTGCGGTCCTCAACTAATGCCAGGTTGGTGGCGGGTCGCCGTACCGTCCGAGGCGACCGAGCTCGAGATCCCTGGCAATGGTGGAAGCCGGCGCGACGCAGTGGACCGCCTGCGCTCGCTGGATCGGGGTGCGCTCGTCGCTCTGCGCGACGCGCGGCCCGCGTCCTGGTTGCGGACGCGCTCCTTCATCGCCAGCGCCGGCCTCCGCCTGGAGAAGGAGTTCGTCGCGATCCCGGGCTTCGACAGCCCGGGATTTCTGGTCGAAGCCAACCGCCTCGCCTTCCGGCACTTCTTCACGCGCGTCCTTTATGTGCCGACGGGTGACTGGCGCGGTGTGGTGGGCGCCGGCCTGGCCGCTCGGCTGGCGGCGGGCTGGCTCGGCTGGCGGATCGCTGCCGCGCTCGCACCGGCCCGGATCGTGATCGCGAGGAAGGTCTGAATGGCTGTGGCCGGCGCTCCCGCCCCGGCGCTCCAGAGCGTGAGCGACCTTCTGGCCGATCGCGGCCGCGGCGTCGTCGTGTCCGGCATTTCGAAGGATCCGAACGGCAAGGTGACACTTGTCCTGGTCGGCGACGACGGCCAACCGGCGGTCGTCGTGAAGATCGCGCCGACTGCGAGTGCGGAGGCCGCGCTCGAGGCCGAGGCGGCGGTCCTCGAGGGGCTCGAGCGGACGCGCCTGGGCGTGCTCGCGCCGTCCGTGCCCCAGGTCCTTGGCTGGGCGCAGCACGGGGGTCGGTTGGCGCTGGTCCTGACGGGGCTGCCCGGTCGCAGCATGCTCACCGGCTACCACACCTGGCGTCACACCGCACGGCCGGCGACGGTGGCCGGCGACTTCAACGCGGTCAGCGCGTGGCTGGCAGCGTTTCAGTCGGCGACCTCCGGAGGTGCGATCAGCCTCTCGGACCAGACGATCGCCGCCACGCTGCAGGGCCGTTTCGCGCACCTCCCGCTGCTCTCACGGGCGCTTGAGCTGCTCGATGCGGTGCAGGAGAGGCTGCGCGTTTTCGAGGTTCCCGCCTGTACGGTCCACGGCGATCTATGGCCGGGAAACATCCTCGAGGCACACGGCGTCGTCAGCGGCGTCGTCGACTGGGAAGCCGGCCGGCTCCTGGCCTCTCCCACAAGCGACCGGGTGCGCTACGCGCTGACTTACGCGCTGTATCTCGACAAGCACACGGCCGCGGGCTCTGGGGTCGCCGGTCACCGCGGGCTGCGGGCCGACCGGTGGGGCGCCGGATTCCGCCATCTGCTCGCCGGCTCGACGTGGTTCGGGGATGCCGTGGCGGGGTTCATCGCCTCGGCCCTGGAGCGGCTTGACGCCGACCCGCACCTGTGGCGGGTGGTGTTGCTCGAGGGCCTGGCGGGGATCGCGGCCACGGCCGACGATCTGGCTTTTGCGACGCATCACCTAGAGGTTTTCGCCGAATTGGCGCCGGCAGTCATAGCTGCCGGAAAGGGGAGATCGGAACCATGAACACGAGCCGGCAGGGCTCGACCGAGCTGCCATTCAACGTCCGCCAGAAGCTCCTGCGCAGGTCGCGTCGCCGTAGGACCCTGCTGTACCTCCGCAACGACACCGTATGGCTCTTCCTACTGATCACCATGGCGATCCTGGTCGCCACCCAGTTGATCGGAGCCTTGGGCCGCGCTTAGGGGGATGGATTGAGCACCGCCGGGGCGGCGATCGGCGGGTACTTGGGGGCGCCGCGGTCGCCGTTCGACACCGCCCGGATTCCGCAGTGGCGTGCCGCGGCGCTTGCGCTCGCCGCGCTCGCGATCGGCACGCTGCCATTCCTTCGGCCGGCGGGCCCGGGGAACACATCGCCCACCGACGTCGCCATGGTCGCCACGATTGCGGCGACCGCGGTCCTCGTGTATGTCTCGCGGGAACGGCTGCGCGCTCCGTTCGCCATCTCCTCCGCGTTGATGGTGATCGCAGGTTGCGTGTCGGGGGTGGTCGGGCCTGCGCTGCGGCAGGCGCTGGTCTCGGTCGGCTACCCGCAGGACAGCCTCATCGCGGTCATCCAGGACCTCTACCTGCTGTTCTGGTGCCTGACGCTGGTAAACCTCGTCCGCTCGGCCTCCGACCTGCGCGTGGTCCTCACCGCCTGGATTTATGGCGCGGCGTTCTGGGCCGCCCTGCTGGTGACAGGAGCCGTGCTGGGGATCCGCGCCCTGTCGGGCATCGAGGTTGGCAACGGTGGTCGCGCCGAGGGCACCTTCGGCGACCCCAACATGGCGGCGAACTTCTTCGCGCTGTCGATCTTCGTTGTGTGGGCTTCGGCGTCACCGGGGAACCGATGGTTGCGAGCAGCAATCGTGGTCTTGCTGCTGAGCGCGATGGTGATGACGGGCTCCAACGGAGCGTTCCTCAATCTCGGTATCGGAGTTGCGTTCGTAATCCTCGCCACCATCCGCAAGCGCCTTGGCGGCATCGCCCTGGTGATCGCGCTGTGCTTCGGGCTCATGACCGCCGTTGCGGTCGTCAGTTACGTCGACTTCGGAGCGATCCAGGAAGCTGCGCGAACTAGCGGCCAACCGATATTGCGCGACTGGATTGGCCGCAGCGATTCAAGCGCATACCAGCGGATTGTGATCTTGCAGGAGGCCGGGGAGATCCTCCAGAAGGCCGGGCCGCTCGGCACTGGGCCAAACGCCACCAAGCCGCTGCTCACCGACACGCTGGCCCCGTACGCCCATCAAGCGCACGACGACTACGTGGCACTGGTTGTCGAGCGTGGGGTCCTCGGTGGAGTCGCGCTTTTCGTGCTCATCTGCGCGATCTGGTTCAGGTCGTCGCAGGCGCTGGGGGGCCGCATGCGCGACGCGTTCCAACGCGTCGTCCCGAGGCGCGAACCGCTGATCGGGGCCCTGCTAGGGCTGGCGGCCGCGGCCTCCTACTACGAGGTGATCCATTTCCGGCACGTGTGGACTCTGCTGGCGGTCCTCGCGATCCTGCAGATCAGGGGTAGGGAGCGGGTGGCCGCATGAGGTCGCTGCGCAAGCTCAGCCGCAGCGCATTGAGCGGAAACCTCGCCGCCCTCGGTGGCGCCCTGGTGGCCCTGTCGATCGCGACCCTGGTCGTGGCCCGGGCCGGCGGGCCGGCGGCCGTCGGCGACTACGCGCTGCTCCGCATCATGCCGTGGCTGCTGGCTGTGATCGTTTCCGGCGGCCTGGCTTCAGCGTCCGCGTACTTTCTGGCCGGGCCGACTCGGGATGACCCCCAGGTCCGGCCGACGCTCATCGCGATGGCGGTCGCGGCTGCGGTCGCTTCACTCCTCATCTGGGTCGTGGCGTCACCCGCCATCAGGGCCGTCTTCTTCCACGACCTCACCACGGCGCTCGTCGCCTGGGCCGGCCTGAAGGCGACAAGCCGGCTCTTCGTGATCACCGCAAAGGCCGCTTCGCAAGGCACCGGCGACCTGCCCGGCAGCAACTGGCTCATCTTCCTCGAGGAGCTCATGTTCCTGCCCGCCTATGCCGTCGCCTTGATGTTCGGGCTGCGCGGAGGTGCCGGGATCATCGCCGCCCTCATCCTGTCCGACGTCGCCACCGGCATGGTGGGCTGGAGGCGGCTGGTTCGGCGCGGCTACCTGGCCGGTTCGTCAAAGCCGTCGCCGGTGCTGGCGCGTCGCATCTACGCGTTCGGCATGCGCGGCCAGGTCGGCAGCATTATGACGCTGGTCAACCTCCGGCTCGACTTCATGATCATCGCGCTCCTGGCGGGACCGGTGGTCCTCGGTGTGTACGCGGTCGCCTCGAAATTCGCGGAGCTGCTCCGCCTCCTGCCGACTGCCTTCAACTGGGTGTTCTATCCGTCCTTTGCGAAGCAGGCTCCAGTGGAGGCGTGGAGGCGCGCCGCCTGGCTCATGCCCCGCGCTGCCGCATGCACCGCGTTCGCTGCGATCCCCCTGGCCTCGGTCGCTGGACCCGTGCTGCCTCTGCTGTACGGCTCCGACTTTGCGGGCGCGGTGCTGCCGAGCCAGCTGCTCCTGGTGGGGCTCACGGTCGAGGGCGCGGCCGGGGTCGTCACCGCATATCTCTTCGGCCGCGGCCGCCCTGGTTTGAACTCGCTCGCCACGGCGGGCGGAGTGGTCGTCACTGTGGCGCTGGACCTGCTGCTCATTCCAAGGCTGAGCTTGCTGGGAGGCGCCGTGGCTTCCAGCGTTGCCTACCTGGCCACGACGTCGCTGTTGGTCACCTGCTTCATAGCTGTTCGGCCGTCGGCGCCGGCGCCGGCCGCGATTGACGCCGGCCCCGCAGCCCCGACCGGGACTTTGCGGCGGCTCATCGACCTCGCGGTCGCCGGCATTGCGCTGGTCATCGCGGGACCGTTGCTGCTGGTCGTGTGGCTCGGCTCGAGGATTTCGACCGGCGCGTCGGGCATATATCGGCAGGAGCGGGTGGGGGAGGGCGGTGTGCCGTTCACGATGCTCAAGATCCGGAGCATGCGTCCTGGGGGCGCTGGACCTCAGGTCACCGTCGAAAGCGATCCCCGTGTCACTCGGTTCGGTCGGCTGCTGCGGGCGACGAGCATCGACGAGCTGCCACAGCTCATCAACATCATCCGGGGTGACATGACGCTGGTCGGGGCCAGGCCGGAGACGGTGGATCTCGCCCGGCGGTACGCTCCGGAGCTGCACACGGTGTTCCGACACCGCCCCGGCCTCACGGGTCCGGCGCAACTCTTCTTCCGCTGGAGTGACGCCCTCGACAGGGCAGACGACGTGGAGTTGGCCTACCTGCAGGACCAGGTGCCGCTCCGCGTGGCCATGGACCTCGACTACCTCGAGAGACCGACCGTGGGACGGACGCTTGGCCTGATCGCAACCACCGCAGCCAACGTCCTCCATCTGGGACGCCGAGTCAATGTCCTACCGCCGTCGGCACGCCCAGCCTGTCGCCCGGCGGCTGGCGGCATGGACGACCTCAGTGCAGGGGAAGCGAGTTCTCCAGTTCCAGCTGACGGACTTCGTCGGGCCGCGACTCGAGGCTGAGGCTGCCGTACTCCCAGGAGAAGACGAGGTATCCGCTGAGCGCGGACTTCCTCCAGTGTTGGAACTCCTCGTGCAGCTCGCTTGGGGTGGGTAGGCGGTAGTAGTCGTCCTGGAAGGCCTGGATGATGGCCCAGTAGTCGGTGATGCCCGCGCCCTGAATCGCGGCCACCGCCTCGTCGATCCGGCTGAAGTCGCATTGCGCGTCCACCCGGCGGCACGGATACACGTCAAAGCCGAGGATGTCCGTCGTCCCCTTCCACTGGGCGTATGGGAAGGCCACTCCCGCGTCGGAAGCCGAGATCACGGTGAAGGTGGGATGGACGGGATCGATCTGGTGCACCAACGCCGTTCTCGCCTTGAACATCGCGGGCGCTTTGGGACATTTGCTTGCGAGCGGCTCGTCGCCCAGGAAGTAGGCCAGTACCGCGGGGCTCGAGGCGATGGGAACCACGTGGGAGCGAATCCAGGCGTCGTCGTGCTCCCAGGCGCACGACGCGTTCCGCCATGCGCCGAGCCACACGAAGGCCTTGACGCCGTGCGCCGTCAGCTCGCCGAGATCGTCCGGGTAAGGATTTGCGTCGAAGGTGTTGAAGCCGGCGTTGGCTTGCAGTGTGAAGCCGTTGCTGCTGGTGTCGTGGCCATACACGCCACGGATCGCGCTCGCGTCGCCGGGCCAAGGCGCGGGTGTCGTCGTGGCCGAGCTCCCTCCGAACGTGCATGAGGAGACCGCGGTGAGGAGGGCGACGGCGAGTAGCGAAAGACGAACGCGGTTCAGCTCAGAAACCTCCGAGGTGTGGATCCTCGCGATTTCCGTCGGCGTGGGCGGCGGCGAGGACGCGACGGCTGGGCAACGGGTCGCACCGGGCATTTAAGCAGGTGCCCGTCTTCAGGTCGAACTCGAGATTGTGGCCGAGGCAGCGCAGGACGTCGTTCTCGAGCATGACGGCACCGATCGCGAGGTCTTCGCCCGCGTGGGGGCAATAGCGGCCGATCTTGTAGACCCCACCCGGGGCCGTGACTTCGAGCGTCTCGCCGCTGTCGCGGCCGCGCTCGTGGCGCTCGATCGCCGACAGCGCCTCCGGCTCGGCGTGCTTCAGGAGGCCGATGAGGTAGTCGTTGTAGATGTCGGGGTCGCGCCAGCATCCGATGCGCAGGGACAGGAACAGGTCCTCCCACGCGATCTCACCGAAGATCACGGGGGCGAGCCAGCGTGAATCGACCTTGAACCGGTACTGGACCTCCGACGCCGAGCCGCCGAGGTCGACCTTGACACCTTGCGGCCGGAAGTCGACGTCCCAGCGACCCTCAACCTGGCCCGTGATCTCGAAGCGAACCGTCATGTCGATCCGTTCTCGGAAATATGGGCTCATCTCTCCAAGCCTGTGGAAATGCTCGACGAATGCGTCAGCAAGCTCGGGTCCTGGCTCCGCATACCCCCTCTCGGTCTCGATGATCGATCGCTGCCGGGCCTTCGCGTACCACTCGATGTATTCGGCCATATGGTCGTACGAGAAATCACGCCAGTGCGGGTCGCGTTCCAGGTGCCGGCTCAGCATGTCGTAGCGATCCCCGGGCATCCAGTTGGCGACCTGGACGTGGGGGGCCCTGGACTCGAGATAGGCGGCCGCCTGGGACTGGTTGGGAAAGATGCCGTTGGGGTCGAGGAGCCATCGGTTGAATTGTTGGAGCTCGGGGTCGAGGAAGCACATCGGTCCCGCGAAAGGCAATGCAACCTCCGGCGCCGCCAGCTTGACCAGGCGGCTGACGAGCTTGAACTTGCCCTCTCGCTTGGCTGCGCTGATGCGCAGCATCTCCTCTTCGCCGTACTCGTAACGGATGGGGTGCCACGATGCGCCCGACATCTGCACCGCCATCAGGTCGATCTTGCCACCGCACTCGATCGCCGCCCGACGCGCCTGGCCGATGGTGAGCCTGGCGTCGTTGCAATGCAGGAATGAGGCCCCGCCGGCATACAACAGGACAGCCGAGTCGTGGCACATCGGGGACTGCTCAGGGATGAAGCAAACCCAGTCCCCGCGCTCGTTGAGCTGGAACTTCTGCCACGCGTCGAGCTCGACGACGTTACGGGCGCCGAGGCGGGCGAGGCGATCCCGCAGATTCGGTGAGGGATAGCGATTGATCAGCAGCTTCGCGTTCAGGGGCAGGTGCGAGAGCACGTCCGCATCCATGTGGTCGAGGTGCTCGTGTGACAGTGTCGCGTAGTCGACGTCGAGGATTTGCGACTGGTCCAGGTGGCCGTTGCTCGGGAACTGGTGCCACGAGCCCTGGAAGGCGCCGCGCTCCGAAAGCCAGCAGTCCATGATCATGCGGAGGTCGACGCCGTCGACCCGCATGCCGGCATGGCCGAGAAATGTCAGCTGAAGTGAATCCGCAGGCACGTCAGGGTATTCGCACTACTCCGCTGGTTCGTATCACAGCTCGATGAGGCCCTTGCGGACCGCATAGACGGCCGCCTGGGAGCGGTCGACCACGCCGATCTTTTCGTAAATGTGGCTGACGTGGTTGCGGACGGTCTTCTCGCTGATCTTCAGCCGGTACGCGATCTGCTTGTTGGACAGCCCGGTCGCGACCTGCTTCAGGATCTCGAGCTCGCGCGGCGTGAGGCCGTCGAACCTCTCCTTCGGCGGCCCGCCGCCGACGGCGAGCTCGACCACCCGGTCGGCGACGGCTCGCGAGAGGACCTGCTCGCCGGAGTCGACCGCTAGGATGCTGGCGATGATAGCTTCTGGCATCGAGTCCTTGAGCACGTAGCCGCTTGCGCCGTTCTTCAACGCGTGCAGGACGCTCCCGGTGGTTTCGAAGCTGCTCAGGAACAGCACTTTGATGCCGGGCTGGGTCGCCGCGATCCGCTGCATCGCCTCGATCCCGTCCATGTTGGGCATGCGCACGTCCATGACTATCACGTCCGGCCGGAGCTCGTTCGCTTTGGCGATAGCCTCCTGGCCGTTCGCGGCCTCCGCCACCACGTGGACCCGAGGGTCCTCGTCGAGCAGACGGGCCAGGCCGGTGCGGAACAACGCCTGGTCGTCGGCCAGCAGCAGCCGCACGGCGCCGGCCTTGGTTGTGGCCGCCTTCCTGTCAGCGGACAATGGCGGCCTGGGTACGGTTGCGCGCGCCGAGTTTTGCCAGCACGCGATGCACGTGTTTGTTCACGGTCGTGGTCGAGACGCCGAGCCGGAGCGCAATCTCTCGATTGGTCATGCCGCGCCGTATCTCGTCGAGCACCTCGAGCTCGCGCCCGGTGAGCTTGGAAAGGCGCTCGCTCTGTACGACTCCGGTTGGGGCGAGCGGGGCCTTGCGGGAGCCTTCGATCGAGCGCACCTTGCCGCGTGTGGCCGCCTGCCTGATCGCCGAATACAGGTCGCCGAGTGGCAGCTCCTTCGACACGGCTCCCGCCACGCCGGCGGCACGCGCAGCTGCGACCGTCTGCTGGTCGGCAAAGGCGCTCACCATCAGGACGCGAGTGTCGGGCCAGCGCTTTCGGAGGATCTTCAAACCGTCAAGGCCGTTCACGCCGTCGCCGAACTGCAGGTCCATGATGACGAGGTCGACAGGGCTGCGTTCGAAGTTGCGCAGGGCTTGCTGGACGGATGCGGCCGACCACACGACCTCGAGGTCGGCATTGCGCTCGAGCAGGCGCGACAGGCCAAGCCTGAAAGCGGGATGGTCGTCGACCATGGCGACCCTCACGTGCTTGCCCGAAGGCTCTGCGACGTCGCTGCCTTTCGCGCGCTCAGGCACGGCCCGCGGCGCTGGCCGCGCACCCGACACTCAAAACTCAACTCCCAAGCCCTTGGTAAAACGAAGGTATAAATGCGCACGGCTAACTCGCTCGTCCATCAAGTCCTGCCGCGTCCAAGACAATACACGCTGGAGATTCCGAGGAATGGTGTTGTTTCGCTGCCCAGGACAATTGTCCTAGTGGGCGGGACAAAGGCCATACACGCGCGTGCGTATCACCATGAGATCGTCATCCGGTGAATCACGCAGGCAGGCCGGCCCGACTCCCGCGCGGATTCGCCGTCGCAGTCACGGCCCTCGTCGCTTTCGCGGCGCTGGTTGGGTACTCGGACATCGCGCTGAAGGGCCCGGCGCACATCCCGGTCCTGCTCGATTCGGCCAACGGCTTCGTGCGCGGAACTTACGGCCGCGACACGTCGTGCCTGCCGCCGGCGGGCTCAGACGACAACGGGTGCCATTGGGGTACGGGCGTGTCCACGATGATCGCCGACGGTTTCAACGTCGTGCAGACGGACCCGTACATCTTCGCGGGGCACGACGGGGCGCTCGACGCGCTGGCAGCCGAAGGCCTCAAGGGCATCGTGTACATGGGGGGCTGGGACAACTCGAGCTGCACTTTCACGATGAGCAACACCGCTTTCGACAGCATCGTGAACGGGATCAAGGGCGACGCGGTCGCTCGCAGCGCGGTCTATGCGTACTACATAGCCGATGAGCCGCACGTATCTGCGTGCCCTGGTGCCCCGGCGGCATTCGCCGCGCGGACGGCGCGGCTGCACACCGACGATTCGACGCAGAAGAGCTTCACCGTGATCCAGGACTATGACAACGGCCTGTTCGGGCAGTCCTATTACGCGAAGTGGATGGGCACCGTCGATGTGATCGGCTTCGACGTGTACCCGTGCAACTTCTCGAACGGTGCCGACTTCAACCTTTCACCGACCTCCAAGACACGCCAAGCATGTGATCTCGGTTCAGGTGGCAAGGTGCAGACCGACGCAGGCTACATCCAAGGTGCAGGCTTCGGCAGCGCGGGTACCTGCATGCTCTACAACGGCAGCACCGGCGCGTGCACTCCATACCTGGCGCTGATGCAGGACTTCCAGGACTGCTACTACGAGCTGCCGGCAAACAGCGACCTGCGCAACCAGGCCACCGACTGGGCGACGTACGGGACCAAGAAGAGCGGCATCGTCATCTTCAGCTGGAACTTCTACGGCAACCTTTGCACGCCCCCCAGCAAACCCGCGATCTCCATCGGCGTCCAACTTGACAACTGCGCGTCGGACCCGACGACGAACCCGACCGACATCATGCCGCCAAGCACGCCGGACTGCTTCGGCAACACTGCCGAGCTCCTGTACGACAACACGCACCTGTTCGACCTGTGTCCTGTCCCTACCCCGACGGACGTTTACACCGCGTGCAGCCTCGCCCAGTATCGGCTCGCCGGCAGCGATGGCGCGACGTGGCAGATGCTCGACCCGGCCCAGCTGAAGATCGAGTTCACGCCAGGGTCCGACGTGCGGGCGATCGTCTCCGGCAACGCGGATCTGTGGACCGCCACCGCCGGTCTGAACCAGGACCTCGCGATCGCGGTCAACGGCTCGGTCGCGGCGTGGAAGGAGAGCGGCGGATTCGCAGGCACGTTCTCGCCCAACGCGGCATTCGTGCAGACCGTATACAACCTGACCGGCGGGGTGGATTACACGTTCGACCTGCGCTGGAAGACGAACAAGCCCGCGGGCCCGGGCGCGATCTTCGCCGGAGCCGGACCGATTGGCGGCAAATTCTCACCCACGAGACTGACCGTTGAGCTCGTCGCCACGGCCGCGAGCGTCGCGACCGCCGCGAGCACGAGCCAGTATCCGCTGGCGGGCAGTGACGGGGCCACATGGCAGGCGATGGACTCGACCAACCTGAGCGTGCCGTTCAACGCGCCGGCAAACGGATCGCTCGTCGTGGGCGGCAACGTCGACCTGTTCACCGGGAAGTCCGGGTTAAACCAGGACGTGGGTATCGCGGTCACCGGTGCCGGGTACCCGACCACCGCCGGCCAGCCAGAGGCGTGGAAGGAGAGCGGTGGCTACGCGGGTACCTTCTAGGCGTCGGGTGGCGCGACCATCTACGCCGGGGCCGGGCCGATATCCAGCCATTACTCTCCGACGCGGCTCACCGTCCTCTTCTTGCCTTCGACCGCAGCTGCGGTCGACAGGGTGAGCGCTCTGCAGCACCACTTCACCGGCAGCAACGGAACGACGTGGCAGAACATGGACACGGCCGCGTTCATGCTGACGATCACGCCCTCGAACGCCTGCCTGGTGGTGGTCGGGGCGAATTTGGACCTGTGGACGGCGAACGCCGGGCTTGCACAGGACGTCGGGATCAGCGTCTTGGGCGGCGCCTATCCGACAGCCACGGGCCAGCCCGAAGCCTGGAAGGAGAGTGGCGGGTACGGAGGCACCTACAGCCCGAACGCCGCCTACCTCCACACCGTGCTGGAGCTCTCGGCGAGCACCACCTACACGCTGGAGCTCGTGTGGAAAACCAACAAGCCTTCGGCGGGAGGCTCGATCTACGCAGGGGCGGGTCCCATCGGCTCGAACTTTTCGCCGACACGGCTGACCCTGATCCCGATCGGGTGCTGAGCGCCTAGATGCAGTCTCCGGCGGACCCGAACGCCGGGTTCACCGGGCCGGCGATCTAGACGGAATGGGCCCGTCGACGGCGGCCCATTTCCTTGCCGTTGAAAAGAGCGCACAATCGGCGGGAACATCGGGGACCATCCGTTGCCCAGGAAGGGAGGGGGCTCGTGAGACGCGTCGTCCGCTTTGTGGTCGCCGGTTTGCTTGTCGTCGGAATCGCCGCCAACGGTGCACTGCTGGCCGGCATATGGTTCACGCGGGAGCCGGCGCCCAGGTCGCTGACCGCGCAACGGGTCGAGACGGCCTCGCGGCCCGCGCTTGTGCTGGTGCAGGCCAACTACACCGTGTCGACGTCGCTGCCGACCTTCACGATCCCCCAATCAAAGAACTCGCTGCTCATCCGCAAGCTCCAGGCCCTGGTCGACGCGGGCAAGCTCAACCCGTATGACGACGCCGCGGTCAAGCGCGCGGCCGTGAACATCATCCTGGCTAACCCGGACGCGTACTACGTGCCCGGGCCGCCCACGCACGACCAGTTCGGCATCGTCAGCACAGGCACGGGTTTCTTCATTACCGAGGACGGCTACCTCGTCACCGCGGCACACGTCGTGTCCGCGGACAAGGACGAGATTCGTGCCGAGACGCTCGCCGCATCGAAGGACCCGGGCAGCATCGCCCAGCTCAGGCAGGACATGGCCGACTCGTTCGCGCGTGACACAGGTCTGACGATGACCGAGGCGCAACTGACCACGATGGTCGCCTTCGAGGAGCGCTGGCTGGACAAGTACCTGTCGATCGACAAGATCGACGTCAAGTACTACCTCGGCACCGGCACCGTCGAGACAGGCGGCCATCTCGCCAGCACCGGCGCCCGTGCGTCCGTGGTCAGCCTCGACCCGTACGCGACCGGCCACGACATCGCGATCATGAAGGCCGACGTCACGGGCGTGCCCACACTGCAGCTGGCGACCGGCTCGCCGCATCTCGGCGAGGCCACCTACCCGATCGGCTATCCGCGCCAGGGCTACCTGGACGAGGCGGTGCCGCTCGACCAGACCATCAGCCCGACAATGACGGCCGGCAAGGTGCTCACCACAGCCGAGCAGAAGTCGGGTTGGACGGCGTGGGGCACGAGCGCTCAGTTCACGCACGGTGACAGCGGTGGGCCGGTGCTCAGCGCCGGCGGCCAGGTGCTCGGCATCGTCAGCTTCGCGGCGGTCGACTCGCAGGGCAAGCAGCTGTTCGGCCAGGGCTACTTCGTGCCCGCTGAGTACATCCGCGCCGCCCTTCTGTCGGACTCGGTCAAGATCGCCAACGATCAGAAGAGCCTGACCAGCACCTACTACCACGCGCTCGCCGAGGGCGACATCCAGCGCTTCAAGACCGAGCTCCTGCTCCTGTCCCAGATCCAGGCGCGGTCCTCGTGGGACTCCTACGTCAAGGACGACATTGGCGCGACTCAGAGCCAGATCCTCGCGGGCAACGACAAGACGCCGCCCGAGCTGACCGGCTATGTCATTCCGGCGGCGGCGACCTCTGGTGGGCTGATCCTGCTCGTGATCATCGTCTGGACCGCCCTCGCCATCACCGGTCGCCGGCGCAAGCCGGTCCCGGTGGCGGCCCTAGCCGAAGAAGATCTGCTCGATGTTGGGATGACCGGGGAGGCGCCGGCAGTGGAGGCATCTGCTGCCGAAGTGCCCGAGCCTTCTTTGCCGCACGTCTAGGGTCTTCCTGCGGAACGGCCCTCGAATCTAGTTTCGAAACTACGGCACGGGGACGAAGTGAAAGGTCAGCGTTGATCCGCCGGCCGTGACATTCGCGCAACCCGGCCTACTCAATCCAGCTCCCCAGCTCACGTAGCCTTCAAAGTCGCCGATCGAGGCAGCTTGCAGGAGGATCGGACCACCCGAGTCGAGTGTCTTCGGGCCGGCGTAGTTCGAGACATCGCCACGGAATCCGGTCATGGCGATCCTTACCCCAGCAGTACCCGTCAGGTCGACTGGGAGCCCGCTGGGATCACGTTGGAAATGGGCGCTCGGGAGCTGCTGGACGGTGAAGGCCGGCGTCCCGCTCGTGAATGTGAGCGTGAACGTATCCCCTGAAACGACAGCTGACACAATCGG
Organism: Gemmatimonadota bacterium; assembly: GCA_003221005.1. Taxonomy (GTDB): domain Bacteria; phylum Gemmatimonadota; class Gemmatimonadetes; order Gemmatimonadales; family GWC2-71-9; genus AG25. The sequence goes on from QHTZ01000100.1 coordinate 25,261, forward strand.
GCTCGACGGAGGTTCTGGGACCGACCACGCGCTTGAAGCCTGTCCGGCGGAGGTACAGCTGAGGCTCGTGGTTGGGGTAGGAGATGCTTGCGCGACCGTCGGAGGCGAGGCGCCACAGGCCGACAGCAGCACCAGGCCCAGAGTCGCGACAACTGCCCCAAAGGAAATGTGTGGCATGCCGGTGGAACGCCGCCAACTGGAAGTTGGTTATGAGCGCAAACGCTCGATGGCAACCTGTGGCTGGTGCACGTCGTAACCGGGGGCTTGGCGGTACGTTGCACACGCCATGAGGTGGCTCCTCGCGCTGGCAGTGCTGGTAACCGTTTCGTGCGGCTCGTCCCCGACCGCCGCGGTGGTCTCGCCCACCCCGAGCTCCTCGCAGGGACATTCCGCCGTCCCGACGCAGTTGGGAGGCTCAACGGACGCCGCGAGCCCGATCCCGCACCCGACCGCACAGCCTGCCTACGCGGTGCTGCTCGACCTGTTCGCGACCCCAGGCGGCTTCAACATCGCCCTCGCGGACGCGTCAGGCCGCATAGTCGCCCGGGCCACCGCCGCGGAGCGGACCAGCATCAACGACGCGATCGAGCTGCCATATGTCAGCGCTTCGAAGTCGCATGTCTACTACCTCGACGGCGACCGGACCGTCCGCTCCCTGAACGTCGACGGCACCACGGGCATCGCCGCGACGATATCCGGCGGTCCGAGCGTCCACGCGACATTCGCGGTCACCCCTGACGACACTCGCATCGCGGTCGGGCTGCTCGACTACTCGGTCAACCCGGTCCGCCTGACCGTCTACGTCGAGGACCTTGGCGGGGCTCATCACCAGGTGATCTTCACGTCGACGAATCACTACGTCTGGCCGGTTGGCTGGCACGCCGGACAGCTCGTTGTGGCCTACCTCGGGCCCAACGCGGTTCCCTTCAAGAGCAAGACTCAGCTGTACTCGAACGGAGACCTGATCCACTACCCGTACGGCCAGAGCCCGTACGGCGGCATCAACTTCCACGTCATCAACCCGGTCACGGCGGCGCGCGAGGTGATCATCAGCGGCGGCGGAGCGAGCGGACTGCTGTCGAGGGCCGGAACCGCGGTGGTGCAGGGAGACGCAACCGACTGGTCGGGCAACTGGATCAACTGGAACTCGCCACACGACTACGGAACGTTCAGTGCGGCAGGGTCGCTGTCGCCCGACGGGCAGATGATCGCCGCGTGCTGCCCGACTCCGGCCGCCGGCGGCAATCTCGTGATCTGGTACCGCGACGACGTGACGAAGGTCCTCCCGGTGGTCGTGACCGCGTCCGACTGGGTGGGATGGCTCGACGACGACCACGTCGTCACCGGCTTCTACCGAGCGGATGACGGGACGCCCAGCGTGATCCAGCTTTCGAGCGGGGCGGTCGTCCCGATCGCCGCGCACGGGATCGTGGTCGCGATCTTCCCGAGCAACCTCGAGTAGACATCGGCCCGCCGGCCGATCAGATGAACGCGATCGCCTCGTACACCGGCCCGCGCGTCACCCAGTCGCCGGAGAACGTGACGTGGTGCGCGTTCTGCTCCCACGGGTCATTGGTCCAGTAGTCGTTCTG
>QHTZ01000048.1 GCA_003221005.1 Gemmatimonadota bacterium
TTCCTGCTGCACGCGGTGGCCCGCTGGCGCCAGCGGGTGGTGGCGCCGCGCGGGTATCTCGCTCTCACCGTGCTGCTGCTGCTGTGCGTCGATCCCTGGGCGGTGCAGTCGGTGGGCGCGTGGCTCTCCGTCGCGGCGGTAGCGGCTGTGGTCTGGGCGGGAAGGGCGGCCGCGAAGCTGCCGCGTGCAGCGCGGCTCGTCGCGCCCGCGCTCGCGGCCACGCTGCTCACGGCGCCGATCACCGCGTTCGCGTTCGGCACTGCCGCACCGATCGGCGTGCTCGCGAACCTCGTGGCCATCCCACTCGCGGGGGTCGCGGTGCCCGGACTCGTGCTGGCGCTGCTCTCCTCGTGGCTCGTGCCGCCGCTCGCGCCCCTGCTGGCGGCGGGGTCGGGGCTCGGGCTCGCACTCCTCGACCTGGTGGCGCGCGGCGCGGCTGCCGTGCCGGGTGGACACGTCGTGATGGTGGCCGGGTGGCGTGCGGCGGCTGTCTGGCTCGCGGTCGTGGTGGTCGCGTGGTGGCTATGGAACTCGCCGCGCCGCCCGTGGCTGTTCGCCGCGCGGATCGCCTTTGTTGCGACGGTTTGCGTCTCAACGTCCGTTCTCAACGCCTTCCACCTCGACGACTGTAGATGTCTGACAGTACATTTTTTGGACGTCGGACAGGGCGACGCTGCCGCACTCCGCACCCCGGCCGGCCGCTGGATCGTGATCGACGGCGGCCCGCGGCTTCCCGGAAGCGACGCCGGGAAGCGCGTTGTGATCCCGTTCCTGCGACGCGAGCGCGCGGGCAGCCTGGCGGTGGTCGTGGCGACGCACGGCGACGCCGATCATCTGGGCGGGCTCCCGGCGGTGATCGGGGCGTTCCCGCCGCGCCTCGTGCTCGAGCCGGGGGAGCCGCTGGGCCGGCCGCTCTACCTCGAGTTCCTGGCGGCGGTCGAGGCATCGGGGGCGCGCTACCGCGCGGCGCGGGCGGGGGACCGGATCGAGCTCGACGGCGTCACGCTCGACGTGCTGAGCCCCGACAGCGCCTGGATGGCGCTGCCGCTCGACGTGAACGAGCACGGCGTCGTGCTGCGGGTGACCTATGGAGTGGTGCGCCTGCTATTTCAAGCCGACGCGGGGTTACCGGTCGAGGCGCGGCTCGCGGGGCACGTCGGTCCGGTCGAGGTTCTGAAGGTAGGGCACCACGGCTCGCGCAGCGCGACCTCGGACGCCTGGCTCACGGAGCTGGCACCGCGCGAAGCCGTGATCAGCGTGGGGCGCTACAATCATTATGGCCATCCGGCGCCCGAGGTGCTCGCGCGACTCGTGCGGCACGGCGTCGCGATATTGCGGACGGACAGGGACGGCACGATCACCTATTCGACAGATGGACAACATGAAGAGACAGACGTCAGTCGTCAGACATCAGACGTCAGACATCAGAATTGAGTCATTCCATGCCGCGTAACGCGTTCTACGCCCAGTCGGGCGGGGTCACCGCCGTCATCAATGTCTCGGCGCAGGGCGTGATCGAGACGGCGCGCAAGCATCCTGACCGGATCGGCAAGGTATACGCCGGCCGCAACGGCATCATCGGCGCGCTCACCGAAGACCTGATCGACACGTCGCGGGAGTCGGACGCGGCCATCGCCGCGCTGCGCTACACGCCCAGTGGTGCGTTCGGGTCGTGCCGCCACAAGCTGAAGGGCTTCGACACGAATCTCGCCGAGTATGAGCGGTTGATCGAAGTCTTCAGGGCCCATGACATCGGCTATTTCTTCTACAACGGCGGCGGGGACTCGGCCGACACCTGTCTCAAGGTGTCGCAGCTGGGCGACAAGCTTGGCTATCCGATCCAGGCGATCCACGTCCCCAAGACGATGGACAACGACCTGCCGCTGACGGATTGTTGCCCGGGGTTCGGGTCCGTCGCGAAGTACACGGCGGTCTCGATCCGCGAGGCGGGCTACGACGTGCGCTCGATGGCCAAGACCTCCACCAAGGTCTTCATCCTCGAGGTGTTGGGCCGTCATGCCGGATGGACGGCGGCGGCGGGCGGTCTCGCCGCCGACCAGCCGGGAGACGCGCCCCAGGTGATCCTGTTCCCGGAGATCGTGTTCGATGAGACGAAATTCCTCGGCGCGGTGGACGCCGCCGTGAAGGCCCACGGCTTCTGCGCCATCGTTGCGAGCGAGGGATTGCGGCTGCCGTCCGGCGAATTTCTCTCGGAAGCCGGGACCAAGGATGCGTTCGGCCACGCGCAGCTCGGTGGCCTGGCGCCGCTGTTGGCCAAGCTCGTCGGCGACAAGCTCAAGTACAAGTATCACTACGCCATCGCGGATTACCTGATGCGCGCGGCGCGCCACATCGCCTCGAAGACGGACGTGGAGCAGTCGTATGCGGTCGGCAAGTCCGCCGTGGAGCTGGCGCTGGCCGGGAAGTCCGGCGTCATGGTGACGATCGAGCGCCAGTCCGACTCACCCTACGTATGGACGACGGGGACCGCGCCGCTCGACAAAGTGGCGAACGTCGAGAAGAAAATGCCGCGCGACTACATCACGGACGACGGTTTTCATATCACCGACAAGTGCCGGCGCTACCTGTCGCCGCTGATTCAGGGCGAGGATTATCCGCCGTACGCCAACGGTGTGCCGCAATACGTGACGCTCAAGAACGCGGCGGTGCCGCGGAAGCTCAAGACCGCGTTCGAGCTGAAGAAGTAACCCGGGTGAGCGACCGCAAGCCATTCTACGAGCCTGCCGACTGGCCGGGTGATCCCGCGCGCGACCTCGGGAGCCCCGGAGCCTTTCCCTACACCCGCGGCGTCTACCCCACGATGTACCGCGGTCGCCTCTGGACCATGCGCCAGTACGCCGGTTTCGGCACCGCGGAAGAGACGAACGCGCGGTTCCGCCACCTGCTCGAGGCGGGGCAGACTGGCCTCTCCGTCGCGTTCGACCTTCCCACACAGATGGGCTACGACTCTGATCACGCCATGGCGGAGGGGGAGGTGGGGCGCGCCGGTGTCGCGATCGACACCGTGGACGACCTGGCGCGGCTGTTCCAGGCGATTCCGCTCGACAAGGTCTCGACGTCGATGACCATCAACGCGACTGCGCCGATCCTGCTCGCGATGTACGTCGTCGTGGGGGAGGAGCAGGGGGTGTCGCGCGCCCAGCTCGACGGGACGGTGCAGAACGACATTCTGAAGGAATTCATCGCGCGCGGCACGTACATCTATCCACCCGAGGCGTCGCTGCGTCTGGTCACGGAGGTGTTTCGCTTCGTGGCTGGCGAGCAGATGCGGTTCAATCCCATCTCGATCTCCGGGTACCACATGCGCGAGGCGGGGGCGACCGCGGTGCAGGAGCTGGGCTTCACGTTTGCGAACGCGCTCGAATATGTCCGCTGGGCGACGCGGGCGGGGCTCGGCATCAACGACGTCGCGTCGCGGCTGTCGTTCTTCTTCGCCGCGTTCACCGACCTGTTCGAGGAGGTCGCGAAGTTCCGGGCGGCACGGCGGCTGTGGGCGCGGCTCCTCAAGGAGAAGTTCACCGCCGCCGAGGCGGCGTGCCGGCTGCGGTTCCACGCGCAGACCGGGGGCTCGACGCTCACGGCGCAGCAGCCCATGAACAACGTGGTGCGCGTCGCGATCCAGGCGCTTGCGGCAATGTTGGGTGGGACCCAGTCGCTGCACACCAACGCGTACGACGAGGCCCTGGCGCTCCCCACCGAGCGGAGCGCGACGCTCGCGCTGCGCACGCAGCAGATTCTCGCGCACGAGACGGGAGTTCCCGAGACGGTGGATCCCGTCGCCGGCAGCTGGTACATCGAGGCGCTCACCGACCGGCTCGAGCGTGAGGCGCGCGCCCTGATCGACGAGATCGAGCGGGCGGGTGGGGCGGCCCGGGCGATCGAGCGCGGGATGATGCAGCAGGCGATCGCGCGGAGCGCGTACGAGCAACAGGTGGCGATCGAGTCGGGAGCGCTGGAGGTCGTGGGGGTGAACAAGTACGCGCAGGACCGCGCGGTGTCCTCGGTGCCCGCGCCCGACTATGCGGCGCTCGCGGCCCAGCAGGTGGGCCGGCTCGCCGAGGCGCGGCGGCGGCGCGATCAGGGGAAGGTGACCACGGCGATCGCGGACCTGCGGAGGGCCGCCGCTCAGCCGGAGGCGCCATTGATGCCGCTTATTCTCGCAGCGGTGCGGCTGCGAGCGACGGTGGGCGAGATCAGCGACGCGTTGCGGGCGGTGTGGGGGGAGTATCGGGGCTAAGAGCGGGCCGGCTCTCCCCCTACCCTACGTCCCGCCGGCTCACAACTGCGAGAGCCTGATGCGGAGGCCGAGGTTGTACTGGTGCAGCACGATGGCGCTCTCGAAGCTGGCTACGGCGGTGAACCAGAGGGTGCGGAACCTGCTCGGCAGCAGGCGGCCGATGGCCAGGTTGCCGCCGAGTACAAGGACGTTGTAGGTGTTCAGGCGTCCTACCGAGGGCCGGGACCCGAGTAGCGGGTTCATCTCGTCGAAGGTGCCGCGCCGCACCGCGTCGGCACTGAGAAGCCAGTCGGCCGTGATGGTGGCGGACGAGGTCACCGCGAGGATGGTGTGCTCGGTTTGCCACTGAGCCTCCGCTCTTGCGGTGGGGATCAGCAGGAGTGCGAGCAGCAGTGGCAGTTTGTTCACGCGAGCACCTCGACGGTCGAAGACCAGTGTTCTGCGGCTAGAACAGCGGCCGGCGCGGCCGCCTGTTACGCAACCGCGGTGCCACGCCCTAGTTCGGGCACAGGCTCTTGGTTTTGTCCCTTCCAGTCCGGCCGACTCCGCCGGAGGTGGCCTTTTGCGGCAAGGCTGCCGCGTTTGGCAGGTGCGCCAAATCACATGGCAGCGCGCCCCTCACGGCGCTGATGCTCTCAGCGGTTCGCACGCGGTTTTTCGCGCTTGCTGACGCCAGCTAGGTGCGGCGGTTCGTCGTGTTTCGCGGGCGTCGTCATCCCGCGACCATGGGTGAGGGGGAGGTGCGGGCGTTCCTGGCTCATCTCGCCGACCACGGCCGGGTGAGCGCTGCGCCTTACAACCAGGCTGTGGCGGCGTTGCTGTTTCTGTACGAAGCGGTACTGGGTCGTCGGCTCGTGGTATCTCCCAGCGACGTCGTTCGTGCCAAGGAGCCGCTGCGTGTACCGGTCGTGTTGAGTCGGGACGAGGTGCGGCTGGTGTTAGCGGAGTTGTGTGGCGTACCGCGGCTGGTGGCGCTGCTGTTGTACGGATCGGGCTTGCGGCTGCTCGAGTGTTTGGGTCTACGCGTCAAGGATGTGGATTTCCTGCGGGGCGAGATCCGTGTGCGGCGGGGTAAGGGGGGTGTGGACCGCGTGACCCCGCTGCCTCTGGCGGTTCGGGGACCGCTCGCCGACCACCTCGCGCGGTGCCGGCTTCGGCACGAGCGGGAGGTCGCGGGTGGTAGGGGTCGGGTGTCATTGCCAGGGGTGTTAGAACGCAAGCTCCCCGGTGCGAACGCCGAGTGGCCGTGGCAGTGGGTGTTTCCGGCGAGTCGGGTGCATCGGGATGCGGCGTCCGGGGAGGAGCGGCGTTACCACGTGCACGAATCGGCGATCCAGCGTGCGGTGCAGACGGCGGTGCGCCGGGCGAGGATCCCCAAGCGGGCGACGTGTCACACGCTGCGGCATTCGTTTGCCACACACCTTTTGGAAGCGGGCTACGACATCCGGACCGTGCAAGAGCTCTTGGGGCACCGCGACGTGCGGACTACGATGATCTACACCCACGTGCTCAATCGCGGGGGTCTGGGTGTGCGCAGTCCGGCAGACATGCTGTAGGACAGAAGCAGGGCCCGCCGTGCAGCGTTGGGAGTGTTAGGCTGCGAGCGGCTTAGGCCGCATGGCCGGCAGTGTTTGCCCGACGACGCTCGGCCAGCTCTGCGCCTTGCAAAGGTCGATGTGGCAGGAACCTGGGTGCTGTTAGAACGCCATCCGAAGGAGGAGTTACATTGAAACGGATTGCGATCGCTGGACCGATGACTTGCAGTCGAATATAAGTTAGACGCACACCAGACGATGCCACTCCTGAACCGGATCACGTTGGCGGTTACCCTTTGGGCTGGTGGTTGCCACGCCCGTGATCGCGCCGCCACTCCGCCGCGGCTCTGGGTCTTCTCTGGAGGTGAGACTAGGCCTTTCTGCCTCCTGTTGCGGGACGACAGTACTGGTTTGTTCTACACCGGGTTCGTCTCCCACAATCCGGTTCACTGGAGGTACGACCGTTCAGCTCACCGACTCGATCTCACCCTCGAACACCTGAGCGCCGACGATTACTTCGTCCTCAAGGACAATCTCGCCCGGGGCTATTTCCTAGCGCTCGACACAGCGTCTGGCACCGTGTCCTATGCACTTAAGCCTGACGCACCAACGATCAACCTATTCAACTGGGTTCTCGTGCCAGTGAAGGACCTCAAGGATTGGCAACTTCCCTCCGCGCGCGAGGGTTGCCCTCCTCTCGGTTCGTCTGGTGGCGCCTAACAAGCGCTTGAAGCTGGCGGGCGGTGATCGCTCTAAAGGAAGCCGAGTGTTGTGCCCTAGTGTGCGTCAATTAACGTTGAACATCATGACGCCCTGTGGGCGAGTCGCCCGCAGCTTAAGCGCGATCCGTTAGGCGCCCGCGAGAGGTCCTTGGTGCTGCGGGACTTGTGGCGCGGGCGCCGCCGAGCTCGCGTGAGTGTCGAGTACGGTGCGCTGGCGCTGCCGGCTGGACAGCAACCCTTCGTCCTCAAGGCTACGATTGCAAATCACGGCCGCGAACCCATTCACCTCGCACGCGCTGCCGTTCGTGCTGGGCCGCTCACCATCAGCTATCCAACCTTCGCATCGGCCCCGCCACTCCCCTTGGAGCTGAGGCCGGGCCAGAGTTTCACTGGCGACTTTCATGCCGACCAAGTGTGGGCCCTGTCTTCCTACGGTCGCTTCCGCAAAGTTCGTGTCGTCTTCTTCGATCAACTCGCCCGAGAATTCCCCAGTGATCCGACTCCGGTCGGCGAACCACGGCCGTCGGATACTGGATGGTCCCTGGATACCCTTGAGGAACGGGCCCCTTCCAAGAGAATCAGGGCTCGATTCCGCAAGTTATTGAAGCGCGGTAGCCGCTATTCAAAAGCGGGCGCCTAACAAGCGCTTGAAGCTGACGGGCGGTGATCGCTCTAAAGGAACCGGGGTG
>QHTZ01000101.1 GCA_003221005.1 Gemmatimonadota bacterium
CCAACACGGGCGGCAACATCCTCGGGTGGCAGGCCCCAACACGGGCGGCAACATCCTCGGGTGGCAGGCCGCGGGATACTCCGAGGGCAGTCACAACTTCTTGGGGGTGGTCGGCAACGCCGCTCCGAACAACCAGCTGCGCTTTGGCACCAACCTGGCGGGCTCGCACGGGCCGTACTTCCTGACCGACGTGTATGGATTTTTGGCGGATCGCTTCGCCGTGCTGTTGGGCGTCGAGCCGGGTGACGGGGATAACCTCGACTGGAAGCGGATGAACTACAGATTCCAGGTCGGCTATTTCCTGATGAACACCGATGCGAACTGGGTGATCCTGAACTACCAGTACAAAGCCGGCAACGACCTGGTCCCGATCGTCAGCAGCCTCAGGGTGCAGAATGACGGCCAGCGCACCATCTTCACGGCTGACGCGGTGCAAGGCGTGTCGGCGACGCGGGCCAGCGGGGCGGCTTACACGTCGGCCATGACGGGCGACGGTACGCGGATGATTTTCAACCTTTCCGGCGGGTTTACGGATAAGGGGCCCCACAGCGTCTCGTGGAACCTTGGCCAGTCCGTCGAGGACGAGACCTACATCGACGGTGCCAAGTCGTCGATGCGGGGGATCGGTCTCGCGGCGCGGTACTACTACAACCGGACGTTCGGCATCAACGTGTCGGGGAGCAAATACGAGAAGCGGCAGTTCACCGACGCGGCCGGGACCGTGCACAACATTCCCGGCGATTTCAGCGTGGACTTCGTGCTTGTTTACCGCTTTGCGATGAACTGGAACTTCTATTTCAATAGGAGCGAGACGCAGGCGGCGATTTTGGACCAGAACTGGCGCAACGGGAGCAGCTGGAACTTCAACATTCAGTACCTGTGGTAAAGCGTCAAAGACTGTAGTAGGGAGACGTGCGAGGCCGGGAGTTTCTCCCGGCCTCTCGCGTTTGTGCGCCCAACCTAGTTCCATGGGCCTCCGCGTGTACCATCGCGCTCGGCCACACGCCGGAGACCGCGCAGGGTTCGCCCTTCGCGCGTTCTCCCGTCTTGCCCCCGTGCACCGCAGACGACAGGTTCCGGGAGTGGAGGGAAGTGAGGCGGGTCACGGCCCCTTCAGTGGGCCGCTTCGGGCTCCCTGTTCTTCCCTTATCTTATTGGGGAGGTCTCGGGTCCCCAGCAACCGTCTTCACCGTAGCCGCCCGGGAGCTGGTGGCATCATGATGCCACCCCTGTCTGGGAGATCGACGTCTGAACCGGACGTCTCGGAGGATTACAGCGTGCCGGCTGCTCCGTCTGACTTCAGTCCGCAACAGGGTAAGGGGAGCCCATCCGTTCGACCGGGTGCGCCGGCCCTCTCCCCCACCCGCACGCTCTCGCTCCATGCGCGGCTGGCGGCGCGTGACGAGCAGGCGCTCGCCGAGTTGATCGAGGTGGTCACTCCCTGGCTGCTGGGCATGGCGCAGGCGCTGCTGAGCGATCCCGACGAGGCCGAAGAGGTGGTGCAGGAAGCGTTCACCATCGTGTGGAATCGGATCGGCCAAGTGCCGAACGAGCCGCGTGGGCTCCTTGCCTGGGTGCTCCGGACGGCCCGGAACCGTGCCATCGACCGGCTGCGCTCGCGCAAGCGTCGGCTGTGGAAGTTCGCGCACCTCGTGGCAACGGGCATGGACGGCGAGCCCTTCGCCGAAGCTGAGGAGCCGAACGAGGCTGGCGCCCCGGGATGGCACGTGCACCAAACGGTCCACGCCGCCCTAGAGGCGTTGCCTCGGGAGCAGCGCGTCGTCGTGCGGTTGGCCTACTTCCACGGGCTGACGCACTCGCGGATCGCCGAGCGGCTGGGCATTCCGGTCGGCACGGTCAAGACACGGCTCCGCCTCGCCTTCGACAAGCTCCGACACGCACTCGCCCCGATCAAGGACTGGATCGTATGACAGCGCATGACTGGTATCTCAAGAACCGTGTCGGGTTCGCGACCAGGTCCTTGGAGGAGCGGGAAGAGGCGATCTTCGCGGATCATGTTTCACGCTGCGAGGAGTGCCGCGTGGCGGTGGCAGAACTCGAGCGGGACCTCGCTTGGCTGCCGATGGGCGTGGCATCTGTCGCCCCGCGGCCGGGGCTCACGCGTAGCATCATGGAGAGAGTCCTGCGGCGGCCGCGCACCCGTTGGTGGCAGTGGGCGGTGTCCTTCGCGGCCGCTGCCTCGCTCTTACTGGCCGTCGGGGTTTGGACGGAGACGCGTCGTGAGATCAGCGCGCTGCGGAGAGCCCTCGACGTGCGCCAGGGACGGCTGATAACCATTGAGGACTCCCTGTCGCCGATCCTCGGAGCGGAACGAGTGCTGCAGAAGACGATCAAGGGCCAGGGATCCGAAGGCGGGGTCCTGATCTTCTATGACCAGGACACGCAGCGGTGGAACGTTGTTGCCCAGGATCTTCCGCCTGCCCGCACGGGCGAGGGCTACCAGCTGTGGTTTGTCACCAGTCGCGGACTCCTGCCCGGTCCGGAACTCCGGGCAAATGGGTCGCGGCCTACGCTCTTGACTGTTCGACCGCCGGCCCCTTTCGGCGACACCATTGGCGCAGCGCTCGTCGTGGGTCCGGTGGGGTCCGACCGGCCGCGGGGAGTAGAGCTCGCCCGCTTCAAGCTCAGTGCACGGACCCGGCGTCGCAAAACGGGAGCAGCCTCTCCGGGTGATTCCGCGGGCCCGGAGTCCGCGCTCCTTGTCCTGTGGAACCGCTCTGACTAGATGCACGGGTGCTGGTCGGGACGCTGGTGGGAAGCGCTCTGGGTACCCTCCGAGGCTCCGGGGCTCTGCACGCTCGGAGACGACGCGCGCGGTGCTCGGTGATCCCGACGACGCCGACGACGCGCTCATCCCTTGGACCCCTGGTAGGGCGCGTCATGAGCACTCCGACTTCGCTCGACGGCGTCCTCGCCGCGGCCGCCGGACCGTCGGCGCGCGCGCTCGCTCCCTCCAAGCGACTGCCCGACGCTACCATTCTGCGGCGTCTGGCAGAGGAGCCGTAACGCGTGCCCGACCGCCCTCGGGCGTGGGCCATTGCTGTCCTCGTGGCGGCGGTCCTCGTCGGCGCGGCAGCGGGCTGGGAGCTGAAGGACTTGACCGGGGACTTGCCCGAGCCCCGGTACCGGGAGACCGGTGCCATGGTCACCTACCTGGCACACGAGCTGGGCCTGTCGAAGTCGCAGCAGGACTCGGTGCGGGCCGTGCTCCGCCGCCACCGCCCCGAGCTAGAAGCGATCCGCAATCTCGTGCGCGCTCGCTTCGACTCCCTCCGTACCACCATGCAGAGCGAGATCAGCGCGCAGCTCACGTCGGCGCAGCAGCAGCGCTACCGCGACCTTTTGGCACGTGTCGAGCGTCAAGATCAGGAGGTCGATAGCGCGGGCAAGGAGCACAAGTAGGATGCGGCAGTCCCGCACGCCGGCAGCGGGTCGAGGGCATCCTGCTCCGACAGGCGGCGCATTTCAAACGCGCTTTGCGCTTTCAGGTTAGCGACCTTGCCCACGCCCTCCCCAATCGCCCGGCGCCCCGCGTTGTAACCGATCACACGCCCGCACTCGCGCCGACGTTGAGCGAGTGCGCCCGACCCGACGCCGATCTCGTCCACGATGAGCGTCAGCGCGGGAGGGAAGCCCCGGTGAATTCCCAATTGCGGGAACGGTAGCGCGGCACTTCACCGAGGCGTTCTCCCGCAAATTCAAGGAGGAATGATGCGTGGCATGGCAGTGATCGTACCCGTGTGGCTGGGAGTCTTGCTGTGCGCCGGCGGGTGCGGCAAAGGCGAAAAGGCCGCGCCCGGGGGAGGGGCGGCAACGTCGGCCGGAACCCCGGCCGCGGCGCCGAGCGCCGCCGTCGGCGGTGCCACGATCACTGGAGAGGTGAAGTTCGTCGGCGCGCCTCCCGCGAACCCAACGATCGACATGACCGAGGAGCCCAAGTGCAAGGCGGACTACACCACGCCGCCGCGCGAGCAGATCGTCGTAGTGAACCCTAACGGCGCGCTCGCCGACGTGTTCGTGTATGTGAAGGCGGGGCTGCCGCCGGGCATCCAGTATCCGGTGCCCGCGACTGCGGTGGTGATCGACCAGAAGGGGTGCATGTACCACCCGCGCGTCTTCGGGATCATGGTTGGCCAGCAGCTCGAGATCCGGAACAGCGATCCCCTGTTGCACAACATCAAGGCGCTGGGGAAGGCGAACCGGCCGTTCAACATCAGCCAGCCGGCAGCTGGGATGACCACGAACCGCAGCTTCACGGCCCCCGAGATCATGGTCCCGTTCCAGTGCAACGTGCACGGCTGGATGCACGCTTACGCCGGCGTGCTGCCGCATCCGTTCTTCTCCGCGACGGGCACGGAGGGCACCTTCACGATCAAGGGCCTGCCGCCCGGGACCTACACGATCGAGGCGTGGCACGACAAGTACGGGGCGCAGCAGGCCACCGTCACGCTGCAGGGGAACGAGACGAAGACGGTGGATTTCACCTACAAGGCGAAGTAGCAGACCGAGGCGGCTGTCCGGGCTCGGGCGCAGTGGGGGGCTCTTGCGACGCCCCTCCGTCGCCTGCATGATGGGCAGTCCAGGCCGATGGCCTGGATGCATCCTGGGTCCTCTCAGTCGCCTGACGCCCGCGGTCCGACGCCGTTCGATCTGCAGATCACCCGGCCATCGGCTTCACCCTGTTGAGGGGGTCCCATGACGCTGCTACGCCGCGTTTCACTGCTCGTCGGTGCCATCGTCGCGCTGAGTTGTGACGAGCAGCAGGCCACCGCTCCGCGCTCCGCGCTCTCACTTAACATGAGCGCGAAGAGCTCCACGAATCCATGCGTGCAGGACAGGGACCACGACAAGAGATCCGCCCCGGTGCAGATCCTGTGCGCGATGACCGTGCCCGGCAATCCGCTCACCAACGTCGCCAAAGGCTGGTTTAGCCACCCGCGCAACGCCCTCTACATCGCCGATCAGTCCAACCGGGGCGTGGACGTCATCGACCTCAGGAGCTACTCGTACGCGGGCCGGGTGACCGGTTTCGTCGGTGTCGCCACCACCGGGGGTGGCACGGCCACCACCAACGGCCAGGGCCCGAACAGCATGGCGCTGGCCGAGGAGCACCACATGTGGGTGTCGGACGGCAACAGCCAGATGCAGGTCGTGGACCTGCTGTCGCTGTCGATCATCCAGACCGTCAGCACCGCGGCCGCGGCGTGCGATGGCGGGACGGCGACGACCCACTATTGCGGCCGCACCAACGAGATGACTTCCGATCCGGACGACCACATTATCATTGTCACAAATCCGAACCCGCTCGATCGCACGACGCACGCGGCGCTTCCGCCGTACGTGACGTTCATCGATGCGCACCCCCCGTACCCGATCCTGGGCACCATCGCGTTCCCGGACGCGAGAGGCACCCCCGAGGCGCCGGTGTGGAATGGTAAGACGCACCGGTTCCTGCTTCCGGTCCCGACCTGCAACAATGCGGCGACCTGCGATCCGGCGCGGGGCGGGACCGAGTATATCGCGGTGATCGATCCCCAGACGCTCAGCGTGGAGACGCGATTCAACATCCCGGATTGTCATACGCTCATGCCCAGCATCTCCCCCGTCCCGACCGGCATGATCAACGACATGTCGATCGACGAGAAGGACCAGCACGTGCTCATGCCGGTGTGCGGCAGGGGGGAAGTCGTGTTCGATGCGCGGGACGGTCACGTGGTGAACGTGGTCACCGAGATCGCCGGCAGCGACGAGACCTGGTTCAACGAGGGCGACGGCCGTTTCTACGTGGCTGCCAACGACCCGGCCAACGCGAACACGCGGTCACTCGGTGTAATCGATGGACGTACCGGCTTGTGGCTTCAGAATGTGCCGGTCGTGGGCGGGGTAATCCCCACGGCAAGCGATGAACCTGCGAACCGCGCGTTCCTGACGGTGACGGCGTCGACGACGGGCACCACCGCCTGCACGCCATTTGGCCTCGCCGCGTCGGGCTGCGTGATCGTGTTCGAGCACGAAGACGCGAAGCCTGATAAAGAGAAGTAGGGAGGTACGGTCATAGCGAAATCGATCGAGGACGGTGTAGTCATTGTCCGCGGCAGTGCCGCCGGGTTTGCGCAACAAATCACGGCTGGCCGCCATCATCTCGTTGCAGATGAGCCGGTCAGCGCCGGCGGAACCGACACCGGGCCCGACCCCTACGACCTCGTGCTCGCGGGTCTCGGCGCGTGAATGTCGATGACCATCGCGCTGTATGCGCGACGGCACGGGTGGCTGCTCGTCGGCGTGACGGTGCGCCTGCGCCACTCGAGAATCCACGCGGAAGATTGCGCTGAATGTGAGACGAAGCAGGGGATGCTCGACCACATCGAGAGCGAGATCGTCCTCGAGGGACAGCTTGTCGAGGAGCAGCGGACCAAACTTCTGGAAATCGCGAACCGCTGTCCGGTGCATCGGACCCTGACGTCAGAAATCCACATTAGTAGTCGGCTGATTTGACGGGGCCGCCGGCCTACCCCCTCGCATCTTGCGCGCGGCTCACCTAACGAAGTAGTGTGGCCCGAGGCTGATGTCGTAGACCCGGTAGCTCAGTTGGTAGAGCAGCGGACTTTTAATCCGCAGGCCGCGGGTTCGATCCCCGCCCGGGTCATGTTCTCGGGGTGAGCCACGAAACGCGTCCTGCTGCTGACTTCCTTTCTGTCGGGTATCGGTCCCGCTGCCGTCCAGGCGCCGCCGGAGCCTGAATCCTACGCCTTCTCGCAATCCGTAGTCGTCCAGCTGGGGGTTGCCCCGCGGCTTTACTTCACCGCGCCGTCCGGAGCCTTGGAAGCCGTGGACGCGCGTACGGGCGCGGTCCTGTGGCGTACGAACAAGGCAGCCTTTCCCTTACTGGCGCGGGGACACCGGCTGTTGGCGCTGCTCCCGCAGGTGCCGGGCACGCAAGGATGGCGGTTGGGCGTGTTGGACGTCCGCTCGGGCGTCATCCTTTCCAAGTTTCCGATCTGGGGCGGGGGCGGTGGCGCTGTGGGAGATGGCTTGGGCTCTTCCACGGGCATGGAAGCGTTTTCCGTGCAGGGGCGGGACTACGTGGTCTGGCGGTCCCGCCGGACCCATGTGTCGGGCGCGTACATGCCGCAACGCCAGCCCGAGCCGGTCTACCGGGATTCGGGTATGGCCGAGGTGGACCTATTCCGAGGGACGTTGATCCCCGTATCCGAGGAGATGCCTGACCGTTCCCTCAAGATCCAAGTGAATCCAGAGGGGGGCTATCACACCGAACCCTTCGACGTGGACGGCGTCACCGCCGTGGCATCCACGGACCACGAGAGTGGGAAAGTCCAGCTCGTGTTGCGCCGGACCCGCGACGCCGCGGCGCTTCCAGACGTCGTGTTGTGCGAGCCACC
This sequence comes from Gemmatimonadota bacterium, assembly GCA_003221005.1. Lineage (GTDB taxonomy): Bacteria > Gemmatimonadota > Gemmatimonadetes > Gemmatimonadales > GWC2-71-9 > AG25. Next base: position 7,422 of record QHTZ01000101.1, read on the forward strand.
TGGTGGCAGCGTCGGCGTGCAGGTTTCAGCCGACAGGCGTTACGTAGCGGGAAGTTGTCCCGATCCGGCCACGGTCCCGCGCTACCACTACGGCGTCGTGGTTCATTCCACCGTCACCGGCGAAAGAGTCGGACGCCTGGTGAGCGCAGCGTGGCCCGCAGCGTTCGTGGTGTGGAACGGCCTCCTCCTCTATTTCTTTCCCGACAGCGTCCACGTCGGATCCTTCTCCGCTGGGAAGGAGCTGTTCGCGTGGCCCGTCAAGGACCTGCGGTACCACGGCCCCTATCCACCGTAGCCGCCAGGAGAGTTGCGAGGGTCGAGTGTCGCAGAATCGCCCTCCGGTGCCGCAAAACCGCCCTAACCAGCGGCGCGTGCATCGGTAACTTCCCGTGACATGCGCCCCATCACCCGCACGATCGTCCGGTCGATCCATGCCCCGGTCGGCGACGTCTTTGCGCTACTGACCGACCCGAACCGCATCCCGCACTGGTTACCGGGGTGCAACGACGCCCGGAGTGATGGCCCGCTCCAGCGCGGCGCTTCCCTGCGGGTCCGTTTCGGTCTCCGAGTCACCACATTCGAGGTCGTCGACTTCACCGAATCCGCAACGTTTGGCTGGCTGGAGCGGGGCCAGCGACAAGGATGGAAGACCCTTTTCCAGCTGGACCCCGTCGGCGAGGCCACCGCGGTCACCATCCGCGACACGTGGACCCCGCGCTCGTTCGCCGCCTGGTTGCGTGGCCGTTTCTTCGACAAGCGGCGCGTGGACCATCCGCTCGACGAGATCGTGGAGAACCTGCTGCGCGCCCTGTTTCGCGACAGGCCGATGTTCTGAGAGTTACGACCGTGCGTCCAGCGCCTCGCGTACTTTGCGCGCCAGTGCCGCCGGGGTGAACGGCTTCTGAATCAGCGCCGTGCCGGGATCGAGCACCCCGTGCCGGGCGATCGCCTCGTCGGAGTAGCCGGTCATGTACAGCACCGGCACTCCCGGCCGGAGGTCGAGCAGATGGCGCACGAGGTCGCGGCCGCTCATCTCAGGCATCACGACGTCGGTGAGGAGCAAGTGGATCGGACCGTCGTGGCGCCGCGCCGTCTCGAGCGCCTCCGCTCCGCCGGCAGCGACGAGCACCGTGTATCCCGCTTGTTCCAGGACCCGGCGGGCGAGCAGCCGGACGAGCGGCTCGTCCTCAGCGAGGAGGACGGTCTCGCGGCCCACGGCAGGCGCGGTCACGGTGCCCGGGGTCGCCGCCGGCGTCACCGCCTCGTCCACACGGGGCAGGTACACCCGGAAGGTCGCCCCCGCCCCGGGCGCGCTCTCCACGCTGATGTGGCCGTCGCTCTGCCGCACGATGCCGTACACCGTCGCGAGACCGAGCCCCGTGCCCTTGCCCTGGGCCTTGGTCGTGAAGAACGGCTCGAAGATGCGCGCCTGAGTCTCCGTGCTCATCCCCGACCCCGTGTCGCTCACCTCGAGCACGGCGTAGCGGCCCGGCGGGACGTGGTTGGGCGCCGATACGTCCCCCTCCGACACCTCCGCATTGAATGATTTGATGGCGAGTCGGCCGCCGTCGGGCATAGCGTCGCGCGCGTTGACCGCGAGGTTGACGAGCACCTGCTCGATCTGTCCGGGATCGGCGCGCACGGCGGCGAGTTCGGGGGCCAGGTCAGAGACGAGCTTGATGTCCTCGCCGATCAGCCGGCGCAGCATCTTGCCGACGTTCTTCACGAGGTGGTTCAGGTCGAGCACGACCGGCTGCAGCACCTGGCGCGCGCTGAACGCGAGCAGCTGGCGGATGAGATCCTGCGCCCGCGTGGCCGCGCCGCGGATGATGTCGAGCTCCTCGCGCGTGGGCGCGCCGGGCGGCGAATCGAGCAGCAGCAGCTCGGCCGAGCCGAGGATCGCCGTGAGCACGTTGTTGAAGTCGTGCGCTACACCGCCGGCGAGCTTGCCGACCGCCTCGAGCTTTTGGGCCTCCTGGAGCTGCTGCTCCAGGCGCCGCCGGTCGCGCCGCAGCCGCGCGCCGTCGATCGCCCTGGTCACGGCGGGCGCGAGGCGCGTCAAGCGGTCCTTCATGACGTAGTCCGCGGCCCCGGCCTTCATCACGGCGACTGCCGTGTCCTCACCCACGCTCCCGGACACGACGATGAACGGGATGTCCTCGCTGTGCTGCTGGAGCAGCACCAGGGCGGCGGGGGCGTCGAAGGCCGGCATGGAGTAGTCGCTGAGCACGACGTCCCAGCTCTGGCGCTTGAGCGCCTGGCGCATCGCCTCCGGATTGTCGACCCGCTCGTGGACCGGCTCGAGCCCCGCGCCGCGCAGTGCCCGGAGCATGAGCTCGGCGTCGGACGCCGAGTCCTCCACGAGGAGCACGCGTACCGTGGTCATGGGATTCGCCGCCACGAAGTCTCGTGACCGGCCGGTTCCAAGGCAAGGCGTCCTGGGTTAGCTTCAGGACCATGGCTCCCACCATCTGGATCGACGGCAAGTACTGCGACGAGGCGAACGCCAAGATCTCGGTGTTCGACCACGGCTTGCTGTACGGCGACGGTGTGTTCGAGGGGATCCGGGTCTACAACCGGCGCATTTTCCGCCTCCACCAGCACCTCGACCGGCTGTACGCGTCGGCGAAGGCCGCGTGGATCGAGATCCCCCTCGCCCGGGACGCGATGGACCGTGTCCTGGGCGAAGTGGTGGCGAAGAGCGGGATCGCGGACGCGTATATCCGGCTCATCGTCACCCGCGGCATCGGCGACTTGGGACTCGATCCGCGGAAGTGCTCCAACCCTTCGGTCATCTGTATCGTGGACCACATCCAGCTGTGGCCCCCCGATCGCTACGAGAAGGGACTCACCGCAGTCTCCGCGGCGACGCCGGTCAATCACCGAGAGAGCCTCTCGCCGCGCATCAAGTCCCTGAACTACCTCTCCCACATCCTGGCGAAGGTCGAAGGGATCGCCGCGGGCGTCGACGAAGTCGTCATGCTGGATTCCGCCGGGCTGGTGGCCGAGGCGAGCGGCATGAACCTGTTCGTGGTGGCGAACGGGACCTTGAAGACGCCGCCCGCCTATGGCGGGATCCTGCGCGGTGTGACCCGCGACGCCGTGCTCGAACTGGCGCGCGAGGCGACCTACGGCGTCGAGGAAGTGCCGCTCAACCGCTACGACCTCTACACCGCGAACGAGCTCTTCCTCACGGGCACCGCCGCCGAAGTGATCGGCGTGACGAAGCTTGATGCCCGCACCATCGGCGCGGGCGTGCCGGGACCGGTGACCAAGGAGCTCGCCCGGCGCTTCAAGGCCCTCGCGACCCGGGGTGACTGACACCACCCACGACATCATCATCATCGGAGGTGGCACCGCCGGCCTGGTGACGGCGGCGGGGGCGGCGGCGCTGGGCGCGAAGGCCGCCCTCATCGAACGCTCAGCGCTCGGGGGAGAGTGCCTGTGGACGGGATGCGTGCCGTCGAAGGCACTGATTGCGTTCTCCCGCCGCCCATCTCCCGCCTCCCGCTGGGATGACGCCGTCGCCTGGCTCCGCTCCGCTCAATCCCGCATCGCCCCGCACGACTCCCCGGAGCGGTTTCGCGCCATGGGGGTGGACGTGCGGCTGTCGCCCGCACGGCTTGCCGGACCGGGGCAGGTGGACGTGGACGGCGCGCGGCTGCGCGCCCGGCGCATCGTACTCGCCATGGGGTCGATCCCTGCGATCCCCGCGATCCCCGGGCTCGCGGCCGCTGGCTTCCTCACCCACGTCACTGCCTACGATCAGCCGCGGCTCCCACCGAGCATCGCGGTGCTGGGTGGTGGGCCCGTGGGGCTCGAGTTCGCTCAGGCGTACCACCGGCTCGGTGCCAAGGTCACGGTGCTGGAGCTCCTCCCCGAGGTGCTTCCAAGGGAAGATCCTGAAGCCGCACGCTGCGTCCGCGAGCAGCTGGTGACGGAAGGGATCTCCGTCCTCACGGGCTTCCGGGCTAGCGAGGTGCGGCAAGGCGATAGCGCGAAGACGGTGCTGGCGGAGGATGGCCGGCGCGTCGTGGCGCATGAGGTCTTCGTGGCCGCAGGGCGGCGCGCCGACGCACGGGACGTTGAGCCCGAGAACGCCGGCGTCGAGCTGGATGCGGGCGCCGTGCGCGTCAATGCGCGGCTCGAGACGACGGCCCGAGGCATCTGGGCCGCCGGGGACGTGACGGGGGCCCCGCAGTTCACGCACGTCGCCGACTACATGGCGCGGGTGGTGGTACGAAACGCCCTCACACCCCTGAAGACGCGCGCGAGCTACCGCCTGGTCCCGCGGGTCACCTACACCGATCCCGAGGTAGCGCAAGTCGGTCTGACGGCGGGCGAGGCGGGCGCCGCAGGAGAGCGATCCGAGGTCTTCCGCTCCGATCTAGGCGACCTTGACCGCGCGATCGTGGACGGCGCGACGGCGGGCTTCTGCAAGATCGTCGCGCGCCGCAACGGCACGATCCTCGGCGCCACGATCGTCGGCCGCGGTGCGGGGGAGCTGATCATGGAACTCGCGCTCGCGATGCGGCACGGCATCAAGCTCGGACAGCTCGCGGGCGCGATTTTCCCCTATCCCACGATGAGCGAGATCGTCAAGCGCACGGCGGACAGCTGGTACCGCGCGCGCTACGGCGACACATCGCGTGGCCGCGTCCTGCGCCGATTGATTCGCCTGTGGCTGTGACCCGAGTGCAGGCGGCGCTCAAGCTCCTCGTGCTCGTCGCCCTGTTCGCGGGCGGCTGGCTCCTGGTGCCTGCCAGCGCCCGGGAACGCGTCACGCTGCAGGGAGCGACTGCACTGGTGGAGGGGCTGCGGCACGCCTGGTGGGCGGGCCCGGCCTTCGTCGGCACCTACACGCTCGCCGCCGCTCTCAATTTCTCAGGACTCGTCTTGACCCTCCTGGGGGGAGCGGTGTTCGGATTCGGATGGGGGGCGCTCCTCAACACCCTCGGCGCCAACCTGGGCGCGACCGCCGCCTTTTGGCTGGCGCGCCGGCTAGGGCGGGACGGGCTGAAGGCATTCTTCGGCGACCGCCTCGCGGGGCTCGACCGCCTCACCGAGCAGGCTGGCTTTGCCTGGCTGCTGCGACTACGGCTGATCCCAGTGGTTCCATTCAATCTCCTGAACTTCACCTCCGGCCTGACGGCCTTGCCGTGGCGCACCTACGCGGCGGCAACAGCAGTCGGCATCCTGCCGGGCACGCTGATCTACACGTTCTTCGCGGACGCGATTCTCTCGGGATCGCGCGAAGCGACGCGCGGCGCCTTCGTACGGGTCCTGATTGCGGGAGGCTTGTTGGTGCTGCTGAGCTTCGTGCCGACGCTGGCCCGACGAGCGGGCTGGCTTGCCGTCCGACCGTCCGGCGATCCGACTGTCCGACCATGATCGCCGCCGTTATCCCAACGCTGAACGAGGTACAGACACTCCCCGGGCTGCTCGCCGACCTGCGCCGCGTCCCCGCGCCGCTCGACGTCGTGGTGGCGGATGGCGGTTCCACGGACGGGACGCTTGCGGCGGCGGCTGCGGCCGGGGTGCGCGGGATTGCAGCCGGCCGGGGACGTGCGGCGCAGATGAACGCCGGCGCCCGGGTGGCTCGCGGTGAGTGGCTGCTGTTTCTCCACGCCGACTGCCGTCTCCCGCTGCCGGCGCGTCGCGTGCTGCTCGCCGCCGTGGTGGACGCGCCGGAGCTCGAAGCGGCTGTTTTCCGGTTCGCGATCGACCTGCCGCCGCGGTGGAAGCGCTTCATCGAGCTCGGCCAGACGCTGCGCCAGGCGCTGTACGGGCTGCCCTACGGCGATCAGGGGCTGCTCGTCCGGCGCTCGCTGTTCGAGGGGGTCGGGGGATTCCCTGAGCTTCCTCTCCTCGAAGACGTGGCGTTGCTGCGCGCGCTACGGCGGCGCACCCGGGTGCGCACGCTTCCCGCAGCGCTCGTCACCTCGGGCCGCCGCTACCGGCGCGACGGTGTGGTTCGCACCTGGCTCAAGCACACCGGAATCATCTTCCTGTACCTCGCCGGTGTCTCGCCGCGGCGACTGGCCCGGTGGCGCGATGCCTGAGCGATCGCTCGCCGTCTTCGCGCGGGCTCCGGTCGTCGGGCGGGTGAAGACGCGGCTGGCCCAGGAGATCGGCGCGCATGAGGCGGTCGCGCTGTACCAGCGGCTCGGACGCAGAGTCGTGGCGGCGAGTATTGGGCCGGGCTACCGGACGATCGTGTGGTTCACTCCCGCCACCGCCCGGACGGCGGTCCGCGCGTGGCTCGATGGCTTGGGTGTGTCCGATTTCCGGGTCCAGACCGGCGGGGGCCTCGGGACGCGGTTGGTGCACGCGTTCGGGCGTCTGTTCGGCGAGGGCAACGGCGCAGTCGTCGTCATCGGGACCGACTGTCCCGGCGTTGACCGGCGCCTAATCGCGGCGGCGTTCGCAGCGTTGCGCTCGTACGATGTCGTGCTGGGGCCCGCCCGCGACGGCGGCTATTACCTCGTCGGACTGCGCGGGCCGCAGCCAGCGCTGTTCCGCGGCATTCCCTGGTCCACGCACGAGGTCACCCGCGCGACTCGGGCTCGGGCGGGCGCGCTGGGGCTCAGCTGCCGGTTGCTGGCGCCGCTGCGCGACGTGGACACCGCGCGGGACGCACGAGCGCTTGGGTTGCTCGGTCACACGTATCGTTCCCCCTCTCCGCACCGCGGAGCCGGGGCCGGGGGATGAGGCCAAATATTGACCTGACTTAAGGTTACACCCATATTGGGGGCCCGTCGGCATCCCGAGGTGATCCATGCCATGGAGAGTGATCGCCCACGGCGACCAAGTTTGGCACGTGGATGCCGTTGCCGAGCGCCCCGCCAACACGCAGGCATGGCAGCTGGTGCTGTCGTTCCGGGCAGCGGCAGAGCACCCCCCGGGGCGGGCGGTCTGGGCACTCTATCCGCTGGAGGCCGCGTCGAAGGCGTCGCTGTTCATCCAAGCCGAACTCATCCCCGATACCGTCCTGTCCCAGCTCCTGGCTGAGCGACTGGCGTGAGCTCGATCGCGCTCCAGGATCTGCGGCGCATCGTCGCGGCCGTGGCGCGGCTGCGCGGCGAGACCGTGCGCGATGTGACGGTGCGCTCGGACGTGCGGCATGTGAAGGTGGAGCTCGAGAGCGGGCTGATCCTCGTGGTCTCCGCCGAGCGGGACGAGCAGGGACGGCCGCGCCTCGAAGTAGACGTGGTGGCAGCGCCGCAGGCCGACGTGTCCCGCCCGCAAATCGAAGTGCGGTTCGACTGACGAGGCGCCCGTGACGGTGCCGACCGGGGGAGCCCCTCATGGCGAGCGGTTGCGCTTCCAGGACTTCATGTTCGAACGCCTTGCGAGCGGCCGCTGCCGCGCGCGGGTGGTCTTGTCGTGGGCGGACGGCCGGCAGTTCGTGGGGGAGTCCGAGGGCGTCATCTCGCAGGCCGGCGAGCTGCGCTGCTCGGCGAACGCCGTCGTCCGGGCGTTGGAGCGGGTGTCGCAGCCCAGGGTGGGGTTCGAGGTGCTGGGCGTGAAAGCCGTGCGCGCGTTCGATGCGACGGTGGTGATCGTGTCGCTGTCGGCCCGGACGGAGACGTCCGCGTCGCGGCTCGTGGGGTCGTATCTGACAGAGGCCGATCCGCCACGTGGAGCCGCGCTGGCTGTGCTGAACGCTACGAACCGCCTCCTCGGCAACTACTACTTCGCTCGATGAGCCGGTCCCGGCTGTGGATTGCTGTGGCGCTCGGCGTCGCCGCCGCAGGGTGCGGTGGGGCGCGGCGTGCGACGCTGGCCGGCGCAGTGGAGCCCACGAAGCCCGATAGCGCCGCTGCGCCTCGCGCGACCGCCGACTCGCTCGGTGCCGCCGTGGCTCGCGCTGCGCAAGATTCCGCCGCGGACCAGGCGGCGTTGGACAGCCTGCATGGGGCGCGGCCGCGGAAGGCTGACTCGGTCGTGGTGCCTGCCGTCGCGCCGCCGGTCCGGGGGGAAGAGGTGGAGCGGGAGGCGGTGCGCCTGTTCGGTGAGGAAGGGCGTGCGGCGGTCGGGGCGGCTCCCGCAGCCGAGCCGACCTTCGATATCGACGTCAGCAACTTCGCCGCCAACCGCCGGGTGCTCGAGTACCTGGAGTTCTTCCAGGTAGACGCGAGCGACCGCTTCGCCATCTGGCTCGCCCGGCTGGGGCGCTACGAAGGGATGATCCGGGAGCGGCTGCGCGCTAAGGGGCTTCCGGAGGACCTCGTGTATCTGACGCTGGTGGAGAGCGGGCTGTCCAACACCGCGGTGAGCCGGGCGCGCGCCGTGGGGATGTGGCAGTTCATCGCCGGAACGGCGCGGCTGTACGGCTTGACCGTCGACCCCTGGGTCGACGAGCGGCGCGATCCCTTCCGGGCCACAGAGGCTGCCGCCAATTATCTGGCCGACCTGCGCGAGCGGCTCGGGGGCAGCGTTTACCTCGCCGCCGCGGCGTACAACGCGGGCGTGGGGCGCGTGGAACGCGGCATCGGGCGGCTGCCGGGCGAGTCGGACTCCATCACCGACAATACGTTCTTCCAGCTCGCCGACCGACGCTTCCTGCGGCGGGAGACGCGCGACTACGTCCCCAAGCTCATCGCCGCGTCGTTCATCGCGAAGCAGCCGGCCCGCTATGGGTTCGGCGAGGTGCGCCCACTCACCCCGCTTGTGTTTGATGAGGTCACCGTCCCCGACGCGACGGGGCTCGACGTGGTCGCCCGGCTTGCCGACACCACGGTGGACGCCGTGCTGGAGCTCAACCCACAGTTCGTGCGCGGCATCACGCCCCCCGGCCGCATGGTCACGGTGCGCGTGCCGCGGGGGCGCGGCACGCAGGTCGCGGCGCGTTACGATAGCCTGCCGGTCAACGAGCGGATCACGTTCGTGGACCACTACGTCTCCGCCGGCCAAACGCTCACCGACATCGCGCGCCGCTACCGGGTGTCCGTGGCCGTGCTCCAGGGCGCGAACCCGAGCCTGAAGGCGCGCGCGCTGCGGGTCGGGCAACGGATCATCGTGCCGATGAGCGGACGCATCGTGCCCGCGGCTGCTTGGTCCGTGCCGCCCGAGCCGCGTTACCGGCGGCTGAGCCGGGGGACGCGAGGTGGCCGAGGGGGAGGGGGAGGGGGAGGGGGGGGCCCGAGCACCCATCGCGTGGCCCGTGGAGAAACCTTGAGCCAGATCGCGAGGGCGTACGGGGTGTCGCTGGCGGAGCTGTTGGACTACAACGACCTGACCCTGGGGTCAGTGATCCGGGCCGGCGCGGTGGTCAAGATCCCCGCGCGATGAGGGGCGGAGTGTTCCGAGATGAGGAGCGGGTGTGCCGAAAACGCGTAGGGGCACGGCATGCCGTGCCCCTACATTGTTCGTGACGTGTTACCAGCCGATGCGCCGTCGCTTACCGCTTGTACCCCTTCATGATCGCGGTCGAGTAGCCGTTTTGCGGGTCCCGTCCGGCGTCGAGCAGCTCCTGTACTTTACCCGGTCCCCGGTTGTAGGCGAGCAACGCGAGGCGCAGGTTGCCGTTGTAGCGCTCGAGCAGGTCGCGCAGATAGCGGAAGCCGAGCCGCAGGTTGGTCGAGCGGTCGAACAGTTGCCGGTACGTGAGCCCGGGCTCGTAGAGGCGGGCAGTGCTGGGTAGCACCTGGGTGTAGCCGAATGCCCCCGCCTTGCTCTTGGCGTTGGGATTGAAGCCTGATTCCGTCCGCACCAGCCGGAACGCGAGCCCCGGATCGACGCCCTCCGAGAGGGCGACGTCGTAGATCGCGGCGGCCAAATCGGCCGGAATGTTGTAGTGTGTGGAATAGTCGATGATCGCGTTTGCGCGCTCGAGCTGCAGACGCGCGACCGCAAGCTCGCCGCGGGTCGCTTCGAGCGACTGTGACAGGGCGCGCAACTCGCCGAGCAGCGCCGGCGCCGTGACGGGCGCGGGCTGGTCGTCGGCGGTCGCCCGATGCGCCCAACCCCCGATGCTGCTCACCACTAGGGAGCCGAGGAGGATAAATCCCCCCTGCAGCATCAGTCGCTGGGTCTTCGTGTGCATTCAGTGCTCCTATGTAGAGGCGTCGTCCGGTCTCTTACAGACTCGCGGCGCGCCGTCAACAATCGATCAAGCGTCACCGGTGGCGTCGCGGCGCCAGGCGCCGCCCATCCCGCCGGTCTTCTCCACCAGTCGCACACCGTGGATCTCCATTCCGCGATCGGCGGCCTTGACCATGTCGTACGCCGTCAGCAGGGCCACCGACACCGCCGTGAGCGCTTCCATTTCGACGCCCGTACGGCCTACCGTCTTCGCCGCGGCGCGCACCCGGATCCCCGGGAGCCCGTCGTCCAGCGCCGCCGTGACCTCGACGTGGTCCAGTCCCAGCGGATGACACAACGGGATGAGCTCCGCAGTGCGCTTGGCGGCGAGCGTGCCGGCGATCTCGCTCACTGCCAGTACGTCCCCCTTCGCCACAGCCCCCTCGGCGACCAGGCGGAACGCCTCTCGTGACATCCGGATCGCCCCTTCCGCCACGGCAGTCCGCGCCGTGAGGGGCTTTTCCGCCACGTCCACCATCCGCGCCCGGCCGGCCGCGTCCACGTGCGACAGCTTCATCCGTTGGACCACATCTCGTCCGCCAGAACGGCGGCGAGGAGCTGCGGGTTCACGTTGCCTTGGGCCATCCCCCGCGCATCGAGCACCCGTGAGATCGCCGCGACCACCGCGCTCGTGTCCTTGCCTGTGCGGGCGGCGCCGCGCAGGTGCTCCAGCAGCCCGTCGAGCAGCGCCGTGAAGCCACCGCGCGCCTGGAACGGCTGCTGGGCCAGGGCTGTGGCGTAGCGCTGGGCCGGGGAGCCACGCGTCGCAGTGAGAAACGCATTCGCGGCGTCCCGGTTTCCGACGGAGCCGTCTCCGTCTGACGCAAGGAGCCTGCCAACGCACCCTTCGGCACTGCTAAGTTGTTGTGGCAGTGAGCGTTTGGATGCGTTACTGAGCTCGCGCTGCGCGAATTCTGTCAAGACACTGTCTGGGAGTCGTGCCACCCGGACGCGCACGACGCGAGACAGGATGGTCGCCGGCAGCGCATCGGGCTGCGAGCTCGTCAGCACGAAAACCGTATCTGCCGGCGGCTCCTCGAGGGCCTTGAGCAGGGCATTGGCTGCCTCGGGGCTTGCCTGCTGGGGGACGAGGCGCTCGGCATCCCCCACGATGAAGACCTTACGGCGTGCGAGCGCAGGCGTCAGGTGGAGCCGGCGCGAGAGCAGACGGACGGAGGCGATGCCGTGGCTTGCGAGGCCGGACGGGGGCTGGTAGAGCGGCTGCTCCCGCCGCGCGGCCATCTCTTCTGCCAGAGCGTCCTCGACGAGCTCCACCTGTTTTTCCGCGTCCGCTCCCTTTCGAGTGATCTCGACCGGGACGAACCAGTGGACGTCGGGGTGCGAGAGGTTGAGCACAAGCCTGCACGGCTGGCACTCCCCGCATCCGTCCCCGGTCGACCGCCCCCCCTCCCGTTCGCAGACCATCCCCTGAGCCAGCCAGAGGGCGAGCCGCTGCTTTCCAACCCCCCGGGGTCCCTCAAACAGCAAGGCTTGTGGCAACCGGCCGGCGGCGATGGCGCCCGCCAGTCGGTGGCGGACAGGCTCGTGACCATACAGGGGGCGCAAAGGCATGCGGGAATCTAGTGGCGGCGGTGCAACGCCTCGATGTGGCCGTGCGGAAGCGGCTGCGAGACAACACTTTGGCCGAAATTCCCGGGACTTGCGCCCACCTATCTCGTTATTTCACTGATATTTATAGCGATAAGTGAGTACACCCTCACCTCGGTGCGCTTGAAGGAATGTCATGTCTTCGGCGTATCTTCGGTAAAAGTGTGGCGCCTGCGCCGCAGAGTCGGCCCGCTCCTTGCGTGCTGTGCCATCTCCAAGTCCCGCTGTACCTTGTGCCGCGCGTGACCAGGCGCACCGTCTCTCGGTGCCCATCGCAATGGCGGTTCCGTGAACCGGGACCCAGCTTAGCGTCGCCGCACCACCCCTGGAGAGGACGGACCTTGAGCAGCGGTCGCATCAAGCTCGTGCGGAGCACCCAGACGACGGCCCCTGAGGGGCAGCGTGGTGCGGAGGAAGCGCTCCGCGTCACGGCCCGCCAGCAGGAGGCGGTGGCGCACCTGGGCCAGCTTGCGCTGGCGGGCGCGCCCGTGCCGGCGCTCATGGACGATACCGTCGCCCTTGTGGCCCGCGGCCTCGACGTGGAGTATGCCGGCCTGCTCGAGTTTCGACCCGAGAGCCGCAGCCTGGCGCTGCGGGCGGGCGTGGGGTGGAACGACGGCTGCGTCGGTCGCACCGTCCTGCCCTCGGAGGGCGACACCCACGGCGGCTACGTGCTCCGGTCCCCGACACCGGTCGTCGTGGAGGATCTGCCCTCCGACCGCCGCTTCGGGAGCGCCCCGCTCCTGAGTGAGCACGACGTCGTCAGCGGGCTCAGCGTGGTGGTTCAGGGAAAGGAGCGGCCGTTCGGCATTCTCGGCGCCCATTCCCGCACGGCGCGCGAGTTCACGGTGCACGACGCGCACTTCGTCCAGGCTGTCGCCAACGTCCTCGCCACGGCGATCGACCGCGCGCGCACCGAAGACGCGCTCCGCAAGAGCGAAGAGCACTTCCGATCGCTCATCGACAACGCTTCCGACATCGTCACCATCCTCAGCGAGGACGGCATCTTTCGCTACACCAGCCCGTCGGCGCAGCGGCTGCTGGGGTACGCTCCGTCCGAGCTGCTGGAGCGGAATGCCTTTGAGTTCGTTCACCCCGACGATCTCCCGGTCGTCGCCGAGGCATTGGCGCGCGCGGTGCAGACGCCCGGAACTCCGCAGTCGGCCGAATTCCGGTTCCGCCACCGGGACGGCACGTTGCGGGTGCTCGAATCGGTAGGCCAGGCGCGCGTCGACGCCACCGGCGCCGTCACCTACATCGTCAACTCGCGTGACATCACGGAGCGGCTGGCGCAGGAGCGGGCACTGCGCGCCAGCAAGGAGCGGCTGCGGACGGTGGTCGCCGGCGCGCCCCTGGTGCTGTTCGCGCTCGACCGGGACGGCGTGTTCCAGCTGGTGGAAGGCAAGGGGCTGGAGGGCATCGGCGTGCGGCCGGCGCAGCTGGTGGGGCAGTCGGCGTTCCAGGTGTACGCGGACCTTCCTCAGGCCCTCGCCGACCTGCGGCGCGCGCTCGCGGGAGAGTCGTTCTCATCTACGGTCGAAGTGTTCGGCTTTGTGTTCGAGGCATGGTACTCGCCGATGCGCGACGCCAACGGTGTAGTGTCCGGGGTGATCGGCGTGGCGACGGACATCACCGAGCGGCGGCGTGCCGAAGAGGCGCTGCGCCGCTCGGAGGAGAGCAACCGTGCGCTGGTCGAGCACGCCACGTACGGTATCTACCGATCCACGCCGGCGGGCCGGTTCCTCTCCGTCAATCCCGCCCTGGTGAAGATGCTCGGCTACGCCTCGGAAGAGGCGCTCCTGGCCGTGGATCTGGGGCAGGACGTGTACGCCGACGCGGGTGAGCGTGCCCTCGCGCTCGCCCGCTTCGCCGAGAGCGACAGCGTGCAGGGCCTGGAGCTAGAATGGAAGCGCAAGGACGGTGCGCGGATCCTGGTGCGGCTCTCCGGGCGCGCTGTGCGGCGGCCCGACGGCAAGATCGAGAGCTTTGAGACGGTAGCGGAAGACGTCACGGAGCGGCGCGTGCTGGAGGAGCAACTGCGGCAGTCGCAAAAGATCGAGGCACTGGGTCAGCTCACAGGCGGCATCGCGCACGATTTCAACAACCTGCTGACCATCATCCTCGCGAACGCCGAGCTGATCCGCAAAGGGCTGAGCCCCGACCGCAAGGATGAGCACGCTGATCTGCGGGACCTGACCTCCGCTGCGCTGCGCGGCCGCGTGATGGTCAAGGAGCTCCTGGGCTTCGCGCGGCGGTCGAGCCTCGACCTCGAAGCGCTCGAGCTGGGCGCAGTGCTGGCGAACCTCGGCGGGATGTTGCGCCGCATCGTCCCGGCCGACATCGAGATCGTGCTGGGCGGGGACGACGACCTCCCCGACATCCGGGCGGACCTGCACGCGATCGAGCAGATCGTCTTCAACCTGATCACGAACGCCCGCGACGCGATGCCGGACGGCGGGGTGCTCCGGATCGACACGGCGCGGGCGCAGCTCACTGCGGAGCAGCGGGTCGCCGCGGGCGCGACGGCCGCGACCAATTGGGTGTGTCTCGCGGTCGAGGACACCGGGGTGGGGATGGACGAGGCAACCCGCGTGCGCGTGTTCGAGCCCTTCTTCACGACCAAGCCGGCCGGCAAGGGGACAGGCCTCGGCATGGCGACGGTGTACGGGCTCGTGAAGCAGCACGGCGGAGTGATCCAGGTGGACAGCTCGTCCGGACTGGGTACGCGAGTCAAGGTGTACTTCCCGGCGCTGTCCGAGAGCGACGTAGCGTCGGACGGCCGCCAGTCTGGCCCGCATCAGGCGGTCGGCGGGACCGAAACGATTCTCGTGGTCGAGGACGAAGACGCCGTGCGGCGTGCGGCCAAACGTATTCTCGAGCAATCGGGCTATCAGGTGCTCACGGCGGCCGACGGGCAGGAGGC
>QHTZ01000102.1 GCA_003221005.1 Gemmatimonadota bacterium
AGAATCGCCGTCCTGGAGGCCGGTGCCGGCGTAGACCCAGCTCGAGCTGTTGGTCACAACGTAGGGCACCGTGCCCCCAAAGGCGATCGACGAGGTGAACTGGACGCCCTCGAGCGTTTGCTCGGGTCGATTGACCGGCGGATCACGGAATTCGACGGTGGTCGTCGGCCCCTGAACGGGATCGATGGCGGCGTCCTTGTAGCAGACGATGACCCGATTGGCCGAGCCTGAGGCTGAAGCCTCGAATCGCATCTGCCAGGTGGCGGCGTCCGATGTGAAGAAACCGAGGTTCACTCCCGCGTCGCGTGCGGCCGCGGCCGCGTCGAACATCTCGTTCGACCAGTACTCGTCGTGCGCCACGGACAGGAATCCTTTGCTGTTCAGCAGCGCGCCGCCGTTGGCGTGCGTGTCCACATCGGTCGTGTACGTGACGTCATAGCCGTTGCGCTCGAGCCAGCGGACGTAATAGACCTCCCAGTAGAAGAACTGTCCCGACCCATTCGCTGTGTAGGGGCGGTCGAACGACACCTTGACCGCGCGTGGGTCTCCCGCGACGGTGTTGGCCCCGTAGCTGTTGTACGTGTAGAGGCTCTTGCCGGTGACGCCGTCATTCGGGTAGTCGTTGTAGGCCTCGTACGTCGTGACCGCCTCCTGGTACAGAAGAGGCGCCGCGCGGCCGTCCTTGACCACGAAGAGCACGTAGTTCTGGTACCCCTGCGCGTTCGTCAGCAGCGCGACATAAGTCCCGGTCGTCCAATCGCCGGGAACGGTCAGGGTGTAGCTCGAAGTCCAGTCACAGGCGATCAGTCCCGTGCTGGGGTCGGTCGGGCACGCTGGCTGCGGCGTGCCGTCGAGCGGGCCGACGTGAAGGCGAAAGCGGCCCCCCAGGCCGCCGTACCAGCCGATGCGATAGAAGTCGATCGTGTACGTCTGCGCAGGGTTGGTCGTGATGAAGAGCGCGATGCTCTGGTTCTGATTGACGCTGGTCGCAGAGGCATAACCCTTGATCTGGCCGTTTGCGTCATCGGACTGCTGCGAGCCGATCAACCACGCTCCTGTACCGGGCTGCTGGTTCTCCGTGACGATCGGGTTGGTGGCTGCCAGCGCCGGCTTCACGGCATTCGGGGCGGCCGGGCCGAACAGGATGAGCGCGAGCAACATCGCGATCAGTAATCTGCCGCCGCCGGCTCTCACCCTTCCGTTCACGAGCGCATGCCACCTCGACGCGGACATGTCGCCATCTCGGCGCCGGACATTGATTCGACTTTATGTGGCGGACCGGCGTCTGAAAATGAGCCAGGTTGCCGATTGGCGCCCAGAGTCCCGGAGGCGAGCGGGACAAACACCCCATCGCGCCCTTCCAGTCATCGAGGTAGCGTCAAGACAGTGCTCAGAGGTCTCCGGCCCGAGGCTGCTCGCGTCACCCTGAACAGCCATGTGGCCTTCGTCGATCTTCGTGCGCAGACGCGTGCGCTGCACCCGGCACTGATCGCTGCGATCGAGACGGTGTTGAGCCGCGGGGACTACGTTCTGGGCGATGACCTGGAGCGCTTCGAGGCCGAGTTCGCGGCCTTCTGCGGGACCGGCCATGCCGTTGGCGTCGATTCCGGCCTCTCGGCGCTCGAGCTCGCCCTGCGCGCGGCAGATATCGGACCGGGGGACGAGGTCATCACCCAGGCAAACACCTTTATCGCCACCGTCGCGGCGATCCTTGCGGTGGGGGCGCGACCCGTCCTGAGTGATTGCGACGAGCAGGGCGGAATGGATCCGGCGGCCGTCGAGGCCTGCGTCTCGCCGCGCACGCGGGCCGTCGTCCCAGTCCATCTCTTCGGCCGCATCGGAGAGATCGAGGTGATCCTGGCGCTGGCCGCGACACACGGCCTCGCGGTGATCGAAGATGCCTGTCAGGCGCACGGGGCCGTGTGGCTTGGCAAACGGGCGGGCAGCTTCGGCCTCGCCGGCGCGTTCAGCTTCTATCCCTCCAAGAACCTCGGCGCATTCGGCGATGGTGGAATGCTGGTCACGAACTCCGCGGCGCTCGCAGACAAGGTGCGACTCCTGCGGTCCTACGGCCAGCGGGTCAAGTACGTGCATGAGACGACTCCGATGAACCATCGCCTGGATACGCTGCAAGCCGCGATTCTTCGGGTCAAGCTTCCGCACCTCGACAGCTGGAACTATCGCCGGCGCAGGCTCGCGGCCTCGTACATGGAGCGCCTTGGCGGC
Source organism: Gemmatimonadota bacterium (assembly GCA_003221005.1). GTDB lineage: Bacteria > Gemmatimonadota > Gemmatimonadetes > Gemmatimonadales > GWC2-71-9 > AG25. The sequence goes on from QHTZ01000102.1 coordinate 2,227, forward strand.
CTGCCGATCGGACTCCCCTGGGCCGAAGAGGACGGACGCCACGTCTATCACCTGTTCGTCATCGACGTGGACCGCCGCGACGAACTCCGCGCCGCCCTGGCATCGGACGGCATCGAGACCGGCATTCACTACCCCGTCCCGCTTCACCGCCAGCCTGCTCTGGCGGCGCTCGGCTATCGAGAGGGCGCTTTCCCCCGCACCGAACGCCTGGCCGAACGCAGCCTCTCCCTGCCCATGTACCCCGAGCTCCCGGTGGACCACCTGGAGCACGTCGCCACCTCGATCCGCCACTTGGTTGAAGGTTGGGCTTGAGGCTTCAGCCGCAGGAGGCGGTGCCAGCAGCGTAGAGGTCGTAGATTCGAATGACCTCTCTGCCCTGACTTGCTCGAAGAATCTGCTCGCGTTTCAGGAGCACGGCGTCGTAGCCCACATGCTGGCTGTCGGCGTCCTCGAGAAACTGCAGGCGTGACCAATCGGCCGGGTCGTTGAATTCTGCAGCGGGCCGGCCGCACCCGAGCAGCTGGGCGAAGATCGGGCTCGCGCTCATCAGGAGGGCATGGGCGTCCACGACCACCCAGCGCGCGCCGTCATGGCGCAGGCTCTCGATGGTCGAATCGCCGGCCGGCGTCACGATCCTGTGCCCGGGATCGAGCCCGGCGACGACGTCCCATCTCTGTTCGGTGTAGGCGACGTATACCGGGCCGCGAGTCGTCACGATCGGGCCAGGGTGTGCGGCCAGCCACCGGCCGGCCTGCGCGGTGCCGCTCGCGTCTCGTGCGAAGCTGCTTTCCGTCCAGCCGGTCACGAGACATGTCCCACAGAGCGTGAGGGCGACGGTCCACTGCAGCGCAGGGCTCCTCAGCAGCGTTACACCCCGGGCGATGACCAGCGCGGCGAACGGGACGCAGGCGACGATCGCCCGCGGCGCCTTGTCGTGAGCGGCGCTGAAGAAAAGGAGGGTGCCGACCATGCTCCCGATCGCGATCGCGGCCAGGGGATCGAGTCTCCTCCAGCTCCACAGGCAGGCGACCAAACCGCCGCCTGCGAGCAGGAGCGTCGGCCCTCCGAACTCCCAGAGCGTGCGGACGTAGAAATCTGGGAAGGCGAAGGGAAGGGCCGATTCAGCACCGGAGCGAATGAACTGCCGGCTCAGCAGAGCAGGCAAATGCGGGAGTCCGACGGCAGCCGCCCCGACAAGCAGCATGTATGTCCCCACGATGGCCACGGTGGGAACCAGGCACAGGAGCCCCAACCGTCCGATCGGCGCCCTCGGCGGCAGGTCATGACGCCGGTACCACCATGTCAGCCAGCCGAGCACCAGGACGATCGGCAGCAGGGCGGGCAGAAGGCGGTAGTTGAAGCTCAGGGTCGCCACGATCGTGACAACGGTCAGCATGGCGAGCGTTCTCGAAGGTCGGGCATCCCACCAGCGGTCCAGGAGCAAGAGCACCAGCGCCAGGCCGGCCAGGCAGGCGGCGTCGGAGACGACCCGATGTCCGTAGACGATGCTCAGCGGCACCGCCGCTGCGAAGACACCGGCGACGGCGGCCGCGGGAGCGCCCCAGCGTCTCTCGGCTAGCGCCGCCAGCGCCGCCACCATCACGAGGCCGGCCAGGGCGCTGATCCAGGTCAGGTTCTCAGGCGCTACGCCGGCCGCCAAGCGTGATCCATTGCTGGGGGTGAGTCAGGACCGCCACCAGGAAGCGGCCGTTCGACAGCGACCAGCCTTCGTCGTACGCCACCGGCCCTCCACCCGGCAGCCCCCACGCGCGCACGGCGACGGCCGACAGCAGAAGCGATCCGACGGCAATCATCTTTGCCAGCTGCGAATTGGGCACCGCACGAACGTCCGGGCCCGCGGTCCGAACCCGCCCCGCCCGTATGGATGAGGCGGCCGCGGAATTTTTCACTATCGCGGGATAGGCGGGCCGTGTTTGAGCGCCGGCCAGCCGCCGTTGAGAATGTCGACGCGGCTGTAGACGGCCAGACGCGTGCCGACGATGTGGAAGACCGGTCGATCCACGAGCGGTGAGAGCTCGTTTACGACTCTGTAGATGCCCGGGTAGTAGAGGTAATCGTCCCAGACGATCGTGCCTCGATCGGACAGCATCCTGAAGGCCGCGTCGGTATCCGACCTGACGTAGTCCATGCTGTGGCTTCCGTCGATGAAGACGAGATCGATCTTGCCGTGGTACGGCGAGAAATCGAACGTCGCCGAATCCCCGAAGAGTTGTGTGATCCTGCCGGCTTCTGGGGTGCCACGGAACCGCGCGCCGCGGTCCCACACGACGAAGTACTCGGGGTCCGTGACCTCGTACTTGAGGTGATCGACGGCGTCAAGGGTGGGCAGATCGAGCGTGAAGACGTGGGCATCGGGATTGTTGTGAGCCAGAAGCCAGGTGGTCTGTCCGAGGTACGTCCCGATTTCGAACACGTTCCGGCACTCGAGGAGCTTGCACAGAGCGCCGAGAACCAGACGGCAGTGGCGCGTGACGTCTCCCTCGACCAGGGTGGTATCCATCCGGAGATCCGCGAGGTCGACGTTCAGGACGCCTGGCGCGAGAAAGCGCTGTAGCTCTAGCCAGATGTGCCCGAGCAGACGGTATCTGGATCCGTGCCCGCCCGTGATAAGAGTCCGGGCGAGACCGGCTGAGATCGACCCGATCAAGTAACGGTTGTCCCACAGCCGGGGTCCAACCTGCTGGCCGTTGAGCCGGCGCGCAAGGCGGCCGGGAGTAAGGCGCAAGAGATCGTCCGCCTTGCGGGACTGGTGGTCGCCGTGCGCTGCACGCAGCACTACGACCGAGGTTAGGTCCGCGCCTGGGAGAGCCTCAAGGGGACATTAGCCTTCTGTCTGGGACTGGGCGGTCCGCCCGCTTCGCGTTGCCCATTTCGGCGCCCTGTGATCAGCCCTAGCGTCGTTTGCGAAAGCAATTTTTCGTCACCCCTGTCTCACCGCATCGTCAACATGAACCCACACCCGGTCGTGGTCATCGGCGCCGGGCCATACGGCCTTTCCGTGGCTGCCCACCTGAGAGCAGCGGGCATTCCCACTCTCGTCTTCGGCCAGCCCATGGCCTTCTGGCAGCGCATGCCGCGCGGAATGAACCTCCGCTCGGCATGGAGCGCTACGAGCCTCTCAGCTCCTGGCGGAGCCTATAGCCTCGACAGCTACCGGGCCACCGTGGGAGCTCCGCAGCAGCTTCCAATTCCGCTGCCCTTCTTCATCGACTATGGCCTCTGGTTTCAGCAGCACGCCGTCCCGGACGTCGACCCGACGCAAGTCCAGCTGCTGAGCAGCGAGGACGGTGGGTTCCGCGTCGAGCTCGCCGACGGGCGAACCGTTCGCGCGTCGCGTGCAGTGGTCGCCGTTGGCATCGACACCTTCGAGCACATTCCGGAGTTCGCCAGCTGCCTTCCCGCATCTCACGCGTCGCACACGCGCGAACACCGAGATTTCAGTCGATTCAGCGGAGCCAGCGTTGCGGTGGTCGGCGGCGGCCAGAGCGCAATCGAGTCGGCGGCGCTGTTGAACGAGGCCGGCGCGCGGGTCGAGCTGATTGCGCGAGCGGGCCTGCGATGGCTCAAGCTCCACGACTACCGCGGTCCGGGACGGCGGATCCTGTACGCGCCAAGTGACGTAGGGCCTCCTGGCCTGAACTGGCTGCTGCATTTCCCGCTCGCCTTCCGCCTTCTTCCGGACAACACCAGAAGCGCGATCACGAGGCGGGCTGTACGGCCTGCGGGCGCGCGCTGGCTCATCGAGCGGGTGGTCGGGCACGTCCGCCTGACCACCCACACCTCGGTGGTGGAAGCGATTCCGGACGCGCGTGGCGTCTATCTCGATCTGAGCGACGGCACGACGCGCCTGGTGGACCACCTGGTCCTTGGAACCGGCTACAGGCCAGCCGTGGAGAAGGTGCCCTTCATCGCTCCCTCGCTCCGGGATCGGATCCGCGAGCGGGGTGGGTTCCCCGTTCTCAACCGGTGGTTGGCATCGTCCGTTCCGGGCCTTCACTTCGTCGGCGCTCTGGCGGACGGCAGCTACGGCCCGATCTGCCGGTTTGTCTCGGGCGCGGACGTGGCCGCTCGCCAGATCGCCGCCTACGCCGCTCGAGAGCCGGCCGCGTGAACCGCGCCGACGGCGTCGGCGCCGTCGTCGTTGGAGGTGACTACCAGGGTCTCGGGATCGTCCGCAGCCTCGGGCGGCGCGGCCTGCCGGTGTGCGTGATCGACGACGAGCGCTCGATCTCGCCGCACTCCCGATACACGACCCACGCCGTGCGAGTGCCCAGCCTTCGCGACCAGGACCGATCGGTGGACGTGATACTCGAGGTCGGCAGCAGGCTCCGTCTCGACGGCTGGGTTCTGTTCCCCACCAGGGAGGAGACGGTCGCTGCGTTTTCCCGGCACCGGGATCGCCTCCGCGAACGATTTCGGGTGCCGACTTGCGGGTGGGATGCCGTGCGGTGGGCGTGGGACAAGCGCAACACCTACAGGCTGGCTCAGCAGCTGGGCATTCCCGTCCCGCGGACGTGGTATCCGAAGTCGATAGCCGACCTCCGGGATGTCGACGCGGAGCCTCCGTTCGCGATCAAACCGGCGATCAAGGAACACTTCTTCTACGCCACGAAGGCGAAGGCATGGAAAGCCCGCACCCGAACCGAGCTGGAGGATCTTTTTCGGCGCGCTGCTTCCGTGGCCGGGCTCGGTGAGGTGATGGTCCAGGAATTCATTCCTGGGGATGGTTCGCAGCAGTTCGCCTGCTGCGTCTTCTTCAAACGCGGCACCGCCGTCGGCCAGATGGTGGTGCGGAGGCTGCGCCAGCACCCACCTGATTTCGGACGCGCCAGCACCTACGTGGAGACGATGGACGTGCCGCTGCTGGAGAGCCTTTCTCACAGGCTTCTCCGGGCAGTGGACTACTACGGTCTAGCCGAGCTGGAGTACAAGCTCGACCCGCGAGACGGCCAGTACAAGCTGCTCGATTTCAATGCCCGGACCTGGGGGTATCACTCGCTCGGAGGCCGGGCGGGCGTGGATTTCCCGTATCTGCTTTTCGCCGACCAGATCGGCTGCGCCCCCGATCCGTGTCGCGCGCGGGCCGGCGTCCGTTGGGTCCGCATCCTGACCGACCTGCCCACAGCACTGTCGACGCTCGCCGGTGGCAAGCTGGCGTGGCGATCCTATGTGAACTCGCTCCGGATCGCGCACACCGAAGCCGTGTTCAGTCGGGACGATCCCATGCCGGGGCTGGCCGAGATCGCCTTGCTTCCATATCTATGGGTGAAGCGGGGCTTTTAGTCGTCAGGCTTGCGGGCAACGGCAAAAAGAAAGCAGCCAAAGAGCGATGGCGCCGTTGTCTCCAGCACTCGGTAGAGACTCGATGTCCGCAGGTCTCGGCCGGCTCGCAGGCGCCGTCCCATCCATGGAAGATCACCGAGCAGGCTCCCCGAATGCCCGCCCACTCGAATCGACTGGAATCCGCACCAGGTGAGAAGCCGGCGCAGGGCCCCGGCGTTGAAGAAACGGATGTGTGGATCGGCCCACGGCCGCTCGACCGCCAGACCGTATCCGAACGGGTTCCACCGGCCGAGGAGCGCGAGGTCCAGCCGCCTTCTCCAGTAGGCGACGTTGGGCGTGGTGACGATCAGCGTCCCTCCCGGACTCAGGACACGCAGGATCTCCTGGATGCTTCGGTCGGGCAAGAAGACGTGCTCGATCACTTCGAGGCAAAGGACGACGTCGAAGGAGTTGTCTGCGAACGGAAGGTGGTCAGACCCCTTGATCAGCCGAGCGTCAAGAGCCCGACCTCGAGCCGCCGCAACAGCTCGTTGAGAGATGTCGACGCCGATATAGGCGCCGCCGCATCCGGTCACCACGGTCCCGGCCCTGCCGTCGCCGCAGCCCACGTCGAGGCAGCGCGCGCCCGGATACACGTGTTGCCGGAGCAGCATCTCGACCTTGCGGGGGGCCCGTTGGTCGGGTCGTTCGAAGGGCCGCCAGTAAACGTCGTAGTAGGTGTCGTAGTACTGCCGGAGCTCCGCGGCGGGTTCTTCGGCCGCGGGCTCAGACGCCATCAGGGCGCGCCTCCGCTCTGATCCCCGAACCGATTTCTCGAGATATCCCGCCCACCCTGTAGAAGCGGCGCACAAGTCGAGCCGCGAACACCTGCGCCGGCCGCACTTTGATGACATCGGCCGTCTCAAGCCCCGTGGTGAGCAGACGACCGAGCCGGTCCATCGCGCCCGAGCTCCAGCGCCAGCCCCGCGCCACGCACCAGTCGAACGGTCCGCGGAGTGTCCCACCGGAAAACGCCTCCAGGGCCAGGCCGTGCTTTCGCGCCACGCGGACCACGGCGCGGCCTTCGCTGAACGCGTGCTGCCCGTAGCGATGGGGGCTGACGGCGTGCATGTGGTAGGCAAGTGCTCGCGGCTCGAAGACGAAGGGGATGCCGAGAGCGGCGACGCGAAGGCCCAGGTCGGTGTCCTCGCCGCCATACGCCCGGAAGGTCTCGTCCCAGCCACCGACCGCGAGCCAGGTGTCACGGCGGATGGAGAAGTTGCCGCCCCACACGTGCCACGAAGCCGAGCCGTTGGTGACGAGCGCCGACATAGAGGCGCGCCGAGACCGCTCATACACGAGCGAGGCTCCACAGCTGCCATGGCTTGGGGCGAGCGGATAGTCTCCTTGCACCAGTACCGGACCAAGTCGTTCATGCGCCTCGAGGTGGGCGGCGACCAGATCTGGCGACGCCAGCTGATCATCTCCGAGAACGATCAGGACGTCGTAGCGCGCGCGGCGGCCCGCGGCGTTGGCGGCCACCACCGCGCCGCCGTTCTGCTGATAGAGCCAGCGCAGTTTGTAGGCGGGCTGCATTCCAGCCAGCGCGGCGACGGTCCCGTCGGTCGACCCGTCCACCGCCACGATCACCTCATAGCGTTCCGGTGGCACGGACTGATGCTCCAGGCTGGCCAGCGTCTCGAGAAGCACCGCACGACGGTTGTAGGTCGGGATGGTGATCGACGCTCGAAGGTCAGCCGTCAGTAGGCTCCGCGACAGCTGATGACGATGAAGATCGTCTTCAGGAGGATCACGGCGTCCAGCCCAAGCGATTGTCTAGCGATGTAGTCGCGATCGGCGGCCATCCATCCTTCGACAGTGCAGTCCGAGCGGCCGCTGACGACCCACAGACAGGTCAGGCCTGGCTTGGCGTTGAGCCGGATCAGGTCATCCGGCCTGAAGTGCTCGACATGGTCGGGGATGCACGGCCGTGGACCGACCAGGCTCATCTCTCCGCTGAGCACGTTGAGCAGCTGGGGGACCTCGTCCATGCTGGTGCGCCGCAAGATGCGACCCACGCGGGTGACCCTTGGATCCTGACGGAGTTTGTAGACCGGGCCTTCGACTTCGCCGCGCCTGCGCATCTCCGCGAGCCGGGTCTCGGCGTCGATCTGCATGGTCCGGAACTTGAAACAGCGGAAGTGCTTGCCGCTGAACCCGACGCGCTCCTGCACGAAAAGAACGGGACCGGGGGAATCCAGCTTGATGGCGACAGCGATCACGACCCACAGCGGGATGATGGCAACCAGCGCGGGGACGCTCACCAGTACGTCCATGACGCGCTTGGCCGTCGCATAGGAAAGCCACTGACGGCGGGTCGTTCCGACCCGCGCCTCCACCGCGGTGAGCATTGGCCTGCCCCGAGGCTAGCCCATGCCGCCATCCCCGATAAATGGGAAACAGCCGAATACCGGATAGGCCCGAGCCCGAGGCATGGCCGCCATGTCCCAGGACTTTGGCCCAGGGCCTGGGACGGGGGCAGGCCCGACAGAGGGTACGAGGCGGCGGCTCCACGCCGAACGCCCATTTCTACCGGCTTGGCGACCACCTACGCTTGCCCGGGGAAAGGTTGTCCATAGCCCTCGACATCGCGCGGAAGGCAAACGGAATACGCCGGCTTCCTACGCTCGGTCGCCGGGAGTCACCGTCCGCCGTCGAGGCCGTCGGCGAACCGGAGATACAGATCGGCGTCATCGGCTACGGGTACTGGGGACCGAACCTGGTCCGCAACTTCTGGGACATCCCCGCATGTCGGGTTCGCGCAGTGAGCGACAAGCGCGAAGGCCAGCTGACGCTGGCAGCGGCGCGCTACCCGGCGATCACAACCACCACCGACTGCCACGCGCTGCTCGCGGACCCCGCCGTGGATGCGGTGGTGATCATGACCCCAGTGTCCACGCATTTCGAGCTTGCGCTTGAAGCGTTGCGGGCCGGTAAGCACGTGCTGGTCGCCAAGCCCATCGCCACGAGCTCCGAGCAGGCGGCCGTGCTCATCGAGGAGGCGGAGCGGCGAAATCTTGTGTTGATGGTCGACCACACGTTCATCTACACGGACGCCGTGAGGCGCATCAAGCAGCTGGTCGACGATGGCAGCCTCGGGCGGCTCTATTACTACGATTCGGTCCGAGTCAACCTCGGGCTCTTCCAGCACGACGTGAACGTCCTGTGGGACCTGGCGGTCCACGACTTATCGATCATGGACTACGTCCTGGGCGAGCAGCCGCGCGCTGTCGCGGCGACCGGGGCAGCCCACATCCCCGGCCAGCCGGTCAACATCGCGTACCTGACCTGCTTCTTCGACAGCAACCTGCTCGCGCATCACCACGTGAACTGGCTGGCGCCGGTCAAGGTGCGGCGCACGCTCGTCTCCGGGGAGCGAAAAATGATCGTGTACGACGATTTGGAGCCGAGTGAGAAAGTCAAGCTGTACGACCGCGGGGTCACGCTCAACAGTGAACCGGAACGAGTGGCTGAATCCATGATCAATTACCGGACCGGTGACATGTGGGCGCCGCAGATCAGCCTGACCGAGGGCCTGCGAGTGGAGGCCAATCATTTCCTGGAATGCATCCGGGATGGCCTGCAGCCGCTGTCCGACGGCCACGCGGGCTTGCGGGTGATCAGCCTGCTCGAAGCGGCCAGCCGGTCGCTCGCGCATCGAGGCCAGCTCGTGGAAACGTCCGCCGGTCTGGCTCGAGGGCAGCTGGCGGTCTAGGTAGGACGGGTAAGGAGCTGACAGCCGTCGATACCCCGGCCCCTGTCGCAGCGCACCTTCCCGTGCCGCGCGCCACTCGTCGGGTGTTGATGGTCAGCCAGCATCCGTATGCCTCCCATGAGACCCAGCCGCCGTTCTGGGGCCATCCGGTGGTGAGCCGGAACGTCGCCGAGCTGCTCGCCCATGGCGTCCAGGTCGATCTCGTGTGCACCACCCCACGTCTTTGCGTCGGTCACCAGCCACCCCGGCGGCCAGGGCTACGCGTCTACGGCATCCCGATGCGGGAGCATCGGTCGCCCGCGCTGTGGTACCCGATTCAGTACTCGCTCTTCTTCCTTTGGGCGCTTCTCGTCGTGTCCGTCCTGGGATGCAGGCGGCGCTACGACGTCGTCCAGGTCGACAACCTCCCCGACTTCCTCGTGTTCTCGGCGGTCGTGCCCCGTCTGCGCCGGACGCCCGTGGTCTTCTTCCTTCTCGAGCTGATGCCGGACATGATGGCCGCGCGCTTACACCTCAGCGCCGGTGACCTGCGCGTGCGCCTGGTGACCTGGCTCGAGAGCAGGGCCACCCAATCCGCCGGCCGTGTGATCACGGTCAGCGACGGGCTTAGACGCATCATGGCATCGCGCGGCCTCGACCCTGCCAGGGTCATGATCGTTCCGAACTCGCACCCCGTCGACGACGTACCGGCGCGGCGACCGCCTTCCACGCCGGTGCTGATCTTGCCCACCACGCTGATCGAGCGCTACGGAGCCCAGGTCGCGATCCGCGCCGTGGCAGAGCTTCGGTGCGAATGGCCGGAGCTGGTGCTCGAGATCCTGGGCGACGGCGAGTACCGGTCCACCCTCGTCGCCCTGACGGAACAGCTGGGCTTGCAGGAACACGTGACTTTCACGCCCGGCTTCATCCCCTGGCGCCAGGCTGTGGAGCGGGTCCGCCAGGCAACCCTGGGAATCGTCCCGATCATTTCCGACGGCTATGGCGACCTGATGCTTCCAAACAAGGTCTGCGAGTTCGTCTTCATGGACATCCCATTCGCGTGCTCGGAGCTTGCCGGCATCGAGGAGCACCTTCCTCCCGACGCGGTCGCCTATTTCGAACCCGGCGATTCGTCCGGCCTGGCGGCGCAGATTCACAGGCTGCTCAGCCATCCTGACGAGGCGCGCCAGCAGGCAAAGAGGGCCAGGCTCGCCATGGCAGAGCTCGCGTGGGAGAACGCCTCACGACGCTACCTGGAGGCGCTGGGGGTGGCGCCGAGCAGGACCGAGGTTCGGTCGCTCGCTCCGGTGGCACAAGGCCCCGCGGTCGCGGATCACGCTGACGCGAGCTTGTTTTCCGCCAACACGCCATCGGCTTTCTGGCGGCTCATCGGCGAGCCGGTGCCCACCGGCGGCGAGTGGGCCGCCGCCGCCCGGACAGCGATCGGACAGCTGCCCGAGGCCGTGCAGGCAGGCGGCGACGACATCGACGGGCTCCTCTTCTCCACGCTCGGCGAAGGACAGTTCGGGCCCGACCACTGGCGCCTGTCCTCCGCCCTTCAGGCCTACTACGCCTTGAGACCGTTTCTGCCCCGCTGGCTGACACTGATGCTCCGCAGGTCGCGGAGCCTGACCGTCCGCAGCCAGTCGGTCCTCGGCTGGCCGGTCGAAGACCGGTACGTCCGGTTCTTGTGGATGACGGTTGCGCTTCTGCTGCAGCAGACCGGGCGAGCCGCCGTCCCCTTCATTCACTTCTGGCCCCACGGCCGGCGCTATGCCCTCGTGCTCACCCACGACGTGGAGACGGCCATCGGCCAGGCACGGGTGCGCGAGCTGGCGGACATTGACGCGAGTTATGGGTTCCGATCGTCATTCAACTTCGTCCCTGAGCGCTATGCACTCGATCTCGACCTCGTGGCCGAACTACGGCACAACGGCTTCGAGGTTGGCGTCCACGGCCTCAAGCACGACGGCCGGCTGTTTCAGTCCCACCGCGAATTCCTCCGCCAGGCGGAGCGCATCAACCGCCACGTCAAGGCGTTGGGCGCCTCCGGTTTTCGGGCGCCCTGCACTCACCGTCACCCTGGCTGGATGCAGGCGCTCGACATCGAATACGACCTCTCCTTCTTCGATTCCGATCCGTACGAGCCGATCCCTGGCGGCACGATGAGCCTCTGGCCGTTCGAGATCGGCCGGTTCCTGGAGCTGCCGTACACGCTTGTCCAGGACTACACCCTGACCTCGGTGCTGAAGGAGACGAGCCCGCGGTTGTGGCTGGAGAAGGTGGACTTCATCCAGAGGCACTGCGGAATGGCCCTCGTGAACACTCATCCGGACTACCTGCCGGACCGAACGACGCGCGACGTCTACACGGCTTTTCTCGCGGCCATAAGCTCCCGGGGCGACTACTGGAACGCGCCCGCGCAGGAGGTCGCTCGATGGTGGCGTGCGCGGCGAGAAGCGCCGTCGATCTCGGATCTCCCCGGCGCGGTGCAAGGCACGCTTTCAGCGGCCGACGCCACGGCCGCTCCGCAAGCAGGGCTCCGGCTGGCTGGCTGAACCTGGCTCCATGCAGCGGCCGGGACTGCAGCCCAGACCGCGAGCCTTGCGCCCATTTCCCACCCCGCGGCGCCTACATACGCTGAGGTGTATGCCGCACTCATCCTGCTGCTCGCCGCCGCCTACGTCAGGTCAGCGGCCCGCGGTTATCTGATTGATGGAGGATCGGCCGCCACTGACCCTGGGCGCCGCATTGCTGCAGCGGTGGCTGCTCGTGCTCGCGATCGTCGCCACCTTTGTTCTGGGGGGCGCAATGCTCTCGATGCAGGCGCCCGTGTACGCGGCCTCGGCGATGATTTACCTGGACGTCTCGCGGACGGCACCAGGTTTCGATGAAGGCGCGGCCGCCGGCGAGCTGCTTCAACATGACCTCATCGTCCTGTCCTCCAGCCGTGCAGTGCTGGAGGCGGCCTGCACAGCTCCGGACGTCGCGTGCACCGACGAAGAGCGGGCGGCACCTGAAACGCTCGCGAGTCGGATCACGGTCAGCGCCGACCGGGGCACGAGCACGCTTCGGGTGACCGCGAAGGCGCCGACCGCCATAGGGGCGGCGGCGCTGGCCAACGCAGTCGCGGAGGCGATGATCAAACAGGACCAAAGCGAGGTCGTTCGGCTGTTCAAGCCTGCTCGAGACGATCTCGCGAGCCAGCTCGCGAGCTTGAGCGCGGCGATGGACAACGAGCAGCAGCAGCTCCGGTCCTCACCCCCGGGAAGTTCGGCCGCGGCCGCTCATCAAGCGCAGCTGAGCACGCTGCAGCTGCAGTATTCGGCCCTCTTCGGCCGTCTGCAGGACCTGGCCGAGCAGCAGGACAGGCTGACGAGCATGGCAACGATTTCGCAGAGCGCGTTGCCGCCGGCGAGCCCCGAATCCCCGAACCGACTCCGCTACCTGCTCGCTGCGCTCGTCGCCGGCGCCGTCGTCGGCGTGCTCGCCGCGCTTCTGGCAGCGCGCTTCGACGACCGCATCCACAACGGCGAGGCGCTGGCCCGAGCCACGAACACCACGCTCGCCCTGGCCGTTCGCCCAGCAGGTCGCCGCGGCCCGCATTCGGCCACGGCGCAGCCCTACTCGCTGGCATTGACACGTCTGCTCGCGCAGTCTCCGCGTGCACAGACGGTTCTCGTGACGGCCGCTTCGACCCGTGACAACAGCCTGGCGGCCGCAGTCAGCCTGGGAGAGGTGGCGCTGGACTCCGGCCAGCGAGTCGTCGTGGTTCACGGCAACGGGCATGCGCCCGCGCCTCGCCAGCTCACGTCCGGTGGTGACATCGCCGGACTGACGACCATCGCCGCACCGTCCAACAACGGCGGCGACCTCGACGCGGCCGTCGCCAGCGCCAGGGAGGAGCACAACGGAGACTCCGCCAGGACTTTCGTCCTGGTTGCGGTTCCCTCTCCGGACACCAGTCCCTCCGCGGTCATGCTCGGCCGGACGGCGAAACGAGCGGTGCTCGCGGCGACGGCGGGCGTGACGCGCTTTCGAGACGCGCGCCGCACGGCGGACCTTCTGCGGCAGTCCGGTGTCGATGTAGTGGCGGCCATTCTGCTGCCCCGGCGGACCGCCAGAAAAGACCGGTGAAGCCGATCGCCGGACGTCGACTTGTGGTCGCCTGGGACGAGTCCCAGCCGCGAACCCGCGCCCTTGGTCCGGCCCTGGGGGGCGAATCCCACCTTATATATGGTGGCTGGCCAGGGCGGCAGGTCGCCCTCCTCCCGTTGCGGTATCTCGCCGACGCTTCACGGATGTGGCGGGTGCTGCGCAGCCGACGTCCGGAAGCCCTGGTCGTGATCTCGCCGCCAACCGTTGCGCCGCTGGTGGGGTGCGTCTGGAGCCTGGTCCATCCGTGCCTCCTCGTCGTTGACTGCCATACCGCCGCCCTTCATTCGCCGAAATGGGGCTGGACGCTGCCCCTCCACCGCCTCCTCTTCTGTCGCGCTGACGCGGTTCTGGTCCACACCGAGGAAGATGAGGCGCGAGTCAGCCGATGGGGTGTTCCGGCCTTGCTGCTGCCGGATGACCTGCCCGATGCTGACCAGGCGGATCCGTCCTTTCGGAGCACCAGCGTCCCGCGGGTCGTGGTCGCCGGCAGCTTCGACCGTAACGAGCCGGTCGCGCTCACGCTCGCCGCGGCTGCACTCCTTCCGGACATGGAGGTGCGGTTGACGGGCGATGTGCGGCGGCTTGCCCCGAACGTGCGCTCGAAAGCGCCCGCCAACGCCGTCTTCACGGGATATCTCTCTTACCCGCAGTTCCTCGGCGAGCTCCTGACCGCCGACGTGGTGGCGGCGTTCAGCACCGATCGGCACATCATGAATCGAGCCGCCTTTGAGGCGGTCGGCCTCGGCCGTCCTCTCGTCCTATCCGATCTCCCAGGCCTCCGGGCTCGATTCGGGGAGGCGGCCGTGCTCTGTCGAAACGAAGCGGCGGCGATGGCTCAGGCCATCCGCCAGGCGCACCGTGACGGGCAAGAGCTCGCCAAGCTCAGCCAGGTCCTCCGGGGCCGGCTGCAGGCCCAGCGAGAGGCCGCCCTCGCCGAGTTGATGTCGATGATGGAGATGGCCTCGGCCGGCTGGTCCCGCGGCCGGGTGCGCTCAGCGTCGTGACCGCCGGCCTCGTTGCCCGAGGCACGACTCTCATGCGGAGCGGGCTCATTCGCACCGCCATGGGTCTCTACGCCATCCAGGCCAGCAGCTGGCTGGTGCCGCTGGCGACGATCTTCTTCCTGGCCCGCAGGCTGGGTCCTGAGCACTGGGGGCTCCTCATGTTCATGCAGGGTGCGGCCGCCTACGTGATCTTCCTCGTGAGCTATGGCTTCACCTATTCGGCCACCCGTGAGGTTGCTCGCAATCGCGGCGACCCGGACAGGCTCGCAGACATTCTCGCCGGCGTCCTCGGCGCCAAGGTGACGTTGGCCATCCTCTCACTCCTGATCGTCATCCCGGCAAGCCTCCTTGTCCCGGCCATCCATCGCAGCCAGGACCTCCTCTGGCCGACCATGCTCTGGGCGTTTGCCTGGGCCTTCAGCGCGAGCTGGTACTACCAGGGACTTGAGCGCATGGGGGTCGCGGCCGGATGCGAAGCGTCGGCTCGCGTTCTCTCCCTGGCCGGCATCCTGGTGCTGGTGCGGTCCCCGAACGACACATGGAAGGTGCTCGCCATCCAGGGTGGTCTGGTCTTTGTCGCCGTCCTCGTCGAGACGGCGCTCGCGTATCGCCAGGTGGGCTTTCGAATGCCTACCCCTCGACTCGTGTGGAAGACGCTCCGCTGGGGCTGGAGCATGTTCCTGCTCGGAGGTGCGCTCAGTCTCTACACGATCGGAAACGGTTTCATCCTCGGGCTCTTCGCATCTTCAACCGTGGTTGGCTATTACATGGGCGCCGAACGCATCAGCAAGAACTTCGCCACCCTGCTCAGCCCGATCACCCAGGCCGTCTTCCCTCGGACCAGTCACCTCGCCGTGCATGCTCGCGGCGAGGCGGCCAGGCTGACCCGGACGAGCCTCTTCGTGATGGGCGGCACCGCCTGCGCCATAGGCGTCCTGGTCTTCTTTGGCGCCCCGTTTCTGGTTCGCGTGGTCCTCGGGCCAGGTTTCGAGCCTGCGGTCGTGGTCCTCAGAATCCTGGCCTGCCTGCCGCCGCTGATCGTGGCGAGCAACGTCCTCGCGGTGCAGTGGATGCTGGCGCTGGGCCTGGACCGTCTGGTCAACACCCTCATGTTCTCGGCCGGAGTGCTGAACGTAATTCTGGCGGTGGCGCTGGTGCCCAGGTACATGCACGTCGGCATGGCGATCGCGGTGGTCGCCGCTGAAGCCTTGGTCACGTTCGGGCTCTACGCCGTGGTCCGGATCAAGCAAGTCGACCCGCTGGCGATCGCCAGGCTCGACGAGCAGGCAGAGCCTGCAAGGCTGTCGGCCTGACGGTGGGCGCGAGCTTGATCGAGGCCATCATGCCGCGGATCATCGCTCTGATCCCGCTCGTCCCGGCTATGTGCGCAGGGCTCGCGTTTCTCGTCTTGACCTTCTGGCGCCCCGCAGCGGGCTGCGGCCTGCTCGTGCTGTTGACGCCGCTGACGACTGGCCTGGGTCGAGGCACGATCGTGCCCTTCCTGCGCCCAAACGAAGCCCTGCTGCTCGCTCTCCTCGCGGGCCTTGCCCTGCACCGCCTTCACCACCCGCATCCGCGACCGATCACGAGCCTCGACCTGGCGGTCGGAAGCTTTGCCATCGGCACGGTCGTCGTGCCCTCCCTCGTGCTTTTGGTCTCGAACCAACCCGGTCTCCCGGGCGCGGACACACTCCATGATGTACTGGCGCCGGCGCAGTTCCTGCTGGTCTATCTGGTCTTCTCGAGGACCCCGTTCTCGAGCCGCAGCGTGCCGATGATCCTCAACCTCGCGATGCTCGCCGGCGTCATTGTGGGTCTGGTGGCCATCGCGGAACTCGTGGACGTGGGCGGGATTCGGGAGCTGATGGCCAGGTACTACCCGGTTCCCGTCACGCCAAGCTGGGATCCGGTCTACAGGCCGATGTCGACGCTCGGCCACTACAGCGCGGTCGGGGCTTTCGGAGCCATGAACTTCACCCTGGCCCTGTCCCTGGCGACCGCGCGCCATCCCGACTTCTCCGGACCCTGGTTGATCGTGGTGATGGTGGTGAACCTGGCGGCCGTGGTCGTCAGCCTGACGTGGGCGCCGCTGTTGGTGATCCCGCTCGTGGCCGTGATCATCCTCTGGCACGGACGTCACGTACCGTGGGAGCTTGGCGTCACCGTCGTAGCCCTCGCCGTCGCCTTCGTCGTTTTCTGGCCGGCCGTCAGCGAGCGCATCGCCCAGCAGGGTCTGGCCTCGTCAGTCGGCCTGGTGGTCCCCCAGACCTTTCAGACTCGCCTTGACCACTGGCAGCAATTCTTCCTGCCGGCGCTTGCGGACCACGTCTGGCTTGGGAGCGGGACGATCATCCCGAGCATCGTCCCGACGCCATTGACCGATTTCGTCGACAACGAGTACCTGCGTGACGCTTTCCGGGCGGGTGTCGTGGGTCTGATGCTCCTGCTGGTCATGTTGCTGGCGATCGCCCTGACCGGGTGGAGGAGCCGGCGGGCCGGCTCCGATCCGACGGCGCGGAGTCTCGGAAGCACGTGCCTGGCCCTTGTCGTATTCCTGGCGCTGATTGGAGTGACCGCCGAATACCTCTTCTTCGGCGGCGTCTCTCAGGAGTTCGCGATGCTGGTCGGGCTGCTGGCGGCTCAGAACCTGGTCGAGGCCCGCGTGGAGCAGCGATCAGCGACGGGCTCGCTCACATCCCATAGCCCGGCTTGATCGTGCCTGCGGTAGCCGCCCCGACAGCCTGGATCATCTCGGTCCACGGGGCGGAGAAGTCGCCCGCATCCCAGTTCTGGTAGAGCCCGAAGCCGGACTCATGCATCACGAAGTGCACCCAGGAGACGCCCAGCTGGTTGAAGTCCGCGAGATCGTCCGGCACGTACGCGGTGCCCTGCGAGAGGGGCGCGCCCACCTCGCCGACGAGAAACGGCCGCTTTGTCGGATTTGAGGGATCGGCGCCCGGAAAGTTGCAGCCCTCGGTCCCCATCGGCGCGTAGCAATGACCCGACCAGAGGATGCGGTCGCCATTGACCGATGGCAGATCCCAGTCGGCTGAGCTGACCTCGAGCAGTACGAAATGGTTTGGATCGGCGGCGGTAATCGCGTCGTAGACCCCTTGCGCCCAGGAGTCGTAAGCGGCGACTGAGGGCGGCGCGGGCTCGTTGAACACGTCGTATCCGGCGATCGTGGAGTTGGCCTGGTAATGACTGGCGAAGTCGGCCCAGAAGTCAATCAGCGCCTGCTGGTTGGGCGCCGAGCTCCAGAATCCGTCCTGGCCACCGTATCCACCGTCGGTGCCTCCGGGCGGCTCGTACATGACGGGGATCAACCAGAGATGATTGGCCATCGCCCAGGTGACTTGCCGATCGACCACGGCGAAGAACCTGGCGCGGTCAGCCGCGTACCAGGAATAGTCGAGACCGAAACGGATCACGTTCTCGCCCAGGACGCCGCTCGCCTGCTCATAGTCGGCGGTGTTGACGTTGATCAGGCTGATGTCCGGCCCGCCGCAGCAGGACAGCGCCGGCTCGTTGTTGAAATTCTCACCCCGCAGCACCACGTCCTGGCCTCCGTAGACGAGCTTGCCGTCGCTGACAGTGAGGTAAGAAGAATCCGTGACAGGACGGGCCAAGTCTGCGGTCGCCGAAACCGAGGCGGGCTGCGCGGAGCTGGCCGGCGTCAGCAGCGCGGCCAGCAAGCTTGCAAGCAGGGCGATCTGGGTGTGACGCAAAGTCGGCTCCAACAGCCAGTTCACCGCACGACCCCGGAACCCGTCAACCCGGCAAGAGCCACCGCGCATGGGCGCTCGTCCCAAGCAGGCACGATGCTGTCCCGAGGCGGAGCTGGCGAACCCATTGCCGAGTGGCGTGCCCGCTGCTTTGGTTGAACCGAGATGGGGAGCCGGGGAGTCACGATTCACCAGACCGCAGAGGTGTCGCCAGATGCCGCCGTCGGTGCGGGAACCAGGGTCTGGAACGAAGCCCAGGTCCGGGAAGGCGCCCGGGTCGGTCGCGACTGCATCCTCGCCAAGGGGGTGTACGTGGACGCCGGCGTCGTGGTCGGCGATCGCGTCAAGCTCGAGAATCGGGTGTCCCTGTTTCGGGGAGCGCGTCTGGGTTCGGGCGTGTTCGTCGGACCCCACTCATGCCTGTTGAACGACAAGCGGCCTCGCGCGACCACCCTGGGAGGCAGGCCGAAGCGGGAGGCGGATTGGATCGTGAGCGGCGTGACGGTCGCCGAAGGAGCCTCGATCGGGGGCGGCTGCACCGTCCTGCCGGGCGTCCACATCGGACGTTTCGCGATGGTGGGAGCGGGCGCGGTTGTCACCCGAAACGTACCGGATCACGGTCTGGTGGTAGGCAATCCCGCGCGGCTGGTCGGCTACGTCTGCGAATGCGGTTGCCGGCTGCAGGCGGACGGCACCTGCGCGAGCTGCGGCGTTCGCCTCGAAGCTATGCCGGCCTGAAGGCGGGGCCCGCCTCGACCAGCTCGGTGAGGATCGAACCTCTGAGCATGACGAAACACACCCGCCGGCCTTCGAAGGCCACCGCCGGCGTCGGCCGACCGAGGAGCCGCGCCCCCCTGGCCTGGAGCTTTTGCAGCTCCGGCTCCAGCGCGTCAGCCAGGAATGCCTGGTGGTAGATGCGCACACCTCTCGCGAGCCAGCCGTCGAGCACTGTCGATCCGGGTAGCTGCTCGAGCACCTCGAGCTGCGGTCCGCAGCCACGCAAGAACAGGCCCCTGACGCCCAGCACCGGATCGGTGAACGGCGTTCCCACCGCCGCATAACCGAGGCTGGACAGGGCGTCGACCTCCGCGGTCAGGTCGGGCGAGGCGACGCCAAGATGATGAAAGGTCAGCACGCTGTTTCAGCGCTCCTGCATGCGACCGAGGCCACGCCCGCCGGCAGCCGCCACGACCACACGCGCCATTCCGGTGTCGTCCGCTCGGATAGGTCAGCGCCCAGCCAGTCGAGCAGGTTGGCGCCATCTGCTTTCGCCATCGCCTCCTTCTGCGTCCACAGCCGGTAGAAGCCTGCCCGGCCGCCGGAGGGGCCGGCACGTCGAAGGCGGCGTGCTTCTTCGGGTGCGAAGAACCGGTCCGCCAGGCCCCTCCAATCCAGGCCGGGCCGGAACAGCTCCACGTCGACCCCGACCTCGCCTCCTTGAGTCAGCGCGTAGAGGACGCGGTCTCTTGAGTGCGACACGCTGAAGCGAAGCGGTGGCTCACGCGCTGGAGATATCAAGATCGGCTTGCCATTGGACTCACGTCCGACATGGATGCTGCGCGGCGTGACGCCCAGATAGCGCGCGAGGCGGACGCAAAGCTGGCTGTGACCGGCTTGCCGTTTCAGCGAGCCCAACCAGACGTGCACCTCTCCCGGCTCCAGCGGAGCAAAGTCCTCGATCTGCTTCGAGCGCTTGTCAGGAGCGGCCAGGACAAGAAGCTTCACGCCCGGATCGGCTTCAGGTTGCGGTAGAACTCGACCGCCGACGCGTTCGGACCGAGGGGCACTCCACAGCGCGCCACCGGTCGGGCCGGATTGCCCTGCACAAGGGTCATCTCCTGTACGTTGCCGGACACCACGCTGCCGGCGGTCACCACCGCCCCACGACCGATCGTGACGCCGGGCAGGATGATCGCGCCCGGGCCGACCCAGGCCTGATCTTCGACCCTGACGGAGACGGTACCGCGGGCCAAAAGCGTCGGGGTCACGTCATTGAAGTGGGCGATGATCATGCTGCGCGCACCGAGGAAAACGTCGTTCCCTATCGAGACCAGCTCCGGATGCATGGTCTCGATGATCACGTCGGTGCTGATGAAGACCCCCTGGCCGATGTCCACCCCTCTCCAGCGGTGCAGGCGCAACCTGAGGTTGCTTCCTCCAGGAAGGAACAGAGCAGCCACCTGGAGAAGGCGGATCTTGACAGCGCGGAGAGTCTTCATGTGCGCCTAAGCGGAGCGCGCCTCGCCCTGGGACAGCTTCATCCGCAGCAATGCCTGCAGCTCGCCGAAAGTGGCCGACGCCCGCAGCTCCTCGAGCTCATCGTCATCGAAGCGAACGGCGAAGCTCTTCTCCACTTCGAAGATGACGTTGATCTGAGAGAGCGAATCCCATCCGGGGATGTCGGTGTATGGGGTGGCGGCCGCAAGCCGAACATCCGGCACCCGGAACAGTTTCTGCACTATCTCGACCAGCGTCGGGTGCAGTGCCCCGAGATCGCCTCCACCTACGAAGGGGAGGGCTCTCATCGACTCGAGTATATGAACGAGGCCGGAAGGGCCGGCATGAGCTTCTTCGCCATAGTCCCAGGACAAGACGCCCATCGGGATTCCCGATGTCCCAAGGGACAACGCGGTAGCGCAGGATCGTTTTTCACCTTGCGGCGACGTGCACGCCCGGCACACACTCGAATGGCATGGACGGAGCAGGGATCCTCGCGCCCAAGCTCGACCCTACCCGAGAAGATCTGCAGCGTGCTCTCGATCGCCAGCTGAAGGCAATCCCGGCCAGCGGCGCGGTGGGGTTCGAACGGTCCCTGGAGATCGCCGCCGCCTGCCGGCAGCTCGGACAGCCAGACTCGGCGTACGGCTGGCTGCGGCAGGCGGCACTTGAGGCAGAGACCTTCCTCCAGTGGCAGGCGGCGGCGCTCACCTTCAGGGACATGAGACGCGAAGCCGCTCCCAGGGCCAGGCGCAAGGCCCGAGTGGCGGTGCTGGGCAGCTATACGACGTCCCAGCTGGTGCCGCTCCTCGGTCTGGCGGCGTTCCGAGAAGGGGTCGACGTCGAAATCTATGAGAGCAGGTACGGGCAGTACAGCCAGGACCTGATCGACCCCGAGAGCGAGTTGCACGCCTTCCACCCCGAGGTGGTCATCCTTGCCGTTCACGAGGGGACGCTCCGCTTGCCGGAGCTGAGCGACGATCCAGACGGCGCGGTCGGCGCCGAGCTCGAACGCTGGCGGGAGCTCTGGGCGCTGGCAAGCGAGCGTTCGTCGGCGCGCGTGATCCAGCACACGTTTGTGACCCACCCGGCCCTACCGCTCGGACACATGGCGGGCAGGCTCGGGTCGCGTTACGCGATGATCCAGATGCTCAACTCTCGCATGATGCGAGAGGCCCCCGCCGAGGTCGCGTTCGTCGATTGCGAGAGGCTGGCTTCGTGGTGCGGGAAGCGCGCCTGGTTCGACGACCGCTACTGGTACCTGACCAAGCAGGCGGTCGCCCCGGACGCCCTGCCGCTGCTCGCCTGTCACACCGCCGCGGTGCTTGCGGCGACGCTTGGCTTGAGCAGGAAATGCCTGGTCCTCGACCTCGACGGCACCCTGTGGGGCGGAATCATCGGCGAGGATGGGCTGAGCGGGATCACCCTGGGCGGCGGCCCGGCCGGAGAGGCCTTCGTCGACTTCCAGTCGTTCCTCCTCGGTCTGAAGAAGAAGGGAATCCTCCTGGCGGTCGCCTCCAGGAATGACGACTCCGATGCCCGGCTGCCCTTTGAAAAGCACCCCGACATGCGCCTACGGCTGGCCGACTTCGCCGCCTTCGTCGCCGGCTGGAAGGACAAGGCGAGCGATCTGCGCGACATCGCCGGCGAGCTGGGGCTGGGACTCGACGGCCTGGTCCTTGTCGACGACAGCCCCGTGGAGCGCGCGCTCGTGCGCGCTCAGCTGCCCGAGGTCGACGTGGTGGAGCTGCCAGCGGATCCGACGGAGTACGTCCGGACGCTGACGGGCTACCTCGGCCTCGAGACGGTGACTCTGACGGACGAGGACACTCGGCGCACCGAGCAGTATGTGGCCCGGCGCGAAGCGAGCCGGCTGGCGGGGGCCACCGGCAGTCTTGCCGAGTTCCACCGCAGCCTTGAGATGTCGGCTCGTGTGACGCCCTTCGACCAGCAGAACATGGCACGCGTCGCGCAGCTGATAGCAAAGACGAACCAGTTCAACCTGACCGGGCGGCGCCCCGGACTCGCTGAACTGAATGCGCTCGTGCGGGATCCGAACACCCTGCATCTGTGCCTCAGGCTGCGGGACCGCTTCGGCGACCACGGCCTGGTCAGCGTCCTGCTCGGACGGCAGGACGGCGAGGCGATTGAGATCGACGTCTGGGTGATGAGCTGCCGTGTGCTCGGCCGCACCGTCGAGGCCAAGATGATCGAGCACCTCTGCCGAGAAGCCGCCGCCCGCGGCAGTCGCCGCGTGCGCGGAACCTATATCCCTACGACCCGCAACGAGCTGGTGCGAGACCTGTACGCGGATCTCGGCTTTGAACTGATCGCCGACACGGCCGGAACGACTACCTGGGAATATGACCTGTCAGGCAGGGGAGCGATCCGCAACGATCTCATCGCGGAGTGGGCGGACGATGGGTCGCGCCCGGCCGTCTCCACGCCGGAGGACGCCATCGCGTTGCCAAGATGACGGCGCGAGTGGTGGGAGTCTTCCCTCCACGGGCGCGCGCCCTCCGGCGCCGCCTGTTCGATGCCCTCGAGCTCGCCTTTCCCATTCGGTTCGAGGGCCGTGATCAAGGCGACTTCGGAGGCCTCGATGCCGCCGTTTTCGTGGACGCACCGGCGCCAACCCAACGCCCACCATGTCCCTCTCTCTGGTTCGAACGCGGTGACGTCGAACGTCCGCAGAACGGTAAAGTCCGGCTCTCGAGTGACACGTTGCTCGATGGACGCCTGAGGGGTCGGGTCCTGACGGATGGCGAGGCCGACGCCGCACCGGTCCTGCGTCCATCTTTCCCCGCGCGTGTGCTTGCGGCCACGGCGAACGGCCCGGTATGGGTTACTTCGCAGGACGCCGGGCCGCCGCGTCGCTACCTCGCCGCGTTCGCCCCCGCCGAGCTGGAAGTGGACGAGCCGCTGCGCGCGCGTTTCCGATCCGGATCATTCATCGGTCTGCTTCCACTCGTGCACCTTCTGCGCGAGATCAACACCGAGTGGTCCTGGTCCGATCCGCCACCCCGCGCTTGCTTCATCATCGACGACCCCAACCTCCACTCCCTGACCTACGGCCACGTCGACTTTCGCCGCCTGGTGGCGCATGCCGCGCGTGGCGGCTACCACGTGGCCATTGCCAGCACTCCCATCGACTATGGCTTTGTGCACCCGGCGGCGCGCGCCCTCTTCGCCGCCCACACAGGACAGATCTCGCTGGCGATTCACGGCAACAACCACGAGCGGCACGAGTTGTCCGGCGTTCGCAGTGAGGCGGAGGCGCTGGCCATCGCCGCGCAAGCCATCCGCCGCAGCGAGCGCCTCGAGCGGCAGTCAGGCCTGCGTGTCCCGCGGGTCATGTGCGCGCCACATGAAGAGTGCGGCCGGCTCATGCAGACCGCTCTTTTTCGTCTCGGGTTCGACGCCCTGTGCAAGGAGCCGAGCTGGCGAGTCAGCCACGATGCCGACAACCCCGAAGCCGTCCTCACCGGATGGGAGCCCGCTCAGACGCTCGCGGGCCTGCCCGTCCTCCCTCGCTATCGACTGTTGGGCGACGAGGAGGACCTGGTCTTCCGCTCATACCTGAACCTTCCGATTCTTCTGTACTTCCACCACTGGGACCTCGCCGGCGGGCCGGAAGTGCTCGATGCCGCCGCTGACCTCGTCAACCGCGTCCGGCCGCACGATTGGATGTCGCTTGCCGACTTGTGCCGATCCAACGTGGTCTCCCGCCGAACGGGCGAGACGCTGGTCGTCAGGCCCTACGCGCGGCGGGTCTCGGTCCGTGTCGACGCAGATGTGCGGCGGATCGTCGTCGAAGCAGCACCGTCCGAACCGCCGGTCGAGGTACGCGTCTCGTGCGGCTCGCTGTCCACCCTCGGGCCGTCGGGGCGGTCGTTGTCCCTTTCTGGCCCCCTCGCCTCGCGGGCAGAGATTGAAATGGTGTCGGCGGAGGCTTTGTCCGGCGAGGCTTTCCCCCCACCGCCGCCACGGATGTGGCCAGCAGTTCGCCGAGCCATGACCGAATCCCGCGACCGTCTCGGGCCCCTGTCCGACCGGCTTTGGGGACGTCCCGCTAGCCGATAGCCCCGGCGTTACAGCTCGATCAGTGCCTTGCGGACGGCG
>QHTZ01000140.1 GCA_003221005.1 Gemmatimonadota bacterium
GGTCGTTTCCAATTCACCGGTTTCAGCCTTCGTCCGGAGGCTCTCGTCACATTCGCCCAACGGACCTCCGGTGTTGAGCAGCCGGCGCCCTGCCTGGAGGCTACCATCAGTGCTGTTACGATCCACCTCCGGTGTGACTACCCTCAGGTGGGTATCGTCACGATCGAGGGCAGGTTTCTCACGCGATTGGCGACGAACCGACTTGATACCCCGGCCGTGTCTGCGGTCGTGACGGTTCGTACTGGGAGCGGAGAGGTCTTGTATAGCGCGCGGGACTCGTTCGTATGGAACCCGGGCGGCTAGGGGGAGGCAGCGGCACGCCCTTCAATGATCACTGTTCGACCCGCCCAACCGCGGGACGCCGCCGCGTGGCTCCAGTTGCGCCGCGCCCTTTGGCCCGAGGGCTCCGAAGCCGAGCACCGTGAAGACATCGACCGCTTCTTTGCGGGCGACGCGCGGGAGCCGCTCGCAGTCCTCCTCGCTGAGGATGGCGCAGGGTGCCCGGTCGGACTCGCCGAGCTATCGATTCGTGCGTACGCCGAGGGCTGCGGGAGCAACCGTGTGGCGTACCTCGAGGGATGGTTCGTCGTGCCGAAGGCTCGTCGCAGCGGCGTCGGCCAGGCGCTGATCGTGGCGGCGGAGGGGTGGGGACGTTCGCAGGGCTGCAGTGAATTTGCGTCGGACGCGCAGCCAGACAACGAGGTCAGTGCCGCTGCCCACCGCGCGCTCGGGTTCATCGAGGTCGGTCTTGTGCGGTGCTTCCGGAAGGATCTGTAGCGTGGGGCTGCCGCACGCCGCACCTTAGGCGCGATCCGTGAGACGGCGGCACGTTCAGCAAGGTGCCGAATGACAGCATTTGAAGCTAACAGGCGGTGATCGCCGTAAGGGATGTCGCCATGACCTTCAAGCCCGCGATTTGGTACCCGATCGCCGTCGTGCTGAGCGTCTTCAACTTGGTCAGTGTCGCGATCGTGGCCGAGCCGTGGCATGCCACGATTCACGCGGCGCTCGCGCTGGGGTTCGGGTTATGGGCCCAGCGGCTGCGGCAGCGCCCGGACCGGAGCGAGCTCCCAGCCCGGCTCGAAGCGCTCGAAGCCGAGCTGGACACGCTGCAGCAGCAGCTGAGCGAGACGCAGGAGCGGCTGGACTTCGCCGAACGGCTGCTGGCGAAAGGACCGGGAACGCGCCGAGCGGACCCACAGCGCTAGGGTTCTACTTCAGGCGGCGAGGTGACGGCCAGCTCCCCTTCAACGACGCTGTTGGTGAGGTCGGCGGGACGTGGGTGACCGGTCGGCCGCCGTCGCCACAACTAACCGACGTCCCTGACAGTTGCGCTGGGGGACGGATCGCCTATCCTTTCGTGGCGACCCATGCGGGTACTCAGCCTCCTCGTAAGCTCCAGTCTTCTATTATTGGCGTGCCAACGCCCGATCGAGGTCCGCGGCCTCTACGTCCACGACCACGAGGGGAACCTCGTCCCTTGCGACCTACCCACCACCATCTGGCACGTCAGTGATGCCACGCTGGTCACGCGCTACGGGCTGAACGCCACGAGCCCGTACCAGCGCCTGTTCGTTCGCCTCCGTGGAATTCGGGAGGATTCTGGCAGCATCTATTACAGCCGACACTACTTTCTCGTCGACCAGATTCTCGAGGTCCGACCGACGCGAACCGGGGAGTGCCCGAGCGCAGCAGCCTCATTATCCTCAGTGATGCCGTGATTTCCGAGACGGCGCGCGGGCTCGTTGCCGCCAACATGACATCCGTTAGGCGCCAACTATGGATTTCGATCTCGACCTGTCGATAGAGGTGCTGCGACGTTCGCCTGCCCCGCTCCTAAGCGCCAGTAGGCATGCTCTGTTGCGGACCGACTCACGCTCACGACCTTGCGCCGGCCGCCGCGTCGCCCACAGCTTAGGCGCGATCCGTGAGGCAGCAGTCATTCCTTGCACCAACGTCTCAAACCGGGCGCGCTTCCATGAAGGCTTATCTCGTGACCTAACACCCCGTGACGCCCCGCGAGTTTCGAAGCATCGCCCTGAGTTTACCGCAGGTGTCCGAAGCCGCTCACATGGGCCACCCGGACTTTCGCGTCGGGGGCCGGATCTTCGCGACGCTGGGCTATCCTCGCAGCGGGTGGGGCATGGTCAAGCTCACGCCCGAGCAGCGGGAGATGTTCGTCCGAGCGCAACCGGTGGCGTTCGCGCCCGTCAAGGGTGCTTGGGGTCGCGCTGGTGCCACAAATGTCCGGTTGCAGGCTGCCAAGAAGGCCGCCGTTCACGAAGCGCTCGTGATCGCCTGGCGCAACCGAGCCCCCAAGCGTCTCAAGGACGGACGGGAG
>QHTZ01000103.1 GCA_003221005.1 Gemmatimonadota bacterium
ACCCGCCGCGAGCGGCAGCTCCACGACCGGCGTAGCACCTACCGACCGGCCGTCGACGTACACCGTTCCCCACGGCGCCGCATCGAGGGAAAGCAGGGCCGCATTCGCCGGCGTGCGGACACGTGCCGCGGCCGAGGGCTCGGGCGGCTGGGGGGACTGGGGTTGGGGAGAGGCCGCGGAGGACGAGGGCGAGGGAGCGGGGGGCAGCGATTCCGTGGGCAGCGAGTCCTTGGGCGTGGGTGCACGCGGCGCCTGACCGGGGCTCGAGGAAAACGCCCCGATCGACGAGAGCGCGAGCCACAATCCTGCCGCCACGATCGCAATCCCGACTCCTGCAAGCACGGCGCGGCGCCCGCGCCGAGGCCGTGGCGGTGGCACATCGTCGTAGTCGATGATCAAGCCCTGATTGCGCTGATCGTCGATCTTGCGGGAGATCGTCATGAGGCCCGCCCCCAGGGACGCAAGCCTCGCACCGAGGCAAACTGGTGCTGCGGCGCGGCCTCGGTGTGGCGCCAGCGCTACGGTGGTGGGGCCCTCACCCTGCTCCGCCGGACCGGCCCACGGTCGCCAGCGCCGCCGCCGCATCCGGCCAGCGCGCGGCCGGCTCGGGCGCGAGACAGCGCTGGACCAGCTCGACGAGCCAGCCAGGGAGCGAGCGCACTTCGTCGAGCGGCTCCGACTCGGGCGCCGGAGGCCGGCCGGCGAGCATCTCGTGGGCAAGAACTCCGAGGGCGAACATGTCGTCGGGCGGGCCGGCCTGCGCCGGGGAGCCGCGCTCGCGACGCTCGGGGGCGAGGTACGTCCCCGCGCACAGGGCCGCAGTCGCAGCGCCCGGCGCGGCGCCGTCGAGCGCGCGCTCCACCGCGTCCACGACCCCGGCGTCGGCGCACAGCACGCGCCCCTCGGCGAGCAGGACGTTCTCGGGCTTCAGGTCGCCGTGCGCCACGCGCCCGGCGTGCGCGTGCGCCAGCCCCGCGAGCAGATCACGCAGCACCGCGACCGCCTGGCGCAGCGGCAGCTCGCCACTGCGCGTCACCAGCGCCCGCAGTGTCGTGCCCTCGACAAAGGGTCGGGTGTGATAGATGAACGCGCCCGCGCGCCCCGCGCTACGCGGAGCCACGAGCCCGGGGTGGCGCAGCCGGTCGGACAACAGGAGCAGCTCCCGCTCGAACACCCCGGCGTTCACTGCCAGGGACAGTTTCCCCGGAAGCACCTTGACGACCAGCTCGGGGCCCGACGGCACCTCCGAGGCCACGAACATGCGGCACTCGCCCACTGGCCGCACTTCGCGCTCCACCCGGTAGATCGGCCCGAGGGCGGCCTCCAGCGCCGCGCGCAGATCGGCCACTCGCCCTGGTCCCCCCTAGCGCGTCCGGCGCCGCCGGGCGCGCGGGCGCTTCGTCCGCTTCGGCTTGGCCTGTCGCTTCGACCGCACCCGAGCCGCCGGCCTCCGCCGCTTTTTGGCGACCGTCCGCTTGCGCGGCGCTGTCGCCGCGGCAGCCCGCACGGCCACGGCGTGGACCGCGAACGCAGCGCCTTGCGGGTCGACGCACATCGCGACGCGGTCGCCACCGGGGACGTCCATCGGTCCGTTCACGACCTTCCCACCCGAGCGTGTGACCGCGAGCGCCGCCGCGTCCGCGCTCGCCACTCTCGCGTAGCAGAGCCAATGGGGCGGCGCCGACATCCCGGCGGGCCGGTTGTACATCCCGCCGATCGGGCGCTCGCCCCCCGCTCGCCTGAACATCCAGTAGGTGTCCCCCGGCCCCATCTCGAAGGAGGACGTATGCTCCCAGCCGAACAGCGTGCGGTAGAACTCCCACGCCGCCTTCCAGTCTGCGGCTGCGAGCTCGTGCCAGGAGAAGCCGCCGATCCCGGGCTCGTCCGTACCCTCGGACTCGGTTGGGGCCGGCGTGAACACCGAGAACGCGGCCCCCTGCGGGTCGCCGAGCACGGCGAACCGCCCGGGGGCGATGTCTCGCGGTGGCGCGTGCACACGCGCGCCCATCCCCCGCGCCCGTTGCACTGTCTGGTCCACGTCGGGCACCGCGATGTGGGGCATCCAGCGCGACGGCTCTCCCATGCGGCGCGCCTCTTCGGGGAGTCGCATCAAACCCCCCATCGGCGAGGGGCCCATGGTCCACAGACGATACGCGGGATCGTGCTCATAGGGCTGCACCTTCCAACCGACGACCTTGGCGTAGAAGCCGGCAGCCGCAGCGGGATCGGTGGTCAAGAGATCGTTCCACACGAAGCGGCCGCGCGGGAAGGTGGAGGGCATCGAGGGCTCCTGAGATGGTGCCTCAAAATACGCCAGGTCGCGCGGGTCTGCCTCCTCTCGGGGCGAGCTCGCCCGCGGCGCCTACGCCACGCCTGCGAGCGCGCCGCCCTCGATGGGGATGGTCGTGCCAGTGATGAACCCCGCCTGGTCCGAGCAGAGCCACAGCACGAGCGCGGCCACCTCCTCGGGGCGGCCCACCCGGCCCAACGGTCGGGCGCGGGCGGCCTGGGCGCGCACGTCGTCGCCCGCGGCGGCGAGCCGCTCGGTAAGAATCGGCCCCGGGGCGACGGCGTTCACGCGAATACCGCGCGCGCCATACTCGAGCGCCGCGGTCGCCGTAAGCCCGACGACGCCGTGCTTCGCCGCGACGTAGCCGCCGATCTGGCGCACCCCCTGCAAGCCCGCGGTGGACGTCAGGTTGACGATGGCGCCGCCGCCGCTCACGAGCATGGCCGGGATCTCGAACTTCATCCCGAAGAACACACTCCGCAGGTTCAAGCGCACCGCGGCGTCGAACTCCTCCACCGACAGCTCGGCGAGCGGAGTGGGCCGGTGGCCACCACCGGCATTGTTGACCGCCGCGTCGAGCCGGCCGAACGTCGCCACCGTCTGCTCGACCAGCGCCGCGACCGCTGCAGGCTCGGTGACGTCGGTGGGCACGGCGAGCGCCCGGCCCCCCGCCGCCTCGATCTCCCGCGCCAGCGCCGTGAGCGCATTACCGTCGCGGGCGGCGAGCGCGACCGCCACGCCGGCCTGCGCGAAGGCGCGCGCCGTGGCAGCCCCGATGCCGCGGCTCGCGCCCGTGACGATGGCGACCCTGTTCATACGTAGCGGGCGATCGCCATCGCCGCGGCCGCCACCACGAGGAGGCCGCCGACCACGCCGCTCGAACGTCCGCGGCGGATCGCGCCGACCACCGCCGCCAGGATCGCGGCGAGGCCGCCGAGCCCGAGGACGAGCCCGTGCGGCGACGTCACCCACGCGCGCTCGAAGCCCCCGGAAAGCCGGCCGTACAGCGCGAATCCGGACAGCACGGTGAGCAGCATCGCCGCGCCGAGGGCGGCGCGGGTGCGCCGCTGCTGCATCAGCCGCTCCATGAAGTGCCCGCCTTCCGCGCCCGCGGCGCGGGCGGCGGGAACGAGAATGACGGCCGTGAAGACCGCCGAGCCGACCCAGAAGATGCCGGCCAGGATGTGGATCAGCCGCAGCCAGACCATAGTAGCCTCCCAAGGTTGACTATACAGTCTGTATAATTAAATTGGCTGCGTCAAGGTTCCCGTGACCCCCCGGCCGTACCGCATGGGCCGCCGCCAGGCGGCGGTGGACAAGACCCGGGCCCGCATCGTCGCCGCGGCCCGGCGGTTGCTGCTCGCCCGCCGCCCCACCGAGTTCAGTCTCGAGGGGGTGGCGCGGCGGGCACGCGTCACCCGCATGACGGTGTATCACCGGTTCGGATCGCGGCGAGAGCTGCTCGAGGCCTTGTTCGACGAGCTCGCGGCCGAAGGCGGGATGTCGCACCTGCGGAACGCCTTCCAACAACCCGACGCCGAGCAGGCGCTCGCCGACTATGTCGCGACGTTCGTGCGATTCTGGAGCTCCGGGCGACTGATCCACCGCCGGCTCCGCGCGCAGGGTGTCCTCGATCCCGAGCTCGAGCGTGCCCTCGCGGCCCGGCAGGAATGGCGGCGTCAGGGACTGCGAGTGGTCGCGGGGCGGCTGGTGCAACGTCCGGCGGACGACCTGATCGACGTGCTCTTCACCCTGACGAGCTTCGAGACGTTCGACACGCTCGCGGGCGGGACACGCACGCCGGCGCAGGTGACGTCACTGGTGTTAGGGCTCGTGCGGGGCGCGCTGGGGTTGGCGCTCCCGTCCCCTACCCTCCCGAAGTCGTCGCGAAATCGATCGGCAGGTTGACCAGCACACGCACCGCGCGGCCGTCGAGTCGCGCCGGGCGGAACCGTGCGCTCGCGGCCCAGCGCCGCGTCGGCTCGTCGAAGCTGGGACTGGGGCTCGCGAGAATCCTGATCGAGCTCGGCTCCACCCGGCCGACCGTGTCCACGATCGCCTCGAGCAGCACCACGGCCATGGCGCCGGTGCCGAGCAGTGTCGGCCTGTCCCTGTCCTGTTTCACGACCGTCCCTCCCACGGTGCCGGGAGGTACGACGCGCGACGCGCCCGAAAGGTTGCAGCGGGGCTCCCGGCCCGGGGTGCCGTGAGTCGCGAATAGGGAGTACAATTACCTCTTCCCCATCGGCGGGTATGAGGCGAGTGAGGCGATACCTAGCACCCCTGTCGGTCCTGGTGAGTCTGGTCGCAGGTTGCCGCCCCAAACCGTGGGCCATGGTGGGGCGGATGTCGCCCAATCAGCCCGTGAACGTGGTGCCGTCGGAAGCGAGGACGGTGTATCGCGCCATGGGGCTCCTCACCGACACGTCGCGACTGCGGTTCGTGGGAGCGGTCCGCTTCCTCGCGGGCGCGACGCCCGACTCGACGCTCGCCGCCGTGGGTCTGTCGCTGCGCAACAGCTCGCTCACGTTCGTGCCCGGCCGCGGGGACTTCGTCGCCGGCTATCACGTCGAGCTGACGTTCCAGGGCGACAGCGGCGCGGGACGCCAGGTGGAGCGCGACGAGACGGTCCGCGTGGGCAACGTCCGGGAAACGCTGCGGCGGGAGGAGAGCATCATCTTCCAGCAGTTCGTCGCGGTCCGGCCGGGGATCTACACGGTGAAGGTCGTGGTGCGCGACGCCAACAGCCCCGCGGTCGGCGCGGCGGAGGAAGTGGACACCGTACCCCGGTTCGCGAGCCCGAGCGTGGCCGAGCCGCTTCCCGTCTATGAGGGTGCCGGCCGGACGCAGGTGACCCGCATACCGCAGCTCGTGCTGAACCCCCGGGGCACGCTGCGCTCCGGGACGGACTCGCTGCGGTTCTACGTCGAGGGTTACCGCTGGCGCCGGGGGACGCGCCTCGTGGCGCGCGTGGTCGCTCCCGACACGGTGGAGCTGTGGCGGGACACCGTGGCGCTGGCGGGCGACACGGTGCTCGGCAGCGCGCAGGTCGTGATCAAGCCCGGGGCGTTGCCGCTGGGCCGCGCGACCTTGCACGTCGCCGCGGTGGGCGGAGACGCGCACGCCGTGGCCCCGCTGCTCGTGACCTTCTCGGAGCGCTGGGCCGTCGCCGACTTCAACCAGATGCTGACGCTGCTGCGCTACTTCCCGCGGCAAGACCTCGTGGCGAAGCTGCGCACCGCGCCGCGCGAGCAGCGGGCGGCGGCATGGCACGAGTTCTACCGGGAGAGTGACTCCGGCGCCACCACGCCGCAGAACGAGGCGCTGGACCAGTATTTCCGTCGCGTCGAGGACGCGAACCAGCGCTTCCAGGAGCCCAGCACGCCCGGCTGGCAGACCGACCGCGGGGAAGTGTTCATCACGCTCGGGCAGCCCGATGAGGCGTTCGACATCGCGGGTGTGGCGCCCGGGGTGCGGTGGGAGTACACCCATCCCCATCTGTCCCTCGTGTTCAAGGACGAGACCGGCGGCTTCGGCCTGTATCGCCTCACCCGCGAGTCGCGCACCGACTTCGAGAACGCGCTCCACCTGATGCGACGCACCAACTAGCCGCCCCTTTGCATTAGTGTCTATGCTACACAAATATTAGTGTAGCATAGACACTAATGCAAAGGGGCTCCATGCTCGGATACCTGAAGGCCGCACCCACCACGTACGTGCTGCACTATCACCGCGGGCGCCTCGTGCGCGAGGGGCCCGGCCTCACCTTCTTCTACTTCCGGCCGGCCACGACCATCGTCGCCGTGCCACTCGCGAGTGCCGACGTCCCGTTCGCCTTCAACGAGGTCACCGCGGATTTTCAGGCCGTGACCCTGCAGGGCCAGCTCACCTACCGCGTCGCCGACCCGCGCCGCCTGGCGGCGTTGCTCGACTACAGCCTGGCGCCGGGCGGCGGCTACACCTCCGATGACCCGGACAAGCTCTCCGAGCGCCTGGTCCAGGCGACGCAGATCCTCGCCCGGGCCGTGGTGCAGCGCCGGTTGCTGCGGGAGGCGCTCGCGAGCTCCGAAGCGGTCGTCGCCGAGGTGCTGGCCGGGCTCCGGGCCGGTGAGGCCGTGACGATGCTGGGCGTCGAGATCCTTGGGCTCAGCGTCCTGTCCCTCACGCCGACGCCGGAGATCGCGCGCGCCCTCGAAGCGGAGGCGCGTGAGGCGTTGCAGGGCGAGTCGGACGAAGCGATCTACGCGCGGCGCAACGCCGCGGTGGAGCAGGAGCGCCGGATCCGCGAGAGCGAGCTCAACACCGAGATTGCGGTCCAGGAAAAGCAGCGCCAGATCCGCGAGACACAGATGGCGGCGGACATCGCCGTCGAAGCGCAGCGCACGGCGTTGATCGAGCGCCGCGGGGAGAACGACCGCCGCGACGCCGACGCGCGCGGGTATGCGCTCCGCGCCACGCTCGAGCCGCTCGCGCAGGTCGATTGGCGCACCCTGATGGCGGTGAGCGCCGCCGGCAGCGACGCGAAACTGATGATCGAGCTGGCGTTCCGGGAGCTCGCCGAAAACGCCGGCAAGATCGGGGAGCTGAATGTGACGCCGGACCTGTTGCGCTCGTTGCTCGCGCCGGCGCCAGCCGGGAAGTGACATGTTCGAGAAGCTCGTCGTGGTCACGCGGCGCACGCGGCTCGAAGAGCTCGTGGACCGGTTCAACACGCGCGGCCAGGCGAAGTTCTACATCGAGCGCGTGGGGTCGAGCTTCGCCGACTACGAGGCCGAGCACGAGGCCTACCACCGCGCGCTCGTCCTGGTGCGGCGCGAGCTCGACCTCGGGCTCCCCCGCCAGCTGCTCGACCGCTCGCTCGTTCCCACCTACCGGTTCGCGCCGACGGACGTGGTCGTGGTCCTGGGCCAGGACGGGTTGGTCGCGAACGTCGCCAAGTACGCCGCGGGCCAGCCGCTCGTCGGCGTGAACCCGGACCCCGAGCGCATCGACGGCATCCTGCTCCCGTGGCGGCCCGAGGACGCGCGCGCCGCGGTGCGCGCGGTGCTCGACGGCGCCGCCGGGACGCGCTCCGTCACGCTCGCCGAAGCGGTGCTCAACGACCGCCAGCGGCTGCTCGCCTTCAACGATCTCTTCATCGGCGCGCGCACGCACGTCTCGGCCCGCTACCGGATCCGCGCGGGGGAGCGCGTGGAGGCGCAGTCGTCGAGCGGCGTGCTCGTATCGACCGGAGCGGGCTCGACCGGCTGGATGTCGTCGGTATTCAACATGGCGGCCGGGGTCGCCGCATTTCTCGGCGGAGCCGGACGCGTGCAACACCGCGCGCCGCTGGAATGGGAAGATCCACGGCTCCTCTACGCCGTGCGCGAGCCGTTCGCGAGTCGCCATTCCGCCGCGGGCGTCGTCGCGGGATGGATTCCGGGTGGGGGCGAGCTCGTGCTCGAGTCGCACATGCCCACGGGCGGCGTGATCTTCTCGGATGGCATCGAGGCCGATTTCCTCCATTTCAATGCCGGCGCGGTGGCCCGCGTCCGCGCCGCCCGGCAGCGGGCGACGCTCGTGGTCTCCCGCGTCGCCGCGGAGCCGCGCGCCTTGGCGCATGCCTGACCGGGCGCAGCGGGCCGACACCCGGGTCACCGTGGACCTCGTCATCTTCGCGATCCGGGAGGCGCGGCTTCAGGTTCTGCTCATTCGCAGGGCGGTCGCTCCGTTCGAGGGGCGGTGGGCCTTGCCGGGCGGCTTCGTGCTCGCGGGCGAGGGACTCGAGGCGGCGGCGCTGCGCGAGCTCGAAGAGGAGACAGGGGTCCGGCAGGTGTACCTGGAGCAGCTCTACACGTTCGGCGATCCGGGCCGCGATCCGCGTGGCCGCGTGGTAACCGTCGCCTACGTCGCGCTGATCGCGGCCGACCGCGCGCCGCTCGAGGCGGGGAGCGACGCGGCGGCGGCGCGCTGGTGGCCCGTGGACGACCGGCCGCCGCTCGCCTTCGACCACGACAAGATCCTCGATTACGCCGTCGAGCGGCTCCGCAACAAGCTCGAGTACACGACCGTCGGGTTCCAGCTGCTGCCGCGCCAGTTCACGCTCACGGCGCTGCAGCAGGTATACGAAGCGGTCCTCGGCCGGCGGCTCGACAAGCGCAACTTCCGCCGCAAGATCGCGCTGCTCGGGATCCTGACGCCGCTGCGCGAGCGGCGCACCGAGGGGGGACGCCCCGCCCGGTTATACGAGTTCTCGGCGCGGCGCTTCGAGAAGCTCAAAGACAAGGGCATCCTGTTCCCGTTCTGACGTCACTTCACGATGGTCAACCCATGTGGCACCGCGCCCGGGAACACATAGGCATACAGCAGCACGATCACGCCAACGACCGCCCCCAACGCGATCGAATGCCAGAAGACCCACCGGAAGATGGTCCCTTCGTTCCCAACCTGATTGGTCGCCGAGGTCGCGACGGTGATGGATTGCGCGTCCACCATCTTTCCCATCACGCCCCCCGCGCTGTTCGCCGCGCACATCAACACCGGATCGAGGTTGAGCTGCTGCGCGGTGATCCGTTGCAGGCTGCCGAAGAGCGCGTTGGAGGAGGTGTCGCTGCCCGTCAGGGCCACGCCCAGCCAACCGAGATACGTGCCGAAGAAGGGGAACAGCCAACCGGTCCGCGTGAACGCGAGCCCCAGCACGGCATCCAAGCCCGAATAGCGGGTCGTGAACCCCAATCCCAGCATGAACGAGATCGCGATGACGGCGAGCTTCATGCGCTTGAGTGTGCGCCAGAAGATCTGCGCGAGCTGGGCCGGCCCCAGCCCGAGCACCAGGCCGGCGACGATCGCGGCGAAGAAGCACCCGGTGCCGGTGGCTGATAGCCAGTTGAAGTCATACCGCGCCGCTTCCGGAGTCAGCTTGGTCACGACCGGCGCGGCGCGCGACACCGCGTTGTGCAGGAACGGCACGTTCCAGACGGGCGTCGTGGCGCGGTTCATCGCACCCTTGATCGCCGGCAGGCCCCACACCAACACGAAGACGGAGAGGATGGCGAACGGCATCCAGGCCTTCGCGATCTGGCCCGGCGTGTGCTTGGGAACACTTCCGGGCGCGCGCGCCCCCGCCCCCGACATCGCGCCGCGCTCGTGCTCGAGCCTCCAGATGCGTTTCGGCTGCCAGAATCGCAGGAATAGCACCGTCGCGACCAGTGAGACGACGCCCCCTGCGATGTCGACGAGGTTCGAGTCCACGTGGTTCGACCAGAAATACTGCATCAGGCTGAACGACGCTCCCACCACCAGGATGGCGGGCAGCACCTCGACGGTTTCCGACCAGCTGACCATCGCGCGGACCAGCCAGAAGGGCACGATGATGCCGGTGATGGGAAGGATGCGGCCGATCATGGCGCTCAAGTCCGATTCCGGGAGACCTGACACGGCCGCGAGCGTATGCACCGGTGTACCGATCGCGCCCCACGCCACCGGCGACGTGTTGGCGAGCAGATTGAGCGCCGCGGCGTGGAACGGCTGGAATCCCAACCCGATCATGAAGGCGCCCGCAATCGCCACCGGCGCGCCGAAGCCCGCCGCGCCCTCGATGAAAGCTCCGAAGCAGAAAGCCACGAGCAAGAGCTGGAGGCGGCGGTCCGCGGTTATCCCGGCCACCGACTCCTTCATGATCTCGAACTGGCCGGTGTGCACCGACACGTCGTAGAGATAGACCGCCGCGAGCACGATCCAGGCGATCTTGAGGACGCCAAACCCGACTCCGTACACGAAGCTCATTGCCGCGAGCGGGAACGGCATCCCGAAGATCGTGACGGCGACCACCACCGCCGTGCCGGCCCCGGCCATCGCGCACCAGTGCGGCTTCACCCTCAGACCGGCGAGCAGGCCGAACAGCACCAGGATCGGCAGTGCCGCCACGAGGGTCGAAAGGATCCAGCTGTGCAACGGATCGTAAACCTGGGTCCAGGCCATGGTTCACTCCTCGGGCCCGTCGGGGCCCTACAGCGGATCGAATGCGCCCTGCAGGATCATCTCCTCACTGATCGCTCTGGCTTGGCGGAAAGTCTCCGGCGTTCCGGGATCTCTGAGCGAGCGCAGCTCGCCCAGGATACGCGTCAGCTCTGCGTCGAACAGCTTCGTGACGAGCTCCCGTGTGTGGACGATGGGCTTGCCCGCCTCGTCCAGCACCGGGGCCGCGGCACCGTGCCGCAGCCGTTGGGCGATCATCAGGCGGTAGATGCGATCGGTCGCCTGGTCTTCCATGTATCCGTCGAGCAGGCTGGCGCCCCTCCCGTTCAGCACGCCGTTGCGGTAGCGGATGACCGTCCGCACAGCCGCCCTCGTCCCCTGGAGCGACCGCGTTCCCACGCCGCGCGGCAACGGCCGGAGATCGGGGTGTGGGTCGGAGAGGGCGGGCCGTCGCTGCAGCTGGTTCGGGGACGGGAACTGGCGCACCGCGATCTCGTTCTGGTCCGGGTGCCCGGTCCAGGCGCCGTCCATCAGGCAGGTCGCCTCGTTCTTCTTGTCCTGGGCGAGCACCGCGAGCGCCCGCGCGTTCAGCTCCGGGTCCTCGCGGCTGGGAAACAGGGCCGTCATCCCGCCGATGGCGAACGCCCCCCGCTTGTGGCAGATGTCCACCAGCAGCTCGCGCACCCGCTGGTAGAACGGCACGTCGTAGGGGATCGTGTTGCGGTCCGGGAGCACCCACTCCGGCCGCTCGAACGTGAAGTGGATGAGACTCGCCATGTAGTCCCACCGGCCGAGATTGAGGCCGAGGCAGTGCGCGCGCAGCTCGTAGAGGAACTCCTCCATCTGATACGCCATGGGGTGCGCTTCCATCAGCGCCATGCACTTGATGTAATCCGCCGGCAGCTTTCGGGTGGCCGCGAGCGCCGGGAGCAGATCGCGCCACCACCGCGCCTCCTCGGCGGACTCGGACTTCGGGATGTACAGAGCGAGCGGATGCTTCAGCGTGGCAGGATCGATCCGGTAGAACACGCTCGCCACGTCGAACAGCGACGCCGCGGTGACGCCTGAGCTGAAGATGCCGGCCTGGCTGATGTGCAGCCCCCGCGGGCGGACCCACACCACGGTCTTGCTGGGCTCGATGCCGACCGTGCGGTTGCGCTTCTGGTCGAAGTAGCTGAGCTCCCCGCGCAGCGCCTTGAGGATGTTCTCGATCCCCAGGGTGAGATGGTCCCACTGGTTCGCCATCGAGTCTTCGAGGTCGAGCATCACGCCCGGCGCGCCGGAGTTTAGCATCTTCACGACGAGGTCGGCGTCGTCCGCGGGGCCGGTCATCTGGTTGCGCTGGTCCTGGCACCAGGTGGGAAGCTCAATCCGCCAGGTGCCCCGCGTCGCCTCGGAGGGCGGCAGATAATCGGGAAGCTCACCGCGATGCGCGCGGGAAAGCACCTGTTTCCGCGCGGCGATGAGCTGTTGTTGGCGCGGCGTAAACTGATGGTGCAGCGGGGTGAAGAACTCGAAGAACCCGCGGGGCAGGTCCCGCGCCGGATCGAACCCGGGCGGGGCCGTGTTCATCGGCGGATAGGCAGCGGTGTGGGCGCCGATCACACGGCGGGCCTGCGTCCGAGCTCGGTGCTGGCCCACATGCCAGCCTGTACGGCGGTCTCGGGCATCGCGCCGTCGAACCGCCGCACGAGGATCGCGGCGCGACCGTTCCGGGTGACGGCGACCATGTGGAGGATCGAGACCTCGCCGTCGGCGGGCGTGTACTTGAGCCGCAGCTGCGCGCCGCCCGCTTCGCCCCCCGTGCCGAGCGAAATCGCCGGGTGTGCCCGGGCGATGTAGTCGTTCACCCAGGCCTGCAGCACGTCCATCGCATCCTTCTGCGGTGCCTGCCCGGCCATGCTGAGCCCCCTCTCTCCGTTCACGCGCCCCTGGCGGACTCCGCGTCACCCGGGGCCCGCAGCTGATCAAGGATGAGGTCCCCCTGCCCCTGCTCGAGGAGCTGATAGCGCAGCTGGCCGGCGGTGTCGCGGCCGACGGCCTGGGCGCAGTACGCCGGCAACCAGATGGGGTAGTGCCCCGGCGTTCCCCAGCCGCTCGTGTCGAACGCCGTGCGGCCGTCCGTCACCCGGAGCAGAGCGACGCCCCCGTCCCGGGCGGCCTGCAGGGCCTCCGGCTCGAACGCGCCCGTTGCAAACAGGATGCCGCCGTCGACGCCGGCCTCGGTGACGTGACTCTTGAACGCCTCGACCGCGGCCCGCCCGATGGGGAGATCCTGCCGCCGGCAGCCGATCAAGGCGCGCCGCCGCCACGCGGCACGGCTGATTACGCCTTCCAGCTCCAATAGATAGCCCCGCTCGGGCTGGGGGAATGTGGTGCGGCGGTGTTGGCGCAGCTCGGAGACCTCGAGCCCGACCTTGCGCAGCTCGCGCACCACCAGGATCTCAAAGTGCTCCGGCGTGAGCTCGGGAAGCTCAAGCATGCGGGGACTCTACGCCTCGAGCGCGGGCGCCGCCAGCCCCGGCGTTCGCCGTCGAAAACCCTGCCGGCCACTGGGGCCCGAGCGGTGGGGTTGCGCCCCGCGAGACGCGCTTTATATCATGACGCAGCGACGGGTCGGCTCCCGCCGGCCGTCGCTCAGAGCTTCGCGCATCCAAGCCCCTCTCTTGAGCGCGGAGGACCAGATGCAGGTCACCCGTCGGGATTTCTTGCGGCTCACAGCCAGTGCAGGAGCGGGAACGGCCATTGGCGGCCTCGTCGGGCTCGGCGTGTCGCTCGCGCCCGCCGCCGCTCGCGCGCAGGAGCTGCGGATCAAGGACGCCAAAACCACGCCGAGCATCTGTCCGTTCTGCTCGGTCGGGTGCGCGACCCTGATCCACACAGTGGACGGCAAGATCGTCAACATCGAAGGCGATCCGCGCAGCCCGCACAACGAGGGAACGTTGTGCCCCAAGGGCGCCGCGATCTATCAGCTCCACATGAACCCGAACCGGGCGACCAAGGTGCTGCATCGCAAACCCGGCGCCGGCGACTGGGAGGTGGTCGAGCTCGAGTGGGCCATGGACCGTGTGGCGGAGCTGATCAAGCAGACCCGCGACGAGACGTTCATCGAGAAGCTCCCCAACGGGAAGCTCGTGAACATGACCCCGGCCATCTTCGGGCTCGGCGGCGCGACCCTGGACAGCGAGTTCAACCACGTGTGCCAGAAGTTCTGGCGCGGGCTCGGGGTCGTCGCCATCGAGAATCAGGCCAGGATATGACACAGCTCTAGCGTCCCCGGTCTGGGGACACGGTTCGGTCGGGGCGCGGCGACCCTGTATCCGCGCAACCTCGAGCACACCGACTGCTTCGTCATCATGGGCTCCAACATGGCGGAGTGCCACCCGGTGGCGTTCCGCTGGCCGATGAAGGCGAAGTTGAACGGCGCGAAGCTGATCCACGTGGATCCGCGGTTCACGCGCACCAGCGCCGTCTCCGACCTGCACGTCCCGATTCGCGCCGGCTCGGACATCGCGTTCCTCGGTGGCCTCATCAATTACGTCATCCACAGCAAGCGGTGGAACGCGGACCCCTTCTTCAAGGAGTTCGTGGTCAACTACACCAACGCCGCGACGATCATCAACCCGGACTTCAAGGACACCGAGGAGCTGGAGGGCGTGTTCTCGGGGCTCGCCACGTTCGCGGAGCCTGCGTTCTGGCCCTACAACGGCCTGTTGGGCCGCTACGACCCCGCGACCTGGCAATACAAGCGGGGACCCAAGGGCCCCGGCCCCGTCACGAAGGACCTGATCGCGAGGCGCGCGGGCCCGCCGTTCGACGATCTCGTCCGGTCGCTCAAGCCGGGCCCGGCCGAAAAGGATCCGACTCTCCAGCACCCGCATTGCGTGTTCCAGATCCTGAAGCACCACTTCAGCCGCTACACGCCGGAGATGGTGGAGCAGATCTGCGGCTCGCCCAAGGAGAAGTTCATCAAGGTGGCCGAGATGCTGCTCGAAAACTCGGGCCGGGACCGGACCAGCGCCTTCGCTTACGCGGTCGCGTGGACCCAGCACACCTACGGGGTCCAGATGATCGGCTGCTGCGCGCTGCTGCAGCTCCTGCTCGGCAACATCGGCCGGCCGGGCGCGGGCGTCATGGCGCTACGCGGCCACGCGGCGATCCAGGGCTCGACCGACGTCCCCACGCTGTACCACAGCATCCACGGCTACATGAACGCGCCGTCGGCGCTACGCCCGCACGAGACGCTGCGAGATTACATGGCCGCCGAGACGTCGCCGACGAGCTATTACGGCAACCTGCCCAAGTTCCTGGTCTCGTACCTGAAGTCGGTCTACGGCCCGGCGGCGACGGCGGAGAACGACTTCGGCTACGACTGGCACCCGAAGATCCTGGGCGATCACTCGCACATCGCCACGTTTGCGGCCATGGCCGAGGGCAAAGTGAAGGGCATGGTCTGCGTGGGCCAGAACCCCGCCACTTCGCTGAACGGCTCCGCGACCCGGCTGGCGATGCGGGAGCTCGAGTGGATGGTCGTGAAGGACAACTGGCTCACCGAGACGGCCACACACTGGTATCTCGGGCCCGAGGTGAAGGACGGCGCAGTGAAGGTTGGGGACATCAAGACGGAGATCTTCTTCTTCCCCTCGACGCAGATCGCGGAATACGACGGCAGCTTCACCAACACGCAACGCATGCTGCAGTGGCACTCCAAGGCGTCCGACGCGCCGGGCGACTGCCGCACCGACACCTGGTTCTACCACAACCTGGCGAAGCGCCTCAAGAAAGCGTACGCCGGCTCGAAGCTATCGCGCGACCAGGGCTGGAACAACGTACTGTGGGCCTTCGACCCGGATCCGGGCGTGAAGCCCATCTATCCCGGGGAGC
Source organism: Gemmatimonadota bacterium (assembly GCA_003221005.1). GTDB lineage: Bacteria > Gemmatimonadota > Gemmatimonadetes > Gemmatimonadales > GWC2-71-9 > AG25. Next base: position 15,131 of record QHTZ01000103.1, read on the forward strand.
CCGACGCGCTCAAGATCCTGCGGGAGATCAACGGGTACCAGACCGCCGATCCCAAACAGCACCTCAAGGGCTTCGCCGAGCTGAAGGACGACGGCTCGACCACGTGCGCATCGTGGATCTACTGCGGCTGCTTCCCGGCGTGGGACCAGAACCTCACGGCGCGGCGCGAGCCCGATCCGCCGGGCGTGCCCGGGGCCCACCTCAAGTGGGGCTGGGCGTGGCCCGCGAACCGCCGCGTGATGTACAACCGTGCCTCCGCCGACTTGAAGGGCAACCCCTGGAGCGAGCGGAAGCGCTGGGTGTGGTGGGACGCGAGCTTCGTAAACCCGCCCGATCCCAAGACGGGGAAGGTCGTCCCCCGCGGCAAGTGGGTGGGCTACGACGTGCCTGACTGCGGCGCTACGAAGGCCCCGGACGCCAAGCCGAAGCCGGACGGCATCGGCCTCGACGCCCTCTCCGGCGCCCAGCCCTTCATCATGAGGGCGGACGGCAAGGGTTGGCTGTTCGTGCCCGCAGGGTTAGTGGACGGGCCGCTCCCCACCCATTACGAGCCGCACGAGTCACCCGTCAAGAACCTCCTCTACAAGCAGCAGAGCAGCCCGGTGCACAAGCTCTGGGCTCCGGGAAAGCCGTACAATCAGATCGCCGCGGTGGGCGACCCCAAGTTCCCGTACGTGATCAGCACGTACCGCTTGACCGAGCACTACCTGGCGGGCGCGATGAGCCGCTGGCTGCCGTGGCTGAGCGAGCTGCAGCCGGAGCTCTTCATCGAGCTGGGCAAGGACCTGGCTCGGGAGAAGGGGATAAGGAACCTCGACTGGGTGATCATCACGTCCCCGCGCGGCCACGTCCGGGCGAAGGCGCTGGTGACCGACCGGATCGGGGTGATGAACGTCGCGGGCAAGCGTATCCACCACGTCGGCATGCCCTGGCACTGGGGCTGGATGGGCTTGAGCACGGGCGATGTCGTGAACGACCTGACCTCCTGGGTCGGGGATCCCAACGTGTCGATCCACGAAGGCAAGGCGTTCGTCTGCAACGTGGAAAGGGCCTGATATGCCCGAGGCCATGGGGTTCTTCACAGACACGACGGTGTGCATCGGCTGCAAGGCGTGCGAGGTGGCCTGCAAGGAATGGAACCAGCTGCCGGCCGAGAACGGCGGCATCCGCGAGCTCTCCGGCGACAGCTACGACAACACCCGCCGGCTCGACGGCATCCACTGGCGGCACGTCCGCTTCATCGAGCAGTTCTCGGGGCCGTACAACGGCCGCTGGCTGATGATGAGCGACGTGTGCAAGCACTGCGTCCAGGCAGGGTGCATCGAGGTGTGCCCCACGGGGGCCATCATCCGCACCGAGTTCGACACCGTGGTGATCCAGTCGGACGTCTGCAACGGCTGCCGGGCGTGCATCTCGGCCTGCCCGTTCGGCGTCATCGACATCAATGCCGTGGCGGGCACGGCGCAGAAGTGCACGCTGTGTTACGACCGCCTCAAGGTCGGGCTCGAGCCGGCGTGCGCCAAGGCGTGTCCGACCGACTCGATCCAGTTCGGGCCGATCACCGAGCTGCGCGCGCGCGCGCAGAAGCGCAAGGATCAGCTGAGGGCGCAGGGCGTGGAGGCCCAGTTGTACGGCGCGGATCCCCAGGGGCCCCTGGGCGGCCTCAACTCGTTCTACCTGCTCGTGGACGAGCCCGAGGTGTACGGGCTGCCGCGCAATCCCAAGCTGCCGTCCCGCAACCTCAAGCAGAGCACCTCGTTCTCGGTGGCGAGCGCCGCGGTCCTCGGGGTGCTGGCGCTCGTTGGCCTGCGCAAGCGGCGCATGGACGAGCAGCCACCGTCCCTGAGCTGAGGGGGAACGGGCCATGTCCGACACCTTTTTCAGCGGCGCCCCGCACTGGAGATGGCTCATCATCCTGTACTTCTTCGTGGGCGGGCTCGCGGGGGGCGCCTGCTTCCTTGCCGCGCTGCTCGACTGGTTCGGCCGGCCCGAGGACCGCCCCGTCGTGCGCACGGGGTACTACGTGGCCGCGTGGGGGGCGCTCATTTCCGGCCTGCTCCTCACGATCGACCTGGGCCGGCCGCTACGCTTCTGGCACATGCTGTTCCAGTCCGCGAATCTCCCCGCCCTCATGTTTAAGGGGTGGTCGCCCATCTCCTTCGGAGCCTGGGCGATTCTTCTGTTCGGCCTGTTCTCGGTCTTGTCGGCGCTCGGCGCCATGGCCGAGGAGGGACGGCTGCAGACCCCGGCGTTCCATCTGCTGCACCGCGGCGCGCTCGCCAAGCTCGTGGTGGCGGTCGCCGGTCTGCTCGGGTTCTTCGTCGCCGGCTACACGGGGATTCTGCTGTCGGTGACCAATCGCCCCATCTGGGCGGATAGCCCCTGGCTCGGCGCGCTGTTCGTCGCCTCGGGCGCGTCCACCGGCGCCGCGGCGCTCATGCTGCTCGCGCCCGGCCGCGGAGCCACGCCCCGGTCGCTCGAGTGGCTGTCGTCGTTCGACAGTAATGCGCTCGTGGTCGAGCTGCTGGTACTGGTCGTGTTCCTCGTGTCGCTCGGCTCGGTCAATCGCGTCTGGGTGAGCGTGTGGGGACTGCTGCTGCTCGTGGGCGTGGTGGGATTCGGAATTCTCGTGCCCCTCGGCCTGCACCTGAAGCCGGCGCGCTTCGGCAGCCTCGCCACGCGGCCCGTCGTGAACGCCGCGAAGCTCGTGCTCCTGGGCGGCTTCCTGCTGCGGCTCGCCACGATCCTGGCGTCGGAGGGGATCGATCGCTACCGCGTGGCGGTGGGGATGTAGCGTGGCGATCCGCCGCTGGTGGCTCGCACTGACACTCACCGGCCTGGTGGGCTGCGCGAGCCCTGAGGCCGGACGCGTGCGGGGAGGCGGTCCCGGGGCCGACCCCGGCAACCACGACCGCGTCACCGAAGTACACGCGGGCGCGAGGATGTACTACCGCACGCCCTGCCGCACCGTGAAAGTGAAATGCTCTGGTCCTCTCCCCGCCTTCGGCGGCCCCGGAACATAGAGATCCAACAGCGCGTGGCCGAGGCTCGCCGCCAGACACCTGAGTCGGAGGCATGGCTCAGGCTCCTGGAGGCGGCCCTCGCGGAGAGCGAAGACGGCGCCGTGTGGGACGCCGCCGTCGCGACTCCCGCCGCGGAGCGGCCCGTCAAGGCGCCGCTCCTCGCTCGCGCCCGGTTCGCGGTGGGAGGCCGCGACGCGCAGGATTGGGTACGCAGCCTCGTCAACCTCGCCGGCGCCGCGAACGGCGCCGGGCGCCGGCTCGACGGGCTCGCGCTGCTCGAGGCAGCGGTCTGCCAGGACGACGCCCGCGTTGACGCCCTCGCCGGAGCGGAAGGCGCTGGCGCGGGCGCACCAGTCCTCCGCGTCGTGGGACAGATGGCGGCCCTGCCGCTGCTCCAGGCGTGCGCCCGGAAGCTGGAGCAGGAGCTGCCGGCGACGTGGTGGGAGGGGTATTGTCCGCTGTGCGGAGCGTGGCCAGTGCTGGCCGAGTACTCGGGGCTCGAGCGGCAGCGCCAGCTGCGCTGCGGGCGCTGCGGCACGGGATGGGCGATCCCGTCGTTACGATGCGTGTTTTGCGACGAAACCCATCACGACCACCTCGGCTACCTGACGCCTGAGGCGAGCGATCAGATGCGCAAGATCGAGATCTGCAACACCTGCCACGGGTATCTCAAGGCACTCACGACGATTCGCCCCCTAGCTCCGTGGGCGGTGCTCCTGGACGACCTGATGACGGTGCATCTCGACGTCGCGGCACTCGAGCGCGGCTACCACCGGCCCGAGGGGCCGGCGTATGCGCTCGAAGCTCAGGTGGCGGCCGCGTGAGCTCCACGCTCCGTCCCGGTGACGTCTGCCGCGAGCTCCTGGCGGCGCTCGACGCATCCGAGGGGCGACGGCGCCGCCGCAAGCGCGACACGACCCCCGACGCGATCGGCCTGACGATCAAGCGCGAGCTGCTCGAGGGAGCGATCGCCGCCGATCCCGATCCGGACGACTTCGAGGCCTGGTTGCACCAGCAGTGCCTCGGCGCCGGCGGGGCCGAGGGCGGCGTCCGGGCGATGGCGTTGTCGATCTTCGAGGAATGGCGCCTGGCGCATGATGCGGAATCGTTCCGCTCATGGCTCGCCCGCGGGGCGCCGTCGGACGACGCCGCCAGGTCGCGTCCCGATCCCTAAGCGAGACCAACATGCCTGTCCCAGCGCGCGTACTGGTTGCAGCGTTCTGTGGCGCCTTCCTTGCCCTCGCCGCGTGCCGCGGAGGCGGGGCCCGCGCGTGGTCGGCACAGGCCGGCCCGCCACCGGACGTGGTGCGGCAGCTCGAGGTGCCCGAGAACCCATACCGCATCATCTACAACCCGCCGGTGAGCCTGGCGAAGCCGGCGGGACGGGGGGACGGGGGGACGGAGGGACGCGGGAACGCGAGGAGGCGGGCGGAGCGGTGGCCGGCGTCGAGATTCGCAACCTAAAGAAGTATTTTGGTGACCTCCACGCGGTGGACGGGGTAGACCTGTCGATCCGCGAGGGAGAGTTCCTGGTTTTGCTGGGCTCCTCCGGCTCCGGGAAGACGACGCTGCTCCGCATGATCGCGGGGCTCGAGCACCCGACGTCAGGGGAGATTTACATTGGGGGCGTGCGCGTGGACGGCGACGTGCCGCCTCGGGCCCGAGGGATCGCCATGGTCTTCCAGAGCTACGCCCTGTACCCGCACCGGACCGTCTTCAAGAACATCGCCTTTCCGCTCGAGGCGAGCCGGGTGCCGCGGCAGCAGATCGAAGCGAAGGTGCGGTGGGCGGCGGAGATGTTCAGCATCTCCCGCTACCTCGACCGCTATCCGCGCCAGCTCTCCGGTGGGGAGCGCCAGCGCGTGGCCCTGTGCCGCGCCCTGGTGCGGGACCCCAAGGTCTTTCTGCTGGACGAGCCGCTCGCGAACCTCGACGCCAAGCTGCGGAACACCGCCCGCGACGACCTCAAGCGCTTTCAGCGCCAGATCGGGACCACCACCGTGTACGTGACGCACGATCAGATCGAAGCGATGGGCCTGGGCGACCGGATCGTGGTGATGGAGCACGGCAAGGTGCGACAGGTGGGGACGCCCCAGGACGTGTACGAGGACCCCGTGGATACGTTCGTCGCGACCTTCGTGGGCCAGCCGCCGATGAACCTGCTGGACCTGGGCGACCCTTCCCTGCCGCCTCGCACCCTGCTCGGGTTCCGGCCCGAGCATTTTCTTCCCCGCAGCACCTTCGCCGCGGGCGAGGACGTGCGGGCCTTCCGCTTCTCGGTGCGGCGCGTCGAGTACCTGGGCTCCGATCGCTACGTGTACGGCGCAGTCGCCGAGAGCGCCACGCCCGACGCCACGGTGATCGCAAAGCTGCCGGGGACGATCGCGCAGGCGATTCCGGAGGGGGAGACGCAGGAGTTTGCCGTGCCCCGGGCGGCGCTGCGCTACTTCGACGCCGACACGGGACTGAGGCGCCGATCGTGACGCGCCGCGCCGTCGCGGATCGCGAGGACGTGCTGGGCGTCCTGATGCTCGCCCCCTCGCTCGCGTACGTGATCCTGCTCGTCGGCGTCCCCTTCTTCCTCGCGATCCTTCTCAGCTTCAGCAACGCCACTGCCGGCAGTCTCCGCTTCGAATGGGCAGGGTTCGGGAACTACGGCGCCATCCTCGGCGATCCCATCTTCCAGCGGGCACTGCGGAACAGCGTCGTGGTGACGGTCGGCTCCCAGGCGCTCGTGGTGGTGCTGGCGACGGCGGCCGCGCAGGTGTTCCGCGCCACGTTTCGCGGCAAGCGCTTCGCCCGATTCATCCTGCTCCTGCCCTGGGCGGTGCCGGTCTCGCTCGCGGCGATCGCGTGGACGTGGATCTTCGACTCCACCTTCAGCGTGATCAACTGGACGCTCAAGGCCGCCGGCCTGCTGCACGGGTGGCTGTACTGGCTCGGGGATCCCGCGCTCGCGCTGGTGGCGATCATCATCGTGCAGGCATGGCGCATCCTGCCGTTCGCGACCGTGATCGTGCTCGCAGGACTGGCATCGATTCCGCAGGAGATCGTTGAGGCGGCGATCGTGGACGGCGCCGGCTTCTGGCGGCGACTGTTTCAGGTTGAACTCCCGCTATTGCTGCCGGTCGTGACCGTCGCCGTACTATTCGGTGTGGTCTACACCGCCACTGACCTGGGCGTCGTGTACATCCTCACGGGCGGCGGGCCGGCGAATACCACCCACGTGCTCCCTACGCTCGCCTTCCAGCGCGGCATCCTCGGCGCCGACCTGGGACAGGGAGCGGCGATCGCCGTGTTTCTCCTCCCGTTCCTGATCGTGGTCGCGGTCGCGATGCTGCGACTCGCCCGCCGCGCGGAAGTGGGTGCGCGATGAAGCGCGTGGCGCTGTACGCCGCCGCGCTCGGCTTCATGGTCTTTGCCGGGTTTCCGTTCTATTGGATGCTCGTCACGACGTTCAAGCAGAACCGGGACCTCTACGTCGGCGCGTCGGACGTGAGTCACATCCCGTGGATCTTTAACGACCCGCCCACGCTCGACCATGTGCGACTGCTCTTCGGGGAGACCGAGTTCCCGCGCTGGGTGCTGAACACCCTGATTGTCGTAGTCGCCGTCGTGGTGATCACGGTGGCGGTCGCGGTGCCGGCGGGCTACAGCCTGGCGCGGCTCGCGGGCCGGTGGGGGGAGCGGATGGGGATGGGCATCTTCTTCACGTATCTGATCCCCCCCACCCTGCTCTTCGTCCCGTTCTCCCGGCTCGTCGCGCTGCTGGGGCTCCACAACTCGCTCGGCGCCTTGATCCTGATCTATCCGACCATGACAATCCCGTTTTGCACGTGGCTCGTCATGGGATTCCTGCGCTCGGTCCCGTGGGAGATCGAGGAGCAGGCGATGATCGACGGCTACAGCCGGCTCGCGGTGATCCTGAGGGTCGCGCCGCGCCTCATCGTCCCGGGGATTCTGACCGTGGTGGTGTTCACGTTCACGCTGGTGATGCAGGAGTTCGTGTACGCACTGACGTTCATCAGCTCGGTGGAGAAGATGACGATCAGCCTGGGGGTGCCGATCGCGCTGGTGCGCGGCGACGTGTACCACTGGGGCTCACTCATGGCCGCCGCCCTGTTCACCAGCATCCCGCTGGCGATCGTCTACAACCTCTTTATCGACCGTTTCATCCAGGGCTTCACTATGGGCGCAGTGAAGGGATAAACGAGTGGTCTAGCGCATCCGGTCGGACCGGCTCATGATAGGGGCCGGGCCGCTCCTCAACGGCTCTCCTTATGCAGGAGGCATGTCATGAGAATCCGAATGGCATCGTTCTCTTGGCCCGTTGCCGCGATGGTCTTCGTCTTCGCGAGCGGCGCTCCCGCCGCGGCACAGCAGGTCATCAAGCTGGCGGACGGGGAAACGCTCACCATCAGCGGCTTCATCAGCGCGACCCTGTTCAACGACCGCGGTTTGTTCGGCCAGTTCGGCCAAGGGCAGAACGCGGAGTGGGCGGCCCAGGCCCAGCCCGGAGCGGACCAGGGATTCACGGATGGCGACGTCAGGAATACGCGCATCCGGTTCGAGTTCGCGAGCCAGCCGATGCTCGGCAAGTGGGCGCCCAAGGGCATCATCGAGGGCGACTTCTTCGGTGCGTTTTCCAACGCGCCGTTGGGGCCGCCGTTCGGGGATGAGCAGCCACAGCTCCGCGTCCGCCTCGCGTACGCCGACCTGACGAACGGCCGCACGACCTTGCGAATCGGCCAGTACTGGTCCCCACTGTTCGCCGAAGTGCCCGTGTCCCTGACGCACATCGCGTTCCCGCTCGGGTACGGCGCGGCGGGCATGGTGGGCTGGCGCTTCCCAGGGATCTTTTTCTACCACGATCTGGGCAAGGCGGGAAAGCCGATGACCACCCAGCTTCAGGTGGCGGTGATGAAAGGGTCCGGCCCTGCGGTTGGGGCCATTGACGTCGCGAACAACATCGGGAACGGCGAAGCCTCCGGGATGCCGCAGCTCGAGGCGCGGCTCAACGTCGGCAACAGAGGCAAGAACCTGAGTTGGAACGTCTATGTTGTCGGACACCTCGACTGGAAAGACACGACCGGCACCGGCGTCATCGGCTCCAACGCCACCGGCAACGGGGTCGAGCTCGGCGGCAACATCACGCCGGGGCACCTCACCGTGCACGGCAACTTCTACTTCGGGAAGGGGCTCGGAGCGCA